>CAZTPJ010000045.1:0-31050 GCA_964614515.1 uncultured Phycisphaeraceae bacterium | reverse complement strand
ACGAGTCGTACACAGGAAGGACGGCCGTGCCATCGAAGTCGCCTTGACTTCGATGCTTCACACACTTCCATTCCATCCGAAGACTCGGAGTTCGACATCGTTCTGTCCGACCGGCCAAGGCCCGTTCAAACGGGCTGGCGAGTAGTCGAGTCGGTATCCTTCGCGGGGGATCTCTCATGCGCCCATGCACGGCCCGCTCACGGATTGAGCGGGCCACCCAACGGAAAGAGCCGCCCGGTTGGGGCGGCTCTTTCAGGGCGGGTCAAGCGAGTGGGTCGGCACAATGCATGCCGCGACGCCGCCCGGGTGTGTGGGGTCTCTTACCGACGCCGACGGCCAACCGCCAGCATCCCACCAAGGGCCAGAAGCACCAGCGATCCGGGCGAGGGAACCGCGGTGATCTGATCCTGCTTCGTCTCACTGAACAACACACGCATCGGAACATATCCGCCTGCGTAGTTCGCATCCGTGATCTCGCTCAGCCACGTATCCGCCAGCGCCACGGCCGTGCTGGGCGAGAACGCCTGGAAGTCACCGCTGGCGATGTTGCCGTCGCCGTCGATGGCGATCTCCCAGATCGCGAGTTGAAACGCGGCCGAAGTTGTCTTGTCATTCACAAGCGGCTGAAACGAAGCCCACAGACGCCCGAAGAGCAGTTCCTGCAGCGCTGAGAATCCCGCCTCTGCCGGTGTGAGCACGTCGTACTCATGCGGACTGCCGAAGGAGCCGACGGTGTCGTTGATCTCGATGCAGTAGGTCGTGAAGTGCTGGGCGATGGTGTCGTCGATGTTCGGGCCTGGCGAGTCGATGCGTGTCCAGTTGAACGTGACGGTCTTGATGTTGCGGGCGTCACCGGCGACTTCGACGCTGGTTCCCTGGCTGTGCTGGCTGGTCCATGTGGCGGTGAGAATATCCGCGGACGCGGCCGATGAGAGTGCAAGCGTGGCGAGAGCGATAGCGCTGATCTTCATGTCTTTCCCCTTCCCCATGTGTCCCGCCGTGCTGCCGACCCAGGCTTGCGGCGGGACTATGAGCATGCCACGCCCCGCGGCGTTTGCCACGATCTGCGGGCGTCAGGGGCGTGTGTGAGGGCGAAGTCGGCATCATGGGCGTGACACTTCGCCGCGTTTGACGTGCGCAGGTCCATAACGGCGTCGGCGCGATCAGGCGTCCCAGAATCACGCCCCGGAGACAGGGCCGATACGCACAGGCGAGAGGCCTGCGCCACCGGCTCTCAGAGCGAGAAGCCCATGCCACCGGTGGAACAGGTACTTCTATACTCAGGGATGCACGGGTTGGGCAGTGTGCGATCGATTCTGCTGGCGGCCGGGGCGTGTGGCCTTACGGCCGCGCTGTGGACCATCGCCACCGCGACGCCCTCCGCGCCGCAGCGCAGCGCTACACGCGCCGCCGAAACGAACGATGCGCAGCGTGCGGCGGACGCGGCCGGGCGAGGAGACTTTGCTCGCGCCATCACGCTTCAATCCCGGTGGCTTGAAGATTCCCCGCGCGATTCGATCGGGTGGTACGCGCTGGGCAACTATCAGGCGACGGCCAACGACCTCGACGCCGCGCGGCGGGCGTGGCTGCGGGCCGTGGAACTTCAGTCGCGCATGGCCGAGCGAACGCAGCGCCCCGGCGACTGGTATCGCCTCGCCCGATTTCACGCCGCCCTGGGCGACGCGGAGTCAACCCTCGACGCGCTGTCGCGTGCGGCCACCGCAGGCTGGAGTCGCGCCGAACAGGTGATGAACGACCCGGCGTTCGCCACGATCCGCGACGATCCGCGATTCGGCCCGATCATCGAGGTGATGCGAACCAACCGATCCGACGGTCGCGTCGGCGCGTGAAGGCGCATCGCGAGATGAAAGTGGATCCGGTGGGGCGGGCGTCCCGCCCGCCTCTCGGCGCGGGATGGCGCTTCGCGATGGCCGTCGCTTCGCCTAGGATTCGGTCAGTTCACGGAGGATTCCGCGCATGAAGGGTCGCATCATCGGACAAGCGGCGTTGATTGGCATTCTGGGCGTGGCCGTACTCGGCTCCACGCTCGCGCTGAACCAGCGCGACTACTCATTCTTCGACCCGCTCATCGAAGCCAAGGCGTACATCAGCGCGCGGTACGTCGATGCCCCCGATGACAAGGCGCTGCAACTCGGCGCGATGCGCGGCATGATCGAAGCGCTCAACGATCCCAACAGTTTCTACGTGCCCCCGGCCGAAACGCGGGACTTCACGAAGGATCTCACAGGCGAGTATGTCGGCATCGGCGTGTCGGTCGTCGTTCGCGACAGTTGGCTCACGGTCGTGTCGCCGCTGGAGGATTCGCCTGCATATCGCGCCGGCATCATGGCCGACGACCGCATCGTGCAGATCGGCGAGACGTCAACCTTCGGCCTCAGCCCGGATGAATGCGTCGCGATCCTCACCGGCGAACCGGGCACGAAGGTGGACATCATCGTCGAACGCAAGGGCGAGCGAATCCCCATCACCCTCACACGCGAGCTCATCGTCACCCGAACCGTCAAGGGTGTCCATCGCACCGGCATCAACGGCGAGTGGAGCCATGTGCTCGACGAGACGCGGCGCATCGGCTATGTCCGAATCACGCAGTTCACGGCCGGAACGGATGAAGAAGTCGCCGCCGCCATCGCCAGCCTCGGCGATCCGGCTGGCATCGGCGGACTCATCATTGATGTACGCTCGAATCCCGGTGGGCTGCTCAACCCGGCGGTGGCCATCGCGGACATGTTTCTGCGCAAGGGCGTGATTGTGTCGATGAAGGGCCGTGCGCACCCGGAAGAGGTCGCGCGAGCGACGCCCGAAGGAACACTCCCGGACTTTCCGATTGCGGTGTTGATTGATGGGCAATCGGCCTCCGCGTCGGAGATCGTCGCCGGTGCGCTGGTCGAGAACGATCGCGCCATCGCCGTCGGCTCGCGGAGTTTTGGCAAGGGCAGTGTGCAGGGCGTGCAGCGGCTTCCTTCCGCCAACGGCGGCCAGATCAAACTGACCGAGCAGCGCTATTACCTGCCCACCGGACGCAGCATCCATCGCGTTGACGACGCCACGGAATGGGGCGTTGATCCCACGCCCGGGTTCCATGTGCCGCTGACCAACGATGAATACATCGCGATGATGCTCCAGCGCCGCGATGATGATGTCATTCGCGGTTCGCCCGCCGAGACCGGAAACTGGTCAGACCCGCAGTGGATCATCGAACGTCAGAAGGACCAGCAACTCGCGGCCTCGCTTCGCGCGGTGCAGATTCGCATCGACACCGGCGAGTGGCAGTCCACGGGGGGTGATCCCCCGACGGGCGATGAGTTGCTGGCGACCGAACTTCGCGTGGCGGAATCCGCCCGGGAGCGATTGCTCGATGAACTCGCCCGCGTGAGCCGGCGCATTGAGGACCTGAGCGTGCGCGGCATCGTCGCCGACGCGGCGCCCGACCTGTGGTCTGATGAACTCGACATCACCGGCGGACGACTGGAAGTCATCGGCCCCGACGGCAAGTCCATCGCGAACCTGCGCATCACCAACGAGGAACTCGAGCGATGGCTCATTCGCGCGGGCGTTGAACCGGTCGAAGAAGACGCGACGGAGCAACCGTGACCGCCAGGCCGCAGCCATCGCTGATCCTCGGTATCGAGACATCGTGCGATGAGACCGCGGCCGCGATCGTTCGCGATGGCGACGTCGTGATGTCAAGCGTCATCGCATCGCAGCATGACCTGCATGCGGAATTTCGCGGCGTCGTGCCGGAGATCGCCTCGCGGGCACACGCCGAGCAGATCACACCGGTGATTCAGGCCGCGCTGCGCGACGCGGGCGTGACGCTCGGGGACATCACGGCGGTGGCCGTGGGAAACAGGCCCGGACTCATCGGCTCGCTGCTGGTCGGCGTCGCAGCGGCCAAAGCGCTGGCGTGGTCCTTGAGCAAGCCGCTCATCGCCGTCGATCATGTGCATGCGCACCTATACGCTGGCCTGCTGCGGATGCCCGGCGAAGCCGCTCCATCCCCCCCCCTTGATGCGACCTATCCCGCGCTGGGACTGGTGGTCAGTGGCGGGCACACGGCCGTCTACTCATGCGAATCACCCACACGGATCGCCCGACTCGGCGCAACCATCGACGACGCCATGGGCGAAGCCTTCGACAAAGTCGCCGCGATCCTTGATCTCGGATACCCGGGCGGCCCGGCCTTGGATCGACTCGCGTCGTCGCCGGACGCGAATGACCGCGCGTTTGACCTGCCCATCAGCCGCCTCGGCCGTGAATCGCTGAACTTTTCGTTCTCAGGACTCAAGACGGCGGTGTTGTACGCGGCGCGCGGCGTACCCGCGCGTGATGGTTCATTCCCGCGCGAGGCCGCCGCGTTGTCGGATGACCAGCGCCGCGATCTGGCGGCGAGTTTTCAAAGGGCCGCGGTGGAGTCGATCATCCTCAAACTCGGTCGTGTGATCGAATCCAATGCCGGCGTGAGGGCGCTCCTGGTTGGCGGGGGTGTCTCGGCCAACTCACGACTTCGCGCATCGCTCGAAGCATTCGCGGCAAAGCACGGGATCCACCTGTCGCTCCCCCCCCTTTCGCTGTGCGTGGACAACGCGGCGATGATCGCGGGACTCGCGCACCATCACCTGCTCGGCGGCGATCTCGCCGATCTTCACCTTCAGGCCCACCCGACAACGAGCGCGTGATGCACCCGGCCGCCCTCGATCCCGATCAACTTCTCGCCCAGTGTGAGACCTCGCGCGATCGCGCTTCCGGCCCCGGCGGGCAGCATCGCAACAAGGTCGAAACACGCATCACGCTCAAGCACATCCCAACCGGCCATGTCGCCCAGGCCGGCGAGCGACGCAGCGCGGTCGAGAACCAGCGCATGGCACTCCGGCGACTTCGATTGATCCTCGCGACTGAACTACGCACGCCCGTTCCTGCCGGCGATGCGCGATCGGCCCTGTGGATCTCGCGCTGTCACGACGGGCGCATCGCGTGCAATGACGAGCATCAGGACTTCCCCGCCATGCTCGCCGAGGCGATGGACAACCTGTGGCAGTGTGAACTTGATCCGGCCAAGGCCGCGGCCAGGCTGCTGTGTACGCCCTCGCAACTCATCAAACTGCTGCGAAAGCACCCGCCTGCGATCATCGCCCTCAACGCGGCCCGCGCCCAGCGCGGCCAGCACGCGATCAAGTGACGCGCTTACTTCACGCCCGCGAGTTTGCGAACCGTCGTGTCAAACTGACGCACCATCGCGCCGTGAATCATGTACACGGCCGCCGCGTAGGCCGCGGCCGCGATCGCCGCGCCGACGATCAAGGATGTCCGCGCAGGCGCCAGCGTGTTCGTCGCGTTGGTGACGGTCTCGCGCATGGCCGTGGCCGGTTCGATCAACGTGTAAACCATTGATGCGGGACTCATGGCCGAGAGCACCGGCCCCAGCACCGGCACGCCCGGCCCCGCGTTCCACCCGCACAACCCAACCACACCCGACACCGCCCCCACCACGCCAACCGTGCCAACCACGCTCGCCAGCGTGCCCTTGCTGCGCAGCGACCAGTGCAACCCGACCATCACGCAGAACGCGATGAACGGCACAACCACCAGCGGCGCAACCAGAATCGCCTCCGGCAGCACCACCGGACGAGGCACCGGCGCCATGAATCCAAACGGCGTGTCCTCAATCAACACCGCACCGCTCCCGCCAAATCCCCCCGCAATCACAAAGATGCCCGCCATCGCCAGCGTCCCCAGCGGCACGGCCATCATCGGCACCAGGTACGCAATCACGCCCTGCAACTTGCCCGTGAGATACTGCCCCGGCGTGATCGGCGTCGTGAGAATGAGATCGAGCGTGCCATCCTCGCGTTCGCGACTGACGGCCGTGGCCGACATGTTGATGGCGACGAGCGCAGTGACGGCGATCTCGGCCCAGACGGTGGACATGAGGGCGAGTTTGAAATCTCGCGTGGTCATGGAGCCGCCGTAATACCACGCAACGAGGGCGATGCCCCACAACAGTCCGACTGCGACAAAGGCCCACCGCGCGATGATGCGACCGAGCGTGGCGTTCCGCGCGGACGCCTCGCGCCAGGCGATGGGATTGTGTCCGACGGAGCGCGGGGGACGATGTTCCGCACCCTTCGCGCCCAGACCGAGCATCGTTCGATACCACGGGATGCGCCCGGGCACGCTGAGCATCTGAATCCCGCCCAGGCGCACCGTCACCATCGACACCACGATCAGCCCCATCGACAGCAGCACGCTCCCCCAGCACCAGGTCGAGACGGGATGCTCAAAGAACCACCGCGCGATCCCGCGCATCGACCCTTCCGGCGCCCGCGGATAAGACGATGGGTTCAGCAGCGCGTGCAGCGAGAGAAACGGATTGATCGCCGTCATCCACGTGACCCCGGCCGTGCCCTGTGCGGCCTGTCCCGCCGCACGCAGCCACGCATCCAGCGCCCACGTCACCGCGATGTAACTCACGACCGAGACATAGAACGCAAAGACCGCTCGCTTGCCGACGAGACGACTGACCGACAACGCCACGGCGATGGCGCCCACCAGCAGCGCAGCGCTCCCCGCCACGAGATAACTCGCGAAGATCGCCCGCCCCGGCACGCCGCCGAAATACTGCGTCAGCGCAAAAAGCGGCATGCTCGCCACAAGCAGTGCAAGGATGAAGAACAACCGTCCGACCAGGTTGCCAACAACGATCTGCAGCGCCGACATCGGCGTCGTCAGCAGAATGTTCCACGTCTGCGGATTGGCTTCCTGCGCGATCGCCCCGGCCATGAACACCGGCGCCAGAATGCAGATCAGCGCGATCTGGAGATACGCGATCCAGGTGAAACTCTCCGCACCCGCCTTGGCCAACTCGCGATAACTCAAGTCGCCCGCCGATGTCGTCGCGATGAGCATCCACAGCAGCACCAGCACCAGCGCCGCCAGGTACGCCGAGCGCACGTACATGTGCTTGACCCGCCTCGAACCGTTCTGCACGAGGCGCACGGTGATGGGGTTCAAGGGTCCGACGCGAAGCAGCCATCGCAGAACAGCGGGCATCGCCCGAGTATACGGCTCCACCCACCGCCAGTTTCACCGGTCAGACATCGGGCAGCAAACTCTTCAGCCCGACATGAGCGGACTTGGCGTTCGATCTGCGTGAGACGAACTACACGATCGCGTCATCCCGCACGATCACGCGGACGTTTCGCCGACCCTCTGAGAATCGCCGTTTCCCCGTCAGCCGCGCCAGCCCGGCTCGCACGCCGTACACCCCAGCCCCGATCAGCAGCAACCCCGTCCCGATGACCAACGCGGGAACGAGAATCAGCACAAGAAGACCAAGGATGACCGCGGCGATCAAAGCCCCGAGAATCCTTTGGCCGATCGTGGGCTTGGCGCAAATCGATCGCCAGTTCGTGGCCATTCGGACCCGAGAACCGTAGTTCCCCCAGGCATTGCGGAAGTCGTTCTCCATCTTCTCATTCTACGGAAACGGACCCTCCGCCGTTCACGATCGTGAACAACCTGTCGCCGGAGGTTTGGCATTCGGACCAACGTGCATCTGCGGCGTACACTGGGAGATTATCCCCTCAACATGTTGTACCCCGGACTTCCGCCATGCCACGCAAGACGCCACCCGTAGGGGCGACCGCTTCCCCCCCCACCGACGGCTTTGTCCATCTGCACCTGCACAGCGAATATTCGCTGCTCGATGGCGCGAATCGGGTCGATCGACTTGTCGCGCGGGTGAAGGAGTTGGGGATGAACGCCGTGGCCGTAACGGACCACGGGAACATCTTCGGCGCGGTTGCGTTTTATCAAGCCGCGCGTGAGGCGGGGATCAAACCGATTCTCGGCGTCGAGGCGTATGTCGCGCCCGGCGATCGGCACGATCGCACACACACGGGCGTCAGCGATGGCGGGTTTCACCTCGTGCTGCTTGCCGAGAACATCGTCGGATGGCGGAACCTGCTCGTGCTGTGTTCAGAAGCGTTTCTCACCGGCTTCTATTACAAGCCGCGCATTGACCGCGAACTCCTGCGCACACACAACGAGGGACTCATCGCCATCAACGGCCACCTCGGCAGCGAGATCGGCGAATACCTCCTCGCGTTTGAGCGTTCGCAGGACATCGCGCATTGGAACAAGGCCGTCGAAAGCGCGCGATGGCACGCCGAGACCTTCACGCCCACGGCCTCCGGCCCGCGTTTCTACATCGAACTTCAGCACCACGTCCCCGAGCAGAACGCGATCAACAAGCATCTGCTGCGGCTGGCCCGCGAACTCGACCTGCCCATCGTCTGCGACAATGACTCGCACTTCCTGCGCCGCGAAGACCACGATGCGCACGACACGCTCATCTGCATCTCGATGGCCAAGAACAAGGATGAACCGGATCGACTGCACTATCCGACGGACCTGTATGTCAAGAGTCCCGCCGAGATGCGCGAGATGTTCGAGGGGCACTACGGCCAGGATGGCCGCGAAGCCTGCGACAACACCATTCGCATCGCGGAGCGATGCAACGTCGAACTGCCGATCGGGGCGAGTCACGCGCCGCTGGTGCGCGTCGGGCGTCGGGGGGGGGCGAGGCTCGGCGGCGAGTGGGATGACATGCCGCGATGGGATGATCCCGCGTTCGCCGGTGATCTGACCGCGTGGTACCGCGCGTATTGCGAGCAGTTTGAGGTGCGGCCATTCATCGTTGACCAGGAGTCCGACGCGGCAGAACGAGAACGTGCCCTGCGCGTGGCCAAGGATGAATGCGACACCGCCCTGCGCATGCTCGCGGACGCGGGCGCGGTGTGGCGCTATGGCCCGGGCGTCGCGGAGGCACGCGGCCAGCGACTCCTGCCCGCCGATGCCGCGCATTTCGCCGCGATCAACGCTCGACTCGAACGCGAACTTCAGGTGCTGTGCGACAAAGACATCAGCGCGTACTTCCTCATCGTCTGGGACTTCGTCAACTGGGGCCGCGAGCATGGCGTGCCGGCCCTCGCCCGCGGATCGGGCGTCGGAACCATGGTCGGTTATGTGCTCGGCTTGTCCAACGCGTGCCCCGTGCGATTCGGCCTGCTCTTTGAACGATTCACCGATCCCGATCGAAGCGAGTATCCCGACATTGATATCGATCTGTGTCAGGATGGCCGTGCGGCCGTGATTGACTATGTGCGTCGCAAGTATGGCCATGTCGCGCAGATCATCACGTTCGGAACGCTCAAGGCGCGTGCGGCGATCCGCGATGTGGCGAGAGTGCTCGGCGTGTCGCTGCCCGTGGCGGATCGCGTCGCGAAGATGATCCCCGAGCAACTCGGCGTCACGCTCGACGAAGCGCTGACCCAGGAGCCGGATTTCGCGGCCCTGTATCGCGGCGAAACCCAGGCGCTCGAGAGGATCAACAAGGATCTTCCGCCCGGCCAACACGTCGGCGCGGATCGCATCACGCAACTTGTCGATCACGCGCGCGGCATCGAGGGCCAGGCCCGGCACGCCAGCGTTCACGCCGCAGGCGTCATCGTCGCGACACGCCCCTTGCATGAAGTCGTGCCGCTGTATAAGCAAACCGGCGCGGCCGAGCATGAAATCGTCACGCAATGGGACGGCCCGACGTGCGAGAAGATGGGCCTGCTCAAGATGGACTTCCTCGGCCTGCGCACGATCTCAACGCTCGAACGCTGCAAGCGCCTGATTCGCGAAACGCTGCCGGAACAGGCGATCTGGGAAGGCGTCGGACGCGGCGCGGACTTCGAACAGTGGCGACAGGCCGATCATCGCGGCGTGCGACCCGCCCATCCGCTCGATCTTGATCGACTCATCGCCAACGACCAGACGGTCTTTGAACTCTTCCGGCGCGGCGACACGACGGGCGTGTTCCAGTTTGAATCGGGAGGCATGCGCCGTTTGCTCGTTGAGATGAAGCCCGACCGGCTTGAAGACCTGATCGCCGCCAACGCGCTCTTCCGCCCGGGTCCGATGGACCTGATTCCCGATTACAACCGGCGCAAGCACGGCGAAGATGCCGTGCCGAGCATTCACCCGATCGTGGACAAGCACACGGCCGAGACGTATGGCGTGATGGTGTATCAGGAACAGGTCATGCAGATCGTGCATGAACTCGGCGGGATACCGCTGCGCGGGGCCTACACGCTCATCAAGGCGATCAGCAAGAAGCAGCAGAAGAAGATCGACGCCGAGCGCCCGCGATTCATCGACGGCGCGGTCAAGCAGGGTCTCTCGAAATCGGGCGCGGAAGACCTGTTCGCGCTGATCCTCAAGTTCGCGGGCTACGGCTTCAACAAGAGCCACAGCACGGGCTATGCGATCGTGGCGTATCAGACGGCGTATCTCAAGACGTACTTCCCGAATCAGTACATGGCCGCGTTCCTGACGTATGAATCCTCAGCGCAGAAGACGGCGGACTGGATTCCGTATTTGAACGACTGCCGCGGCACACGATTTGTCACGCCGTCGAATTCGCCATCGAAGGTTGCGGACGTTGCGAAGACAGGCGTGGAGGTTCGTCCGCCGGATGTGAACCTGTCGCAGGCGGACTTCACAGTCGTGTTTGAAGAGGATGAGCCGCGCGATGCGCACCACGGGCATGTGCGGTTTGGCCTCAAGGCGATCAAGGGCGCGGGAGAGAAGGCTATTGAGGCCATCATGGCCGCTCGCGATGGAGACGCGGAATCACCACAACCTGATGATGCGGATGCGAGCGATGCGGCTGCCGCGATCACGGCGCTGCCACGCGAACACGTCGCCATCGACAAGCCCACATCGCCATACACGTCAATCTTCGACTTCTGCGAGCGTGTGCTGGTGCGCGGCGCGGGCGTCATCAACAAGGCGACGATCGAGGCGCTGATCGTCTGCGGCGCGTTCGACGGCATCCACGGGCGACCCAATCGCGCCGCACTGGTGGCGTCGATCGAGCAAGCGATGTCCGCGGCGTCTCGCGCCGCGTCGGATCGTGCGGCCGGGCAGGGCAGCCTTTTTGGCGGCGGCGGTGATGATGCCGGACCGGCCGTGAAGCCCGCGATTTCGCTCGCCCGCGTGCCTGCGTGGTCGGAAGCCGACATGCTCGCGCGAGAGAAAAGCATTCTGGGCTTCTTTCTCTCCAGCCATCCGCTTGAACGGTGGTCATCGTGGGTTGAGGTTTTCGCCACGGCCACGACGGAGTCAGTGAAGAAAGCCCCGCAGGATTCCCGCGCTGTGCTCGGCGGGACGATTCAGTCGGTGCGGTCGCTCATTGTCAAACAAGGCCGCTCGGCCGGGCAGAAGATGGGCATCGTGACGTTTGAAGATCGCGAAGGCACGCTTGACGCGGTGCTGTTCGCGGATGTCTTTGCGCAACTCGCGGACGTGGTACAGGCGGACGCGAGCGTGTTCATGCTGGGGCGCGTGGATCACTCGCGCGGCGATGCGCAACTCATCGTCGAGCGGGCTGTGCCCATCGACGGCGTGCCCCTGCTTCCGGGACGCCTGCGACTGACGATTCGCACCGAGCATCTAGGGTCAAGTGCAACGACGACACTGCGTAGCGTGCGAGATCTGCTTGCAACCGCGACCGATTCCCACGCGGGCTTGCCCGCCGGCAACGGCCACACGCGCGGCGGAGCGATCGCGGATGATGGCGCGCTCTTCCCCGTTGAGTTCGTCATCGAGTCGCCGCAGGAAACGACCATCCTCGCGCCCGAGCCGCCGCTGCGCATCCGGCCCACGGCCTTGCTCACGCAGAAACTCGTCGATCTGCTTGGCCCCGCGTCGGTACGCGTGCGCGATGGCATGGCCGTGGAAGTGCCCGGCTCTCGCCCACGGCGTGAATGGACGAACAAGAGGCGTCCGATGGCGGCGGCGACATGACGACGCCGACCTACGCTCCATCCATGCGCGACCAAGCCCAGCGCGATCTCTCGGACGGCGCTGATCCACTGCTTGCGGACCTGACAGGCCCGCAGCGCGACGCCGTGCTTTGCACGGAGGGTCCGCTGCTGGTGCTCGCGGCCGCAGGCTCTGGGAAGACGCGGGTCATCACGCGGCGCATCGCGCACCTCGTGCGAACGGGCGTGCCGCCGTGGTCGATTCTCGCGGTGACGTTTACGAACAAGGCGGCGGGCGAGATGCGTCAGCGTGCGCTCGACGCGGTGGGGAGCGACGAAAGCGCGGCCCGCGGCCTGACGGTGACGACGTTTCACGCGCTGTGCGCCCGGTTGCTGCGGCGATATGCCGAAGTTTCCGGCATCGCGGGCCTCAAGCCGGACTTCGCGATCTACGACTCCGCCGATCAACTTGACCTGATGAAGCGGACGCTGGCCGCGCTCGATGTTTCGAAAGAGAACTTTCCGCCGCGCAGCGTGCTTGAGACCATCAGTCGTGCGAAGAACGCGTCGCAGGATCCGAACCTGTTCGCGGGCGCTGCGCGGGACTTCTATGGCAAGACCGTGGCGCGGGTCTATCGGGCGTATCAGGCCGCGCTGACTTCGGCCAACGCGGTGGACTTTGACGATCTGCTCATGCATGTGTCGGCGATGCTCAAGCAGAAGGTCGAGATTCGCGCGGAGTGTCAGTCGCGTTGGCGATACCTGTTGATTGATGAGTATCAGGACACCAATCGCGTGCAGTTTGAGATCGCGTCGCTGCTGGCCGGCGCTGGCGATGGGCCGAACATCTGCGTCGTCGGCGATCCCGATCAGTCCATCTACGCATGGCGCGGCGCGGACATCTCGAACATCCTCGAATTTGAGTCACGATATCCCACCGCAAAGGTCATCGCCCTGGGCGAGAACTTCCGTTCGACGGCGCCGATTCTCAAGGCCGCGGACTCGCTCATCAAGCATAACGCGATGCGCAAGCACAAGCCGCTGTTCACGCGGCGCGAGGGCGGCGAACCCGTCGAGATCACGCTCTGCCGCGATGAACATCATGAGGCGATGATCGTGCGAGACTGGCTGCGCGAACTGCACGATGCGCCCGACGGTCCCGCGTGGCGGGATCTGGCGGTGTTCTATCGAAACAACGCGCTCAGCCGCGTGATGGAAGACATCCTGCGCCGCGCGGGGATTCCATATCTCGTCGCGCGCGGCACGGCCTTCTATCAGCGGGAAGAAGTCAAGAACGCCCTGGCCTATCTGCGCGTGCTGGCGAATCCGGCCGATGATGTCTCGGTGCGCCGAATCATCAACACGCCGGCCCGAGGCATCAGCGACGCGACGGTTGCACATCTTGAGTCATGGTCCACGAGCCTCAACACACCGCTGCTTCAAACCATGCGCGAACCCGCCGCGATCGACAAACTTAACGCGAGAGCCAAGACGGCCGTCGCCGGATTTGTCGCCAAGATCGACGCGTGGTCCGGCAAGGGCACGTTTTTCGGCGATCAGGTCGCGACGACGCTGACCGAACTTGTGCGACAGGTCATCACCGAATCCGGCTTGGAGTCGATGTATCGCCAACAGGCCGCGCGAACGCCGACCGAGGCTGAAGAATCTCGCGTCGCGAATCTCCACGAGATCATCTCCGCCGCGGCCGACTTCGAGTTGGAGTATGACCCGGATTCCGACCCCGCGTTCGGCCCGCCGGCGACGAACGCCAACGAGCCATCGCCGCCGAGTCTGCACGCGCTGCTGCGGGCGTATCTCGAGTCCGTCGCCCTCGTCGCAGACGCCGACACGGTGGATCCGGATCAGGGGGCCGTGACGCTCATGACGCTGCACGCGGCCAAGGGCCTCGAGTTCGCCGGCGTGGCGATGATCGCGCTGGAAGAGGGCGTGTTGCCCGGGCATCGTGCGCTCGACCACGAAGACGCAATGGAAGAGGAACGACGCCTCACGTTCGTGGGCATCACGCGGGCGATGCGACGGCTGCTGATCACCAGCGCGGCCCGGCGCACCCAGCGCGGCATCTCGGAACGAACCATGGCCAGCCGATTCCTTAGTGAGATTGACTTGGCCGTGGTCAACTGGCAGGATCGCTCGGGTCAGTCGGAGTGGAGTGACTTTGGCGATGGTGGAGTTGAGCATTATGGCGAGGACTCCGCCGACGCGGGCGAAGGCGAGTTCAAGCCCGGGCTTCGCGTGATTCACCCGCAGTTTGGTACAGGTGAAATCCTGTCCGTTGAAGGTGGTGTCAAGCCGCGCGTGACGATCCGTTTCCGCGGCATCGGGGTCAAGACCATCGTGCTTGGCTACGTCCCGATCAAGGTGCTGCCATAGTTTCGACTTTCCCGCCCACACCCGCGTATCATCCGCCCATGTGGACCCTCGGCTGGGTTGAACTGGACTCGTATCTGCCCATCGCCCTGATTCTGGGCATGGCGATCACGTTCGCCGTCGTCAACATCGTCGGCACGCTGCTCATCGGCCCGCGCCGCGCGGGCCGCGTCAAGGGCATGGCGTATGAATCCGGCATGAACCCGGTGGGCACGGCCCGCAAGCGGTTCAATGTCCGGTTCTATCTCATTGCCGTGGTCTTCCTCGTGTTTGACGTGGAGATCATCTTCCTGTACCCCTGGGCGACCACGTTCCCGAACATCGACCCGGCCAACCCGGAGGGTCTGGTCTGGCTCGGGCGCATTTTGTTCTTCCTGCTCACCACCGTCGTGGCGTATCTGTATGGAATCCGCAAAGGCGTCTTCAAGTTTGACTGACGCTGCGGGTCCGGCTCGTCCGTCGACGGTTCGGATTTCTCGCCGTCCATCCTCACGAATCTCGCGCATCGCCGCCGCAGGATTGGCCTTCGCATGTCTCGCCCTGTTGAGTGTGGCCGCGTGGCTTGAGCCCGCCACCGCCGGCCACGGCACGCATACCCGCCTGGGAATGCCCCCCTGCACCTGGAGCGTGACCTTCGATGCCCCCTGCCCGACGTGCGGGATGACCACGGCCTTCGCCCACGCGGCGGATGGGGACCTTGTCGCCGCCTTTCACGCCCAACCTTTCGGCGCGTTCCTCGCGCTGCTCACGGCCACGGTTTTCTGGGGGGCTGCCCATGTGGCCACGACAGGCTCGGCCGTAGGTCGCTATGCTGGGAGGGCGTTGACGCCGCGCATCCTGTGGATGCTGGGGGGATCCGTTGTGGTCGCGTGGGCGTACAAGTGGGCAACGTGGACCGGCCGGTAGGCCCAGGAGCGGTGACATGCCTCGATCAAGACGCACGGGAAGTCGTGTTCGCCTTCTGGGCGCGATGCTCATGACCGGGCTGCTGACGGTGATGAGCGGGTGTCAGTTGTTCGGTTTCCTCGCCGATTCGTACCAGCGCGAGGTGCCGATGTCCGTCGCCGCGGAATATAGGGGACTCAAGGGCAAGTCGTTTGGCGTGGTGGTCGCGGCCGACCGATTGATCCAGGCGGACTATCCGGGCGTGGTGTCAGGCCTGACGGTGCGCATCAGCGAGACGCTCGCTGAACACGCAGGCGCATCGGGATATGCACAGCCGGACCTCCTTCTGGCAAAGTTGTATGAACGACCGGGTTGGCAGGCGATGACGCTCGGCGAACTGGCCGAATATCTCGGCGTTGAACGCCTGATCTATATCGATCTGTACGAGTTTCGACTCAACGATCCCGGAAACCGGTACATCTGGCAGGGCGTGGCCGCGGGGCGCGTTGCTGTCATCGAAGTCGAGTCGGCCCTTCCCGATGAGCCGGTGTTCGAGAAGTCGGTTCGTGTGACGTACCCCGATGGCGATGGGTACGGCGAAGGAGAGATGTCCGGCTCGCAGGTCGGCACCGTGCTGCTGATGCGCTTCGCCGAACGAACCGCCTGGACGTTCTACGATCACAAAGAGAAACGAGATCTGCCGTATTGACGCCGTTTCACAGCCGAAAGGGACCAACGCATGAACGACATCAGCCGAACCCGGCCGCGATCAGCGCCTCGCGCGTGGTCCAGCGCGCGTGCGTCGCGCCGCATGACGGCGAGATCCGGCGCGATGCTCGCAATGCTGGGCGTCATCATCGCCGTGACCATGGCTGGGTGCAACATCCTCGGCCCGGTCTTCCTGCTCGCGCACGGCCCACCGAAGATCTATCGTGAGCACACGCTGGACAAGGAAAAGAAGATCGCCATTCTGATCGATGATCCGGGCGGACGAATCCCGCGCACACAACTGCGCATCATCATGGGCGAGGAAGCCGAACAGATCCTCCTCAACAAGAACCTCGTCGCCGACGCCATCAGCGCCCGGTCAACCATCGCCGTCGCGGCCCAGGCTCGCGGCGGCGAGCCGCCCTCGATCGCCGCCATCGGGCGAACGGTCGGCGCGGATCAGGTCATCTGGGTCGGCATCGAGAGTTTCTCGCTCTCTTCCGACGGCCAGATCTATGAACCAACCGTCGTCGCCACGGTCAAACTCATCGACGTCGCCAGCGACAGTCGCATCTGGCCCGCGAGCGGCGCGGGTTATCCACTCGTCATCAAGCGATCCATGCGCACGCGTGACCCGCCAAAGTCCCGCTCTGAAGCCGAACAGGTCCACATCGAACTCGCCAGGTTCGCCGGACGTGGCATCGCTGAACTCTTTTACGACGAAGAGCGCATCCGCAGCGCTCGCGGCGGCGGCTGACGCACATCAGCCCGGCCCAAGAATCTCACATCGCCCGCGGCACTCCTTGCCCTTCTCCCATCGACCCGCGAGCATGCCTTCGATCGCGCGATCGATCTTTGCGCGAATCTTGTCGATCTTCAGGTCGCCGAGGCTGATCACACCGCGCTCGCACGTCTGAAGCAGCCAATACTCGGCCGTGCCAACGTGCGGCCCCGCCTCATTGAGGAGCGCGGGCAGCGCCATCGCGTAAATCCCGAGTTGCAGATCATCGCGCTTTGGCTCGAGCAGTTCCTTCTTCGGATACCCGGATTTGTAGTCCACGATGCGAAATGCGCCGCCGACCTGATCGACGCGATCGAGTTTCGCCTCGATGGAATGCTCCACATCGTTGTGAATGTATGGGAACGTCACGGTCTCTTCCAGATGCAGAATGTTCGCGGATGCGTCATGCATCTTTTCGTAGTACTGCGCCGTCTGCGCCAGCAACTGCTCCAGCGCCCCGGCCGGCGCAGGCCCAACCGAGAGCCGCATGAACACCTGCCGCGCGAGATCCGACAAGACCCGCGCCGACGGTGTCGGCCGACCCTCGGAGTCCGCCGTTCGCCACTGCTCATAAAACTGCTTCAAGGCCTCGTGCGCGGCGGTGCCGATGTTCATCGCTTCGCTGGGATCATCGCCGAGCCGCAGTTCTCGCTTGAGGTAGAAACATCGCGGGCATTCGAGGTACTCGTTGATCGCGCTGTAACTCAGGCGTAGCGGCGGCTTCAGCGGCGGAAATGACACGCCCGCCATGACCGGCGAATCACCGGCAATCGCCTCGTGAACGGCCACGAGATCAATGCCCAACTCACTCGCATGGTCGTCGGCCCACGGCGGCGACGAGCGCCGTCGTTCAATGTGCGCGGCCAGCGCCAGTCGCAGCGCGGCCCGACGCATGGCATGTTCAATCGGACCCAGCGCTGTGGGATCGACATCCGCCGCGTCCGCGCGATCGAGCGCCACGGCCGCCTCGATCCTCGCGTCGCGCCGCAGCCGCCCCACCAGTTCGCGTAGACCATCGGCCCCCTTGTCACGCGTCAACGATGCGGCGAAGGCTTCATCATCAGCCACGGCCGCGATGTCATGGGCGCTGCGCACGACGACGACTGGGCCGTGTTCACCAGGCGGTTCACCCATGAGTTCCTGCGCGAAGTGCGTTGACTTGCTCGGACTCTTGGTCTCTTTGGTGAGCATCACGAGCCGTCGCTCCGCGCGTGTGCAGGCGACATAGAAGAGGCGACGCTCTTCGTCGAGTGTGCGCTCCTTGAGCGTTCGCGTGTCGCCCGCGCGATCGACCAGCCAGTCCGGCAACTCCTCCGCCGATCCCCCGGAGGTCTTTGGATATCCCGGACCCGGATTCACGCGCGGCACAAACACCGTGTCAAACTCAAGACCCTTGGACGCGTGCGCGGTGAGCAGTCGCACCGCGTCCACATCGTCGAATGTCGCCTCTTCGCCGGTCGAGGCGGTGCGATCAAGCATCTCACTGAGATGGTCCTGCTCATGCTGATTGAGATCATTGAAGTACGCATGAAACGCGCGAAGGTCCGCGGGCGGGTCAAGCTGCCCCATCCGCTGCCGCGAGAACCGCAGCACGTCCACCAGGCTCGTCACACGCCGCGCACGCTCACGCTCCGGCAGCAACTCGGCGTGCGCCAACTCCGCCCGCGTGATGATCCGCCACAGCACGACATCCGCCGGCTCATGTGAGGCGATCTCGAACAATTCATCCCACAGTCGTCCAAGCCGTGACACTCGTGCATCACCCGGCAGCCGCGCCACAAGCCACGCCACAAACGCACCGGGACGCGATGCTTCTCCCGCTTCGCTCCGCCACACGGCCGCGCGATACTCGCGCAGCGCCTCGGTCGCGAGGGTCACATCAAGCGAGATCGGCGCGCGGCGCAGCAGCCGTCCCGCGATGGCGAACTGCGTCGGCTCCAGGAGAAGGGTGATCCACGCGAAGAGGTCCTTGACCGCTTCATCGTTCATGGGCGATGGCTTTCGCGCCTGCACGCTCGGGATGCCCTCGATCTCCAAGGCTGCGCTCACGCGCAGCAAGTCGAGATGCGTTCGCGCGATCACGGCATACTGCTTCCACGGGCGCTGCGGCTCGGCCGCTCGCGCCGCGCGCAGCATGGCCGCGATCAGCGGACCATCATGCTCATCGCCGGGCACGAGCACACATTCGACCACGGTTCCGCGTCGGTCTTCAGGCTTCGCATGAGAGATGATGCGCTTGTCCGGCGCGAACCTCGCGTGCGAACGCGCGATCACGCAATTGGCAACATCCACAATGGGTCGCGCGCTGCGATAGTTCGCCTCAAGCGGCACGACGCGATGCCCCGGCCACGACTGCGCGAATCGATGAAACGCGCGGTCGTCCGCCCCGCGAAAGAGGTAGATCGACTGGTCATCATCGCCGACGACGCACAAGTCCGGCCGTGACGACGCGGGCGCAAGCAGCCGCAGCAACTCGATCTGCGCAAGGTTCACATCCTGAAACTCATCGACAAGTATGTGCCGGCAATCCGCGCGGACGATCGCCGCGGCCTGCGCCCGCCCGCGCAGCAGTTCCAGACACCTCGCGATGTCGTCGTCAAATGTCGTCAAACTTCGCTCTCGCAGCGCGGACTGAAACCGTTCGTACAGGATCGCCTGCTGCTCAAGTTCGTCAAGCATCGCCTGCTCGGCTTCAAGGGCAACGTCGTCAAGTTGCACGTCGCCGGACTCCACCGCCTTTCGACGCGTTTGGACGCGGCGGGCAAAGTCCTCCGGCGTAATCGCATGATCGCGAAGACGCCCCATGAGTGTGAGCGTGTCGTCGATGATCGCATCCCACCCGCGCGCGACGAGGCGATCCTTCAATTCCGCACGCCGCACGATCTCTCGAAGCACGCGCCGCTGCTGCGCTGAATCCGCCAGTTCCGGCTCACGATCCAGCCCCAGCAAGTCACGATATCGCACGACAAGCCGCCGTGCGAACCCGTGAAACGTCCCCGCCTGCACCCGATCCGCCTTGGACGCGCCGATCAAGCCGGCCAATCGCGAACGCAGTTCCTCGGCCGCACGCACCGTGAACGTCACCGCCAACACGGATTCCGGCAATACGCCGTCATCTTCGATCATTCGCGCGATGCGATGAATGATCACCCGCGTCTTGCCCGTGCCCGGCCCGGCGAGCACGGCCAGGGGACCATCGCGGTGAAACACCGCCTCGCGCTGCTGATCGTTCAGGGACTCGTGAAGCGTTTGTGCCATTGGTGGAGTTTACGTCGGTCGATAGGGCGAGTCGTGACGAACACGGACGGCCCGCGCGCCTGCGTACGCTTGCCGCGTGATGGGGCTATTCACACTGCTGGCCATCGGCCTGATCCTCGCGTGGTTCGCGGGCGTGACGCATGTGATCCTCGCGCTGACGCACCCGCCGAAGCGCGGCTATGCATGGGCATTGGCGCGGAACCTGCCTTCCGACCCCTCCGAACTCGATGTCCCGCTGCCTTTCGAGTCCTGGCGACTGCGATGGCGCGGACTGGAACTCCCGGTGTGGGACATTCGCGGCGGCGATGCCGACGGACACACCGTCATCATGACCCATGGCTGGGGCGAATCGCGCGTGATGTCGCTCTCGCGAATCTCGGCCGTGGCGCCGATGGCCGCTCGCATCATCGCTTGGGACCTGCCTGGCCATGGCGATGCTCGCGGGCGGTGTTCACTCGGCACGCACGAGGTTGATGCGCTGCTAGCGCTCATCGAGCATGTCGGTGGCGAGCCGGTCGTGCTGATGGGTTGGTCGCTGGGTGCGGGCGTGTCGATCGCGGCGGCGGCGCGACGGCCGGGCGCGATTTCGCACCTCATCGCCGAAGCGCCGTATCGCCTCGCGCCCACGCCGGCGCGAAACGTCATGCGCCTGATGCACATGCCGCACCGAAGCACGCTCATGCCGGCGATGTGGTGGCTCGGGCTGCGCTTCATGCGCAGCCCGACATGGCGCGGGCGCGATGGCGAGCCTGGTTTCGATCGCCAGCAGCACGCGCAGCGCCTCGCATGTCCCCTCCTGGTGCTGCATGGCGAGATGGATGAAGTATGCCCCGTGCAGGATGGGCGGGACATCGCGGCCGTGGCGAAGAACGGCCAGTTCGCCCTGATCGAAGGCGGAGCGCATCAGTCACTGTGGGATGACGCAGGCTCACGCACGGCGTGTGTTAAACACGTCGCCCGATTCCTCGGTGCATCGCGGGGCGCACCGCCGATCACGTCGCGCTCGGATGCCAGATCGTCTTGAAATCGACAAACGGCTCGATCCACGCGGGAGATTCGCAGGAATCTCGATCCTGCCACACGGGGGATGTCGGCCACACCTTCACGCGCTTGAAGTTTTCTGCGACGCCGAGCTCGATCGCTTCGCGCTGCGATGGCGTGACACCGGCCGCGTGAACGCCGGCGATGCCTCGATGCGAGGCGAAGTGCGGCACGAGTTCCTCGCGCACGCCAGTCACGATGTTGATGACGCCCGCGGGCATGTCGCTGGTGGCGATCGCCTCCGCGAACACACACGCGGGGATGGGATTGACTTCGCTCGCCAGCGCGATGCACGAGTTGCCGCAGCAGACCACGGGCATCACCAGCGACACAAGCCCCAGCAGCGGCGCTTCATCCGGCGCGATCACGCCCACGACGCCAATCGGCTCGGGAATCGTGAAGTTGTGATACGGCCCGCTCACGGGATTGGCGCACCCGAACACCTGCTGAAACTTGTCCGCCCACCCCGCGTAATGCACAACCCGATCGATCGCCAACGCGACTTCATCATGCGGCGAAAGACCCTTACCCCTCGCGGTGCCGCGCTTCGCTCCGTGCGGCGCGTAGTCCGCGATCACGGCCTCCAGGTCCGCACGCTTCCCCTCCATCATCTCCGCGAGACGATACATGATCTGGGCGCGAAGATACGGCGTGGCCGCGAACCACGCCTCGTGCCCCGCACGAGCGGCCTCCACCGCGTCGCGAAGATCCTTGCGCGATGCGCGACTGACATGAACGACACCGCCGTCCTTCGCGGCCACCGGCAGCGATCGCGCGGACTCCGACCGCGGAAATTTGCCGCCGATGAAGAGTTTGTGGGTCTTGGTCACTTGAATGCGGCCGGGCATGTGCGTGTCACTCCAGGAGGATTCACCACCGAGACACCGAGAAGGGCGCGAGATTGACTGGTGTTCAGAGGGAAATGCGTTTGATGCCTTCTCGCAGATACGGCGTGCTGAAATTCAACAGAAGAGCGGTACGAAGGCCCGTCAGGCGAAGGTATGTCAATACCTGCGCCTGATGGATAGGCAGCAGCACATCGACGGTCTTGAGTTCCACGAGAACTGACTGCTCAACAATCAAGTCTACACGATAGGCACAATCGAGCCGTTCACCCTTGTACACAACCGGCACCGCGACCTGCCGCGCCACTTGCAACCTGCGATCGACCAACTCCCTGGCCAGGCACATCTCGTAGGCTGATTCGAGCAAACCCGGTCCAAGCGCCTTATGCACGTCGATGGCCGCACCGATGATGGCGGCCGTCAATGAATCTCTTGAGTCCTCGTGAACCTCCACGCCTTTCACCTCATCGCCCTCGGCGCCTCTGTGGTGATTCCCATTCATCGCCAACACCTCCGTTGAGTACGAGTTCCAACTCGATCTCATCCCGCAGCGGAATCCCGTTCATCCCGATCACGGGAATCTCCGGCTCACGCTTGCGGTATCGGTCCATCATCCCGCGATGCACCGCCACCAGCCGCCAGCCACGCTTCTGATAGAACGCCAAGGCGCGCAGATTGTCGTTGCTCGTGGTCAGGAAGATGCGTCGGCAACCCCGGCTTCGCGCTTCTTTCACCGCGGCGTCGAGCAAGGCCGTGCCGATGCCCTGGCCATCAACACACACGGCCAGGGTCACAACCTCCGCCTCACCGTCTGAAAATGCGATCGTCAAATGTCCAACGGGCACGCCCATTCGATCCGCGATGAAACACGGCAGTTCGTCGGCCTTGAATTCGACATCGCGCGACCAGATCGTGGTGGAGAGCCAGTGACGGACAAGTTGCTCGCGCACGAAGTCATCGTCATGAACGCCTTTGAACCGAACCGCAACTGTGGGCACTTCGGAGCCCGACTCTGCTTCGGACCAGTCAAGAAAAGTGCGCAGGCACAGTCCCAGATGGCCGGGACCACAGTGCGCATGAAATGCACCATCTCTCACTTCACAGATCCACCAATCCGGATCGTCAGGGTCCTCGCACTCAAGTCCACGACTTGATTTCGCAAACTCCTTCGATTCCCATGGTGTGTCGACGAGATCGATCCTCACCCTCCAGCCGGGATTGTCGAGCGTTCCAATGCTGACTCCCCATGAATGCTCCCACTCGCCGTCGCATCTTCCGTAGTACCACCCAATGAGCCGCTGCAGGATGTCAGACATGCTTCATACCTCGTGGGGCTTCAGAACCGATCGTGAATCACCGATCCACATACGCCCCCAGCCCATGCCGCCCACCCTCACGGCCGAAGCCGGATTCCTTGAATCCGCCGAACGGGCTGGCGGGATCGAACTTGTTGTACGTGTTGAGCCACACCACGCCCGCCTTCAGTCGCCGTGCAACGTCGAAAATCTTGGAACCCTTGTCCGTCCACACACCCGCGGCCAGGCCATACGGCGTGTTGTTCGCACGCGAAATCGCTTCCTCAGGCGTACGGAAACTCATCACCGCCAGCACCGGCCCGAAGATCTCCTCGCGCGCGATCGTGTGGCTCGGCTGTACGTCCGTGAAGAAACACGGACGACACCAGTACCCGCGATCAAACCCGGCCATCGCCGCCGCTGAACCGACGTGTTCATGAGCTCCCGCGTGGCCGTTGCGGCGCGACGCGGTTGGTCGGCCGTTGCGTTGTACGGCGGTTGGGATGCAGAGCGTCGCCCCTTCATCGACTCCCGCTTCGAGGTATCGCTGGATCGTGGCGAGTTGCTGGCGCGAGTTGATCGCGCCGATGTCGGTGTTCTTGTCGAGTGGATCGCCGATGCGCAGGCTGGCCATGCGTCGGCGAAGTTTCTCGCTCACTTCATCGAGAACGCTCTCCTGCACGAACAGTCGGCTGCCGGCGCAGCAGACGTGCCCCTGATTGAAATAGATACCTTCGATGATGCCCTCGATCGCCTGATCGATGCTCGCATCCTCAAAGATGATGTTCGGACTCTTGCCGCCGAGTTCCAGCGTCAGGCGCTTGCCGCCGACGTCTCGCCTCAACGAATCGGTGGCACGGGCGTCTCGCCCGTGCGAGTCGGTGGAGCGTGCGTCTCGCCCGTGTTCCCTTGCCACGGCAGCGGCGATTCTCCGCCCCACCTCCGTCGATCCCGTGAACGCGATCTTGTCGATGCCAGGATGATCAACAATCGCCGCTCCCGTGGCCCCATCGCCCGTGACGATGTTCACGACACCCGGCGGCAGGCCGACTTCATCGCAGATCTCCGCGAGGCGCAGCGCCGTCAGCGGCGTCGTCTCCGCGGGCTTGAGTACGCATGTGTTCCCGCACGCCAGCGCGGGCGCGAGTTTCCACGCGGCCATCAACAGCGGAAAATTCCACGGAATGATCTGCCCACACACGCCCACCGGCCGAAGGCCCGGCGCAACTTCAGGCAGCCGCCCCGCGCGACCGCTGCTTCGCTTCGCAGACCGCCCCCCCCCGCCGGGAATCGCATACGACAACTTGTCCGCCCAGCCCGCGTGATAAAAAAAGTGCGCGGCCGCGAGCGGAATGTCCACATCACGCGACTCGCGGATCGGCTTGCCGCCATCCATCGTTTCAAGCACGGCCAGTTCGCGCGAACGCTCCTGAATCCGCCGTGCGATGCGGTAGATGAACTTCGCACGCTCGCGCGGAGCAAGGCCGGCCCACGCGGGCAGCGCCTCGCGTGCGGCCGTGACAGCGGCATCGACATCGGCGGCGCTCCCGTGCGCGACTTCGCACAGCACACTTTCCGTGGCCGGGTTGATCGAGGCGAAGTATCGCGATGTGGCCTTGCTTTCTTTCGAGGCGCCGCGTCGCGTCGAATCACCGCGCGGCGAAGTCCAGCGTCCACCGATGTAGTGGCCGTAGCGCTCGGCGATGATGACCTTCGTGGTCTCCGGCGCAGCCGCATAGGCGGCCGCGCCGCCGCGCGTTGCGGACGAAGAACGCGCGGACGACTTCTTCGATGCACGAACTTCGCTTGATTGGACACGACTTGGTTGAACGCGGCTCATGTGCAGATTGTACCTGTGCCCGGGCCATTCAACGAATCGCAAACTCCCGCACGAGTTCATGCACCGCGCCCGTCGCCTTCAGATTGCTGCGCATGAGTTGCACACTCGCCACGGCGAACGCCTCGCCATCGACCGGTTGATCCACGCCGCACTCGGCCTCGCTCTTGAACCGCAGCAACGTGATGTGCGGCAGGAAGCGATCGCCGGACTTCGCCCGCGGACTTCGTGCGAGGCGCATGGCCAACCGACGCTGCATCTCCATCAGCGGCGCAGGAGCCGTCATCTCCGCCGCGACCAGGCGCGAGCGTCCGCCCCGTGGCAAGGAGATCAAACGCACAGCCTGAACGTCAAACGCCTCCAGCCCCGCCATCGACCGCTCCACCGATTCCTCCACGCTTCGCAGATCCCGCGCATCAACATCCCCGATGAACTGAAGCGTCAGATGCACCTGCTCAATCGGCACGAGGCGATGCGGCGGCAGCGCGATTTCATCGGCCGTGCGCTGAAGCGCCGCGGCGACATTCGCGGGCGGATACACCGCGACAAAGAGCCGAAGCGCCCGCGCGGATCGCCGCGAGGTCATGGCGCCGTCCGCACCATCGCGCGAATCGCATCCACGACGTTCGCGCCGCCTTCATAGATTCGCTCGACGCCCTGGCGAACGACGCTGGCCGTACCGTCGCTCGTCGTGATCGATACCAGCGTGATTTCCCCCCCCCCGAGCGCCAGCACACGCACGCGCAGCGCCCCATCCACCAGCGCCCCGGCCGGACGAACTGCGATTGCCTCCGTCGCCGCCAACAGCGACATCAGCCCCTGCAGCGCAGCCCCGCCGACATCGTCGAGCGCTTTCGCCCCCTGCGCATCGGCGAGAACCCATCCTTCAAGCCGTCGCTCAAGTCGCGCCGTGCCGCCCGACGCATCGGTGATCTCAATCGCGCCCCATTCCGAACCAGGGACTTCGACCGACACCCGCGAGGCATACGCGGCCGGGTCCATCGTGATCGAGTCCAGCGTGCCTCGCGGTACAACGACATGGACCGGCTCGCGACCGTCGCCCCCCCCCGCACGCGCGTACAACTCACGCTCCGAAAGATCCGCCACGCCCCCGATGACGATTTCTCGCCGCAACACGGCCCAGCGATACTCGCCTCCCACTAGTTCTCGCACGTCGGACTCGACGATCAGCGTCGCGACGGGATTCTCAAACTGGCGCCTGGCCGTGGCCAATTCGGATCCTGTCACGAATCGCGAAACGCCGACGCCGGCCAGTCGCCGCACGAGGGCCGCGATCTCGCGTTCATCCGCGTGCGACTCCCACGGCTCGCGAACGTGCCACGCGCCCTCAACCTTGCCAAGCGATACGCGCTGCGCAGGTGTGATGAGCGTAAGGCGCGAGACATCCGCCCCCAGCCCGGCCAGCAGGCGTGCGTCGCGCCACGCGAGCACGCCCGTGCGGATCAGCATGGCGTACACATCCGCCGACGCCAACGCGGTCACGACATCGCCGTCGGGCGACTCCACGCGAACTTCCACGCTGCCCGTCAGCGGCGCATCGCCAAACGAAAGCGTCCATTCTCGGCCGTCGTCCATGATGAGAGTCACCGAAGGTGCGGCGGGATCGTGCCGCGAGGCTGCGCGTGTGATCTCGCCTTCGAGTGTCGCGAGCAGTCGCAGCGCGGAGAGGACTCGCGATTCATCCGCGCGCCAGACGCCCCCCCCATCACCTTCCCACGCGACCTCCCACGCCGCGCCAGCGCGGCGAACTTCCTGCGCCGGCTGCCCGGGCGAGTGGACACGAAGCGACTCGACCTGCGACGGCTCGAAGCGCATCAATCGCTGCCGACCCGTCGCCGAGCCGCCGCGAGGCATCAGCAGCGCCGCCGTGACCCCGGCCAACACCACCGCGACGCACAACCAGATCACAACGCTCGCACGCGACATGCTCGATGGTACGCCATCGAGCCACATATCCTTCGGCCTGCCCATGTCCCGCCCACGATCCACACACCCGACCTGGAGACCCGCGCACGCGCGACCCATCGTCGGCATCACGATGGATGTCGAAGAGGTCAACGCCCGAACGCGCCTTCAGTGTTCACGCGCGTACGCCGAGGCCGTGGCTCGCGCCGGCGGAATGCCCGTCTGCCTCCCGCCGATCGTTGATCTCATTCCCGATCACCTGCGCCTGTGCCGGGCGTTGGTGTTCACGGGCGGCGATGATCCGCGCATGGAGGAGTTTGGCACGCCAACCCATCCGAAAGCCACACCCCTTCATCCCGAACGACAGGCGTATGAAACCGCACTGCTTCGCGCTCTGGCCGACAGATCGCCGGACACGCCCGTGCTCGGTGTGTGTCTGGGCATGCAACTCATGGCGCTGACGGCCGGGGGCACGCTCGATCAGCATCTGCCCGAGACGCTCAGTTCCGCCGCGATGCACTGGGATCAATCGCACGCGATCGCGCCGGCCGGAGAGGACGCGCCGCCACGACTGCGCCTCTCGCGCGGCGCGGTACACAGTCGTCACAAGCAAGGCGTCACATCACCCGGGCGAATGATCGTCATCGCCAACGCGCCCGACGGCCTGATCGAAGCCATCGCCGACCCCGCACGGCCGTTTTATCTCGGCGTGCAGTGGCACCCGGAACGCACGCCCGAGCCGGAACTGGGGCAGGGGCTGTTCGATCGGCTGGTTGCGGCCGTCGCGAAGGTCTGATCTGCGCGGTACTTACGGAGTCGCGCGTTATTCCTGCTCGCGCCGTTCCTGAGCGCGATCATGTCCCTGATCCAGCAGGCGTCGCAGGTACTGATTTTCGCGCCGTGTGGCCTCGAGGTCGAACACGAGATACTTGATGCTCAGGCGCAGGTAGTCGATCGAGTCCTGAAGTTCGGCGATCGTCGCTCGCACCTGGTCGTGCCGGGCGCGGGTCTCGTCGGCCAGCGATTCGAGGCGATCTCGCTCCGTCTCGGGAAGGTCGCCGATGCGGGTCATCAACTCGCCCAAACGCTTCTGGAACTCGTTCTCGGTCATGTCTCTCTCCCCAGGTCTTCACGGATGTTCCGCCGCAGGCCCCTCCGGCCCAGACACAGGCGGTCTACGTTCCTTCGCAACAAGAACCGGGCCAGTTCCCCCACAAACTAGGCATGGTCCGCCTGTCCGAGAATACCCGATGCGACGGGCGTCAAGCCG
Source organism: uncultured Phycisphaeraceae bacterium (assembly GCA_964614515.1). Taxonomy (GTDB): domain Bacteria; phylum Planctomycetota; class Phycisphaerae; order Phycisphaerales; family UBA1924; genus CAZTPJ01. The sequence goes on along the minus strand of CAZTPJ010000045.1, from coordinate 2,985 downwards.
TGTTGGGGCCGTCGTCATCATCGATTCGCACGGCCATCTGCGCCGCCTGTTGACAAAATGCCTCACGAAGGGTGCCATTGGCGAAACGAAACCGGCGACCATCGTTTCACCGCGATCGCCCGTTCTCCCCTCGGCGCATCGTTTCCCGCACGACTCGATCCGCATCCTCGGAGAGTCCCTCGAGGGCTTTGGGATCACCGCGCTTTGCGTCCAACACCAGCCGCTTCAGGTGAGCCTCAAGCGATTGCCGGAATCGCGCGAAGTGCGCCTCGAGTTCGTGTCTGCTGAACCGTGACAACGGATCATCAAGCCCCGTCTGCGCTGAGGCCCACTCAATCAGGCTTCCGCCGCTTGATGAGTACCGACACAGCCGGGCTGTCGCCTCGATCCGCGCTTTGAGCGGACGGAACGGATCCGTCGCTTCCTCAGGCAACGAGCCGAGGACTTCGCCCACCGCTTCCTTCACCTTGCCACCGTCGAGCCAGCCCCCACGCTCCTCGATCGCCACATCAAGACGGCTCGGCGCTCCGGCCGGGGCGAGTTTGGCATAACTCGTCGTCAGGGTCTTCATGCCGGCCTTGGTGAATCGCACGGTGAGGCGTTGGCCGTCGGCCGTGGCGTTGACGCCGGCTTCAGCGGTCAAAACCTCGCCGACGCCCCACTCTGGACATTCGACATGCACCACCCGATCGCCCCGGCTCCACTGACGTACCGACATACGCATGACTCCAGACTCAGGGTCAAAGTCACCCCGCGACGCTCATCCCGCCCGCTCGGCGACGCTGAGGAACCAGCCGACTCACGCCCCGACCCGCTCCGAGCCAAGGCGGCACGGATACCGGGTCGACGCGCGAGCGCGACTGGCATATCATCCCTCTTGCCGCCGACGGGCGGTATCACGCGGGCCGATCCCCATTCGGACTGGACCCGCCACGACAGAGTAACGCATTCGGGGGCCGGATTCAACATGATCGACGCCTTGAAGTCCGACGAAATCGTCCTCAAGACCGGCGGGCGCTTCAAACTCTGCGCCCTTATTCAACGCCGACTGGTGGAACTCATGGAAGGCGGCCGGCCGCTCGTTGAGCGCCAGGGCCGGTCAGACCTCGAAGTCGTCATCGACGAGATCCTCAGTGACAAGATCACGCTCGACTTGGCGCCCGAGCACTACGACGGCGATGCGCCGCCATCACTGACCGCCTGATCCGCGCCCAACGTCACCAGTTTCGCGACGACGATGGCCAGCGCCGGCCGTGGCGCAATGGTCCGAAGCACTGCCCTTCGCACGCCCACCTATCATCCACAAATGGCTCCAATCCCCGATGCCGCTTCTCCATTCGCCGGCCGTCGCATTCTCGTCGGAATCACCGGCGGCATCGCCGCGTACAAGTCCGCGATGATCGTCAGTCGCCTCGCGCAAGCCGGAGCGGAAGTCACCGTCGCCATGACCGAATCGGCCACGCGGTTTGTTGCGCCCCTGACTTTTCAGGCTCTCTCCGGCCGTCCGGTCTACACCTCCGCGTGGGACCACATCGAGGCCCACGATCCGCAGCACATTCAACTTGCCACGCGGGCCGACGCGGCCATCATCGCGCCTTGCACCATGAACTGCATGGCCAAAATCGTCACCGGCCAGACCGACGATGTCGTCACGCTCATTCTTTCCGCCATCGACCGGGCCAGGACCCCCGTTCTCCTCGCCCCCGCGATGAACGATGTCATGTGGGCGCAGCCGAGCACGCAGCGCAACGCGGCCGTGCTACGCGATGATGGGTTTGTCATCGTCGGCCCCGGCGTTGGGTGGCAGGCGTGCCGCCATGTCGGACCAGGACGCATGAGCGAACCTGAAGAGATTCTCGCGGCGCTGACGGCCGTGCTACGCCCGGCAAAGTGAGTGCACGAATAACCGAGCGGGTCTCGGCACAACCGCAGCTTCCTGGATCCGGTGGGGCGGGCGCCCCCGCCCGCCTCGTGGCGCAGTCGTGCCCTTCTTGATCCATAGTTTTTCTGAACAACCCCGTGCTGACCGAGGGGGCAAAGTGCGCGTAGACTTCCGCCCGGGGCACCACGCCCCATCTCGCACTGGAGAGGTGCCAGAGCGGTTGAATGGGCCGGTCTCGAAAACCGGTATACGGCTTGCCGTATCGGGAGTTCGAATCTCCCCCTCTCCGTTGTTCGTAACCAAAGGTCTCGCAAAGTCCCGTCATCTACTCCCACGCCGCATTATCGATCAACCTCACGCTGCCGAGCCTGCCGGCGATCAGGGCGCGGCGGGGGGAGGCGTCATCATCAGGAATCCGCATCAGGTGTTGCGCATCGCGGATGGTGGCGTATTCGACTTCGATCCCCGCGCTTTCGAGAACACCACGCATCATGTCTTCCGCCGCGGTTTGCCGGTCCGGCTGGCGTGAGGAACTCGCTCGCGATGGTGACTCACTCAAACGAAGCGCACTCGCCTCGCGCAGCGCGCGATACACGGCCCCCGCACGCTCGCGCTCCTCGGCCGTCAGGAACACATTGCGGCTGCTCATCGCCAGGCCATTGGCTTCGCGCACCGTCGGACCCGCGACGATCTCGACGTTCAATCCCTCCGCGGCCGTCATCGCCCGGATCACCTGCAACTGCTGCCAATCCTTCTCGCCGAACACGGCCGCGACCGGACGCACCATGTCAAATAGTCGTCGCACGACCTGACACACGCCGCGAAAGTGCCCGGGACGATGGGCATCTTCCAACGCAGGCTCCGTCGCCACGGCCGGCAGCGGCGGCACGGGAACATCAACGCCGGGCGGGTACATCGTTTCGACGCCTGGCGCGAACACGGCCGTGGCCCCCGCCGCCTCGCACAGCGCGACATCCGCCTGCAGCACTCGCGGATATCGCGCGAAGTCCCTCGGGTCATCAAACTGCGTGGGGTTGACGAAGATGCTGACGAAGCTATCGGGGGGGGCGTCGGACTGCGCAGCAGACATCGCACGCGCGCGG
>CAZTPJ010000044.1:0-32551 GCA_964614515.1 uncultured Phycisphaeraceae bacterium | reverse complement strand
GCGATGCTTCTCCCCGTCGCCAAACGCGAGTTCAAACCCATCGCTGTACAGCAACAGCGTTTCTCCGGCGGCGAGCGTGAGTTCCACGGCCTGATACTCGACTTCGGCGAAAACGCCCAGCAGCGCGCCGTCAACCTGCACGGGGCGGATCGTCCCCCCCCCCGCGATCACCGGCGGCGGATGCCCCGCGCACGCGAGGCGGACCTTGCCGGTGTTGGTGTCGATCGTGCCGCAGACGGCCGTGGCGAACCGCGCGCGACCCTTGTTGCCGTGGAGCAGTTCGCGATTGAGCCGTTGAAGGGCGACTTCCGGCGGCGCGGGATGCTCGCTCTTGTCGAACGATCGCAGTGAGCGTGCGATCATGAGGGTCATCAGCGCGGCCGGGACTCCGTGGCCCATCGCATCGGCGACATAGAACCCCGTGCGCCCCTTGCCCAGGTCATAGATGTCGAAGATGTCGCCGCTGACATATCCCGCGGGACGGAAGAGAACGCCGAATTCATACCCGTCGGCCGTGGGCATCTCGCGCGGCATCCATTCGCGCTGCACCGTGGCGGCGAGGCTGAGTTCTTCGTGGAGGCGATCGACGTCGCTGTGCATCCCGCTTTGCAGGTGGGCGGCGATCTGCCATTGCTTGCGGATGGTTTCGATGGCTTCCTGCCGCGTAGCCATGGCGTGGAGGATCGTCGAGGCCGTGGTTGCGGCGATGTCCAGCGTGCGCATGACGATCGGTCCGACCTGATCTCGCATCTCGGGTGCGTCGGGATCTTCATACAGCACCAGCGCCGGGGCCAGCGCGCCAAGCAGCGCATCGCGCAATCGAAGCGTCCGCAGGGCCGGTTCGTTCGCGCCGATCAGCACCAGCAGCGATTCGCCCGGCGCAACATGCCCCCCTTCATCCCACGGCCGCAGGCCCGACACAAGCGCGTCGAGCGTGAGGATTCGAACATCAGGTGGATCGCCAGGCCATGCGTCGCGGATGTTTGTGAGGAGTGTGTCGGCGACCTCGCGCAAGTTCGGCGAGGCCGCGACGGTTATCACATAGCCGGTCTTGGGCGTTGACACGCGTCGAGGCTCCGTCAGCGTTCCCGGCTGCGCAGGAAGTGCCGCGCGGGATGCTCCGACAGCCCGTATCGGCGATCTATCGCCCCGGCGTGAGTGCCTGTTGGTCGCGCTGGTGGGCCTCCCGCGCCAGGCGCGAAAGTCGCCGAGTGTCGATGTTGATCCGCTGGCCCTCCTCGAGTTTGAGTTCCTCGAGCAGCCCGCCCTTGATCTCGATGACAAACTGAGCATCGTGACGACTGGGGTAGCGTTTCAGACGCGATTCATAGTCCGCGTTCACCCACTCCCACTCGGGCTGCCCGGCGCGCGACGGCGAGAGAACCTTCTCCGCCTCGGTTCGCGGCGGCTCCGGCAGCATCGCATGCATCGCCACGATGCGACCTGTCCCATCGAGGAAGATGATGTCAATCGGAATCGGACAATCGCGCATCACGAAATACAACCGCGGCTGCGGACCCGGAAACGCGAACAGCATCCCCCCGTCGGCCGCGATCTCCTCACGGCCCGACAGCCCTTTGAATCGCGACTTGGCATCGACGGCCAGTTCCAGTTTGAACGTCTTGCCGCCGATCGAGACGGTTTCCTTCTTGACTTCCGTCGCCGTGTTGCCTTTGCCCGTGCCATCGGGCTGCGAGAGTCCGCCCTGTTCGCACGCGCTCACGCCCCAGACGCTCACGCCCAGCACGAGCAGCGCGGACCCGGCGATCACGGCGCGGACGGTGTTGTTTCCAGAAGCCATGCGTCATCCTCCGGTGTGAAGACCACATCCGATCGGTCAATGGTATCGAGGTTCAGGGCGAGGGCGAATTCGGCTGCGGAAAGCGAGCCTCCGCTCGAAATCCCGCACCACCTCGCGAGCAGCGCGATGATGCGCTCCGCCCGAACGCCGCGATGGCGATACGTGGTCAGGCGCGTGTCGCCGTGGCGCTTGGCGAGTCGACGGCCATCTGCCCCACGCACCAGCGGCAGGTGTGTGTATGTCGGAATCGGGCCAAGACCCATCGCGCGATACAGCAGCACCTGTCGTCCCGCCGAGTCGAGCAGGTCATTGCCGCGCACCACCTGCGTCACGCCCTGGCGATGATCGTCAACAACCACCGCCAGTTGATACGACGGCTGCCCGCTGCGCATCCAGATCACGAAGTCGCCGATGTTCAAGGCCGGCTCGATTCGCTGCGGCCCCATGAACGCGTCTTCAATCTCGACGATGCCCGGCGGCGTGGCGAAGCGCCAGTTGGTCGCGGGATCGGTGAACGCGCCGGGAAACTCACGCGGGCGCAGAGATGCGGGGAACACCGTTTCGCGTGACCCCTCCTGTGGCGCGGACGCCGCTTCAGCGATCTCCTTCCGCGAGAGTTCACTCGGATACACCAGGCCCCGCGACGCGAGAAACTCCATCGCTTCCCGATACGGCCGCAGGTCATGCGACTGAAACACCGGCCCGATGTCCCAATCGATTCCGAGCCATCGGAGCGTGTCGATGGCCGCTTCGCTGGCGGCCGGGTCGATGCGGGGGCCGTCGAGATCCTCGATTCTCAGGATGATTCGCCAGCCCTCGCGTCGCGCGATGGCCCAGTTGATGAGAAACGTCCGGGCATTTCCCAGGTGCAAAGCCCCCGTGGGCGATGGGGCGAGGCGGGTGCTGTGAATCTGGATGGGTTCGGCAGGCATGGCGGCGATCGCTTAGACTATGGCGCGGGACGACCCCAACCGGAGGCATCATGTCGAAGTTGTCAGAAAGTCAGATTCAGGCGTCGCTGGCGGCCGTGCCCGATTGGTCCGAAGTTTCCGGCGCGATCCAGCGGACGTACTCGTTTCCGACTTTCAAGGAAGCGATCGGCTTCGTCGTCCGGGTTGCTGAGGCGGCGGACACGGCGGACCATCATCCGGACATTCTCATCCGCTATACCAAGGTCACGCTGACGTTTTCGACACACGATGCGGGCGGGATCACGGCCAAGGACTTCAAGAGCGCTGAGGTTGCGGATTCACTGGTTCAATCCTCCTGAAACCATGTCATGGTCTGATCGCGCTGTGCCCCCGACCGCGCTTCGCGGTCGGTGTTCATCGCGCGATGCTTTGATCGATCCCCTCACCACTCGCGCCAATCCGGCACATAATGCGGATCGTTGTCGGGCGTGGCCGAGCCGATGCGATGTTGCGCATCGACGAGCAGGTCCGGCGAGGTCGGCGCAGCGATGGCGCTGCCGTCGGCGCGGGCGGTGGCCGCTTGCGTGTTCGCATGGCGAAACGCGGTGGTGGGGGACTCGTTGCGCTCCCATTGTCCATGCGTGAAGATCCATGGCGGATCAAGCAACGCCGTGTTACTCGGAATGGATGATGGGCCGGATGGCAGGAGCGCATCGGCGAACACGAAGACCTCCCACGGCCGTTCGATCTGCGAGATGCGCAGCCACGGCCGATGGCCGATGCTGAGGTTCCAACCCGGCGTCGCGGGGGGCGAGAGGTAATACCCGTTGTAGCCGTAGGTGCTGGTGATGGTGCGTGTGATGCCCTGCGGGCGATAGGTTCCCCACGCCTGACTGGGGCATTCATACGCGGAGCGCTGGCGGAGCGAATCGGCCAGATACGGGCCGAGGTATCCGCGCGTGTGATCGACGCGCCCGGCCTGCACGTCGGCCGCGCCCCACCAATAGACATCGGGCGTGGGCGTGTGCGGGTCCGCAAGGGGGAGCGTGCGATCGTGGTGTTCGGCGGCGTAGAGCGACCATGCGAGGCCGAGTTGGCGCACGTTGGAGAGGCACTGGGTGAATCGTGCGGCCTCGCGCGCGCCGGCGATGGCCGGGAGGAGCAGCGATGTGAGCAGCGCGATGATCGCGATGACGACGAGGAGTTCGAGGAGCGTGAAGGCGCGGCGGGAATGCGTGAGATAGAGGGGAGGCGCACCGGCGGGACGCCCGTGCCACCGGGGGGGGGGATGGATGGGCGTGCGGTTCATGGGCATCCGTTCGCAAAGGCGTTGGAGAAGCAGAGGAAGTCAAAGATGTCGCAGACGCCGGGGCCGGTGCTCACGTCGCAATCACACGCATACGCCTCGCCGAGCGAAAAGCGATTGGAAAAACACAGGAAATCGAAGATGTCCAGCACGCCCACGCCGGTGGAGACATCGCAGTCCGCATAGCAATCGACTTCGCCGAACGCATGAAGGCCGCCAGGTCCGAACGCGAAGAGTTGACCCCCCGCGACGCTTGGCGTCGAGCCTGCGCCCGAGAAGTGCTCAAGAACGAACCCCGCTTCATCCGGCCGCCGCGACAGGTCGATGGCGTACAACTCCGGCCCGGGCGCATAGTTGCCGCCCAAGGTGGCGATCAGGCCGCAGTACAATGTCAATCGTCCCCCGGCCGTACTGACGACGGGCATGTGCAGCCAGCCGCCGAGCGCGAGATACTCGCCGGGATCGAGGCGCCCGTTGGTGTTCACATCCACCCATGTTTCGTGGGCGGAACTCCACTGCATCACGGCCGAGGCGCCGCGATCCTCGACCATCTGAATCGTCGGCGCGTTGCCGGAGCCGCGAAGTCCCGTCGAGATGAGCACGCGCCCGTCGGGCAGCGGGATCGGCGTTGTTGATGTGCGATTGCTGTCGACGGACCACAGGAGCGAACCGTCGGCCGCGTTGAGTTTCACCAGGTTCGCGGTGTCATACCCGCCGAAGAACGCGAAACTCGCGGCGTAGAGGAACACGTCGCCGCCGTTGCGCTGCACGGCCACGCCGCTGAAGAAGCCCTCGTTCTTGACGTTGGCGAAGGTCCAGAGGGGGGGGGGAGTCGTGACGGCCGTGGCGTCAAACGCGCGGATCAACCCCGGCATCGGCGCGCCTGTGTTGTCCTCGGCGATGCACGCGACATAGACGACGCCGTCGAGATACGCGGGCGTGTTGCCTGATGTTGCGCCAAGCGTGGTGGACCAGACGATCTCGCCGGGCTGATAGGGATTCACGCCCGCGTCGAAGGGATCGACATTGATGCAATACAGCCGTCCCGCGTTGCCGAAACCGTCATAGTCGGTGATGAACGCGCGATTGGCGGCGCCCAGGTCGCTGGTGACGACGGGCGATGCGTTGACTGTGGTGCGATCGAGCGCGGTCTGCCAGCGCTGGACGCCGGTGGCCGTGTCGAGGGCCGTCAGCGCTGGCCCGCACGCGACGAGCACGGTGTCGTTGCGCGTGTCGAGCGCGGGTGTGGACCAACTGCTGAACGAAAGCGTGGGAAGTACCGCGAGCCACTGAATCTGGCCCGTGGCCCGATCCACGGCGGCGAATCGACGTTGTGTGCCGATCTCCGCAAGGCCGTAGGCGCGACTGGCATCAACGACCGCGCTGGACGGTCCGCTGAAGACGACGGGTTGTCCGGCGTGCTGCGACAAGACCCACATGGGCGAGGCGATGGAGGATGGCGCGGTGTCCGTGATGCAGACCCGCTGCGGGCTGCCGGCGAAGTGCGTCCAGAGCGGCTCAGCGCACGCGCTGGAGGCGAGCATCACCGCAGCGAGGGTGATGGCCGTCACGCTTCGCGAGGATGGAGACGATGACAGAGATGCTGCGTGATGCTTCATGGCTTGGTCCTTTGCCCGCGGCGACGCAGCGCGATGAGCGTGGCGATGGCGATGGGCAGGCCCGCGGCCGGCGCGGGAATCGCTCGAACCTTTGCGATGGCGTCAATCTCGGCCGTGCCGGTGGCGCCGACGGGCATGGAAATGCGGATGAACGCAGCGCGGCCGAGGCCGGCGGCGGCGAGGTCGATGCCCACGCCCCCCCCCGCGCCCGCGTAGTCGGCGACGATTTCACTGAACGTGCGTCCGGCGGGATCAAACGCGGGATCGACGGGCGTGGTGAAACTCGTCTTGACGCGCCCGCGAGCGAGCGAATACGGGCTGGCGAGATCGGCATAGCCCAGCGTCGGGAATGCGCCGTCGGGTTCGACCCCGACGATGGTCTCCCATCGCACGCCATCCGCGCTGAGTTCGAGGATCGCGCCACGGCTGCCGCCAAAGAGCGGTCCGGCCACGCCGACGGGGAAGTTCACGTCGATGTATCCCGCGTTGCCGAAGATCAGCAGGTCGATGCCGAAGGGATTGCGTGCATCATCGCGGGCGGGGTGTGCGAGTTCGAGCGTGAGGTGGCCACCCGCGCCGATCGAGACGATTTCGTCTTCGCCGAACGCGGGGTTGAACGGCGTGACCGCGCCGGGGAACGTGCCGATACCCGTGTAGCGTGTGGGCGAGCCAAGCGCGCTGGCGGGATCGGTGTATGGCGAGCCGACGGCCGCGCCGGGCTCATACGACACCACGCGCGTGCCCCACGGCGAGGCGATGGCGGATGAAGCGCAGAGTCCCATGAGCGCAGCGGACAACGAAAGTTGACGCATGACGTGACCTTCGCCGCGATGGTGTCGCGGCCGCACGCTTCGATTCGCGCGGAGCGTGCCCCCGTGGCGGAAGTCCGCGTTCGCGAGGGTTGGCCGGAGTGGTCGCGATGCCGGGGAAACATGCGACGCTGCCGGCGCCCCATGTCGCGAGGGCGGGCGAAACATTCATCATCGGCAGGTCTTCCGGCTTCGGGCGTTGAGGCGTGAGCCTCTGCGACGTTCACCTTCCCATCGTGCCCGCGCGAGTGATTCGCGGCGGGGACACGACAGTGGCTCTCGAACGTCGCGCTTGCCCGTTACGGCGGCGCGTCCGCGGTGGAATCGGCCCTGCGGCCTCACCACGCTTCCCTCTTCACCCCCGAAACGCTCGGGGGCACCGATGACACATGGCCAGTGTAGCGGCATCGGGGAGTCTGTCAAATGTCGATCGAATTACCGATGAGAGGCCGTAGGCACGAACTCGGTCAGTCGTGCCACCGAGGTCGCGCGTCAGTTGTCCTCGAATACCCGCGCCGTCCGTGCGACCTCGGTGCTTCGTGGGCCGAAGCACTGAAGTCCGGACACTTGCACGACGAGCGCAGGTTGAGAAGTCGGAAATCATCGAACTTCCGCCGGACTTCAGTGGCACGCGGAACTCGTCATCCGATCTCGACGGACCAGTAGGCGTCATCGAGGAAAGTCTTCCACGAGGCGTACTTGTCGTGGCCGAGGCGCAGCGCGATCACCGGGTTGCGCTTGGGCTGCACGGGCGGGCGGATGAGTCGGATCGACGCCTGATCGGGTGTACGGCCGCCCTTTCGCGCGTTGCATCGCACGCAGGCGCACACGAGGTTGTCCCACGTATCGCCCCCCCCCTGCGTGCGCGGCACGACGTGGTCGATCGAGAGTTCCGACGTGGGGAAGTGATGCCCGCAGTATTGGCACTGGTTGCGGTCTCGCGCGAAGAGGTTTCGCCGATTGAGTTTGACATCCTGCCGCGGGAGGCGGTCATACGCGAGGACGCGGATGATACGCGGCACGGCGATCTCATAGCGCACCGTGCGCACCCAGTCGTGCCGTTCGCGCTCGAACTGCCGCTGGAGTTCGGCGATCTCCGTCCACGACGCGAAGTCGTAGTTGACATATGTGCCGTCGCTGACGTGAATGACCTCGGCCAGGTTCTTGGAGAGAAGGCAAAACGCGCGGCGTGCCGAAATCACGCGGATGGCCACGTACAGGCGATTGAGCACGAGGACGCGGGAGTCGAGCCCGGTGGCCGCGATGGAACGGCAACTGCCCGCCTCCGCGGCGGTATCGACGGTTGCCCCTTCTGCGCGACTCGGAGATGTTCGAGCAATGCGTTGCATAGGCCCCTCCAAAGGGCTGTCGGTATTGTTGGGGCGATATCGCGCGGAAGCAAGCGAAGTGATCGTGGGCGAAAAAGGGCGGTCCCGACGGGGTTCGCCCGCCGGGACCGCCCGGAGTGTCAATCACGTCGCGGCCGGATCACAGGCCCTGTGCGTTGTAGTAGAGCAGCAAGGCCCACGCATCGAGCATAACCTGTGAATCGCCCGAGTCGAGCGCGGTACGCACGAGTTGGATCACCTGCGATTCCGTCAGCGCGTAGTTGATGTTGGGGTGGCCGGCGTTGAGCAGCGCCGCGACGCCTTGACGCAGCAGCGACTTCTCCGCGTATGGCGCGGTGGGCGGGCCGGTGAACTTGACCGCCTGATGCAGGGTCAGTCCGCCTTGGGCGCCTGGATACGACGGGCCAAAGACATCGCCGACGAGTTGTGTCGTCGCATATCCCGTCGCGGGCCAGAAAAACTTGCCGACGCCGGATCCCCAGAAGAGCGCGACCAGGCCCTGGAACTCCGCGTCTTGCTGGAACTCGACCGCGCCGACATCGACGGAGACTCCCGAGAAGCGGTCAAATCCGCTGCCGCGCTGATCGAACGTCAGACCTGCGGCCAGAAGCGGGTCGCCCATGTCCATGGCCGGGCCGCCGGGGAAGATCGCGTGCGTCATCGTCGGTCCGCCATTGTCGCCGAGCGTGAGGTCGATGGTCAGCGCGAGGTTCACGCCGACCTGGTTGCCGTTGACGCTGTCGGTCAGGCCGCCGCTGGTGGAGGCGTCGGCGATGATGTTGAAGGAACTTGACGCATGGAGTGAGCCGCTCACTTCATCGGGCGTGCCGAGGACGTCGTTGCCGCCGATGATGCTGTTGTGCGTCGTGGTGTCTCCGCCGAGGATGGCGATGCCGCCGCCGGTTCCGCCAGAAGAGTTGAGGACGATCGTCGAGTTGAGCACGTTGACCGTCGCCACGCTGAGCACACCGCCGCCGAAGAGAGCGCCAGCGTTGCCGCTGACCGTGCTATTCACGAGGTAGACCGTTCCATCAAGCACGGCCACGCCGCCGCCGCCGGTGTCGGCCGTGTTGTGGCTGAGTGTGCTGGCTTCGATGAGCACGGTTCCCGTGAATGAGAGGATGGCTCCACCAAGGCCCTGGGAGCCGTTGGCGTGGATGGTGGAGTCTGTGATCGTGAGGGTTCCGTCGTTGACAATGCCGCCGCCTTGTGTGGCGTCGTTGTCGTCGATGAGGGCGCCGCCGGAGATGGAGACATCGCCGAGGTTGTTGTAGATCGCGCCGCCGCCGTTGCCGAAGGCCGTGTTGCCGCTCATTTCACCGCCGGAGATGATGACCGTGCCGCCGCTGGTGAAGATGGCGCCGCCGTCATCGGAGGCGTTGCCGTTGATGGCGCAGTCGGTGACGATGAGCGTACCGTCGTTGAAGATGCCGCCGCCGTTGGCCCCGGCCGCACTGTTCGTGATGACACATTCGAGCAGCGAGAGCGTGCCGGAGTTGAAGATGGCCCCGCCCGCCACGCCGCCGAACCCGTTGGTCATGTTGACGTTGTTCAGGCCAACGTCGGCACCGATCTCGACGGTGAAGACGCGAACCATGTTATCGCCACTGATCACCGCCCCGTTGCCGTTGATCACCAGGCCGTTGACCGTGATGTCCGGCAGGCTCGCGACGAGCGTGTAGGAGCCGCCCATGGCCAGGTTGATGGTGTGCGGCCCGGCGGACATGTTGGCGTCATCGATGGCGGCGGCGAGCGCGGCCACATCCCCGTCGGCGATGTTGTACACATCCGCCCACGCCGGCATCGCCGCGCCAAAACTCAGGCCCGCCACGATGGCCATGGCCACCGCCGACAATCCACGACTGTTTGCTCCGCTCAAAGAGTGCATGGTCTTCCTTTCTCAATGTTCACGCCCGCAAGCGTCAAGGCCCATCCCGGTTGCGCTATCGCAGCACGCCGCGAAACATATCGCGGCCCCCGAACACCCGCGCCGACGGCCGCGGCAACTCGGCCGCGACGCGACCCAGCATACCACAAACGCGTTCGCGACTCAACGGGTGGAGTCAATCTTTCCGAGCAAACCGACACGGATTCAAGAACGGTTCGCGAAGCGCGAAGTTCCCGGCGTGGGTGATTCACCCCAGACAGCGGTGCGCGACGGGATGGGATGCACAATCGAAACGCCCGCGCCTCAAGTGCTTGGTCGCGGGCGGACAGGGGCGCGAAAAAGCCCCCGGCGCAAGCGCCGGGGGCTGTGTGAATTCACCAGTGGCGATCCCCCAAGGGGGGGCGATCAGCAGCCCGCGTTGAACAGGTTGCCGAACTCGAGGAAGTCGAAGATGTCGCAGACGCCCAGGCCCGTGCTCGTGTCGAGGTCGCAGGCGCAAGGATCGGCGGCCGAGAACAGGTTGCCGAACGTGAGGAAGTCGAAGATGTCGCAGACGTTGTTGCCGGTCGAGGTGTCGTAGTTGCAGACGCATCCGCACCCGCCGCCGCTGTCGGGGAAGGCGATGTCGGAGATCTGCGTCAGACCGACACCCAGAGTACCGATAAACGTCGGCAGGCCCGTGACCGTGTCAATGGTGGCAAGGCGATTCATGTTGCCACCCGTTGTCGTGAGCATGGCGTGATAGAGGATGCCGGACGTGGGGTCGAACGTGGAACCCTGGCCGAAGTTGGTGTCAATCCCGAACGCCGTCAGCGCCGTCGCGGCCAGCGTGTTCGGATCGATCATGTAGTAGCGGTCGGTCTCGACGCCGTGAGCGAAGATCATGCCATCGGAGGGGCGAACGGCCAGGGACACGGTGAAGCCTTCGGTGTAGTTCGTGACTGCGCCGAGCAGCGTCGCGTTGCCCGAGGTCAGGTCGATCGTGTACAGACGAGCGCCTGTGCCAGCCACGCCCTGGGTGCTGATCGCGAGCATGCGGTTGTTGAACGAGTCCCACGACAGGTCGCCGATGGTGTCACCAGCATTCAGGCCGCTGCCACGAGGATTCGTGGCCAGACCTGTGTTCTGGTCGACGTCATGGAAGTACGCGGTCGGGGCGACCGTGGCGAGGTAGAGATCCGTTCCGCCGGGGCCGAACGCGACGCCGTTGATGAACGTGCCGGTGGTCGCGAACCCGGTGGACCCGATGGTGTTGAGCACGGCCGGATTGGTCACATCAAAGGTGATGAGATTCTGGGCCCCGTTGGCGGTTCCGAACGTCTGAATGCCCCACACAGTCTGGGCGCAAACAGGGGCGCAGGCCGTACCGACAACCAACGCAATGGCAGCAATTCGCATAAATGGTCTCCTCCCTCACGAGTCTGGGGGTGTGTCGCCATCGACAGCAGCCGAACACAACGGCCGCATTGTCGCGGCAACTAGGGAGCAGTCTAACGGCTCGCACCAATAGTGTCAAGGGGTTGTCAAGATTCCGACCGTGTGTTTGAGTTGTTGAAGGAACTGGAAGGGCTGATAACTCGCGGCAACGCTCGAACCAGCACGTCGGAGCGCGGCTAACCGCTTGCCGCCACCGGGTTTGCATGCCCGTCGCCGCCATCGCTCGGCTCAGGAGCACCCGGCATCGAAGGCATTGCCGAAGCACAGCAGATCAAAAATATCACACACGCCCACGCCGGTGCTTGTGTCACAGTCGCACGCATACGGATCGCTGACCGCGAAGCGATTCCCGAAACAGAGAAAATCGAAAATGTCGAGCACGCCGCGCCCGGACGACACATCGCAGTCCGCGAAGCACCGCACGTCCACGGCCAGCGGTGCGTAGGCTCGCGTCGCGCCATCCGACTCGCGCCTCGCTGTGATGAGCACCTCAAACGCGCCGATCGCTTCGCGCGGCACGCCCGTCGTGAGCATGACGTCGTGCTCCCCGCCGGGTGGAATGATCGGCGTGACAGGCGGAGTCGCCTCGAAAGTCCACGGTGACGCTTCGACGAGTACGCGCAGGGGCGTCGCGCTGGCGCCCGTGTTGCGCACCGTTGTCGGAAGCATCACTCGCGAACCGGCGGGCACATCGATGGCGGCCTGCACGACGACGGAGGTTCGGGCATCGCGCTGCACCGTAACGCGCGGCTCCGCGACCCCGGCCGGCCCCCATGGGTGCGACCACAGATCCTGTCGATCGCGCAGATGCAGGAGGAAGAACGTCGTCAACATCGATCGCGTCAGCGCGAGTTGCTCCGCGCGGGGCATGGATCCTGAGTCGCAGAACAATGGATACGGCACATCCTGAAAGCCGCAGTGCGAGCCGCCAACAACCAGCGGGAGCAGTCGCGGGGCCGTCATCGCGTCGTACATGCGCTGGCCGTGCGTGCCGACGGGTACGATGAAGTCTTCGCTGCCGCTGATGAATGAAGCGGGAATGGTCAACCGTGCCGCCGCGGCGATGGCGCTGGGTGAGGTTTCGGCGGCGGCGAGCGTCGCGAGGGCCTTGACGCGAGGGTCGTCAGCGGCGGCGAGCGTTCCTGCGCCTCCGCCCATCGAGTGTCCGCAGACTCCGAAGTTGGCCGTATCCACAGCGTTGAACAGGAACGAAGCGGCGTTCGCGTTCTCCGATTCGAGCCACGTCAGGCATTCGCGGATGTCGAGAGCGAACTGCGAGTGACTTGGCGTGAAGCCCTGCTGCGATTCAGACGCGATGACGATCACGCCCCACGTCGCGAGGTGTGACAGCGTGCCGCCGTACCGAGATGGCGCTTGCAGGAACCCGTGGCCGAACGACACGCCGGGATAGGGCGCTCCCGCCGGATCGAGCGGGGCATTCTCGCCGGGCGTCAACGCGGGGTAGTACACCAGCGCTGAGAACGAGGCGCCCTGCGACGGCACAACCGTGACACGCCGAAAACCCGCCTGAAACTCGCCGGGTTCAGACAGCGGTTGGGCCGCGCACACACCCACCGACGCGAGCGAAAACACGATGAACAGTCGAGAAACCATGATAAAGATCCTCCCCCGGGTCGCCGACCCGACGGCCGTGCGCGGTGATCCTATCGCACTTGCCATCTGGTTGGTTCGACCCGGAGGAGGATCGGATTCACGACGCTCGCCGTTCAGGCGAAGTTTCGATCAGCAACCCGCGTTGAACTCGTTGCCGAAGCACAGGAAATCGAAGATGTCACACACGCCCGGGCCGGTGCTTGTGTCGCAGTTGCAGGCGTAAGGATCGTTGGCGTCAAAGCGATTGCCGAAGCAGAGGAAGTCGAAGATGTCGAGGACGCCGACGCCGGTGGAGGTGTCGCAGTCCGCATAGCACCCGCCACCGCCGCCGGCCGCGAACGCCACCGCCTGCGCCATCATCTCATCGCCATGTCCAGCGGGGCTCCAGTACGACGCGACGCAGTCACTCGAAGGCGGATAAAAGCCGATGTCCACGCGCTTCGGGTTGGAACCGACCGCGACGAGTGGACGGCCGTCGGCCCAGGAGGCGATCAGCGTGGCACCCGTGTGCAGACCCGTGCCGTTCATGCGGAAGCATGTCGTGCATGAGAAGTTGGACACGCCAGCCATGATCGGATGGCTGGGGTCGTGGATGGTGCCCAGCGATGAGGCCGAGCTCACGTTGCCCGTGCGAGGCACGATCACTTCATACGCGGGGTTGTCGCGCCATCGTCCCCCGATGTCGCGGTTGGCGGTGAGGGTGCTGTTGGCAAAGACGGCCACGACGACGCCACCGCCGGCGTCGACATAGTCCGCGAGGACATCGCCCCAGGCGTTGGTATCCTGCGGCGTGGAGTTGGTCCAGCAAATCACCGCGTCATACTGCTGAAGTGTCGCCAGCGAGGGCGTGCCCAGGGCCACGTCGATGACATCGACGATGTTGAACAGTCCCGAACCCTGCAACTTGGCCTGCGGATCGGTGAAGTTGCAGCCAGCGCTCGCGGCCGCGACGATCGCCACGTTGAATGGCTGGGCCAGCGCAGCGCCCGAAGCCAGACCCGCCACGGCCGCGACCGCGGCGCACTGATACCCGATACATGACTTCCTCATCTCAGATACTCCCTTGTAAAACACGGACCGAGCACCTCTCGCCACGGTGGCGGGCAAACGCCACAACGGCGCAGCGCCACCGTGAGCCACGATGCGGACATTGTACTGGTAGGCTACCCAAGATCAATGCTCGAAACCCCCAATCCGCGCAGACTTCCAGGCGGTGGGGTGCGCTGCGCAATCGAATATTATCGGAAGCACTCGCTTCGAGCGTCACTATCACAACCTGGCTTGCCGACACGCATCACAGCGCGAAGTCGCAGACGCAGCGCTACGGACACCCGGCATTGAACTCGTTGCCGAAGCACAGGAAATCAAAGATGTCGCACACGCCCGGGCCGGTGGAGGTGTCACAGTCACACGCGTAGGGGTCGTTGGCGCTGAAGCGATTGCCGAAGCAGAGGAAATCGAAGATGTCGAGGACGCCGGGGCCGGTTTGTGTGTCGCAGTCGGGGTAGCACGGCGGGGGGCCGTCGAGCGTGATGCGGATGGCCGGGAGTTCTGATCCGTTGACGAAGAAGAACGTGCCGCCGCCGTTGGAACTTGTCGCCCAGTAGTTTGTGATGCCCTGGATGTTTCGATGCCAGTGGCCGGTGGCGCTGCCGTGGGCGATGACAACGAGGAAGTATGTCTGCCCCTGCGTGAGCGTGACCGAACCGTCTGCGGGGATGGTGATGATGGGATCCTGCGTGGGTCCGCCCTGGAGGTTGGCCCACGAGCCGATGGCGGGGCCGACGATGTTGGGGTTGCCCGTACGGATTTGAAAGGTGTAGTTGTTGTCCCCCGAGCCGTGGCGCAGGGCGGTGACGATCTGCGTGATGCCGCCGGTGGCCTGGGCTTCAAACATGTGGGCGGTGGCGACGGGCGGGCCGCTGGGCGAGTTCGGCCCGCGAACGCTCAGCGAGAGCAGTGTGTTGTACGCGTTGTTCGCGCCGAACGTGTCAAGCGCGATTGACTGGGCCATCACACTTGAAGTTGTTCCGAACAGGGACACCAGCGTAAGGGTGGAAACGGCTCTCATCGTGAATCTCCTTCTGCTCCTGAATCAAAATGCCCATCGCCAGCATCCGCCACCCCCTGGACGCGGCCGGCGCACAACCAACAAGTCTAGGTCGGGCGCATGTGCACGACAGGCAGGGACGGTGATCCACGAATGCACAACGCCCGGAGCCGATGGCTCCGGGCGCGTGGAGATTGAAAGCGAATGTCATCGCGGCGTTATGGGCAGCCGTTGTTGAACGCGTTGCCGAAGCACAGGAAGTCGAAGATGTCGCAGACGCCCATGCCCGTGCTGGTGTCGCAGTCACACGCGTACGGATCAGCCGCGGAGAAGCGATTGCCGAAGCACAGGAAGTCGAAGATGTCGAGCACGCCCACGCCCGTCGAGGTGTCGCAGTCCGGGTAGCAGCCGCCGCTGCCGACGGAGTAGAAGATCTCTCCGCTGAACATGCGGGCGTTGAAGGTGCTGCCGGTGAACGGCGGGCTGCCCTTGCCCACGCCGCCATCAAGTTGCAGGTCAGCGTTGGCATACTGCGTCAGCGCGGGCGGGATGTTCATGTAGCGCCACGATGGCACGCCCGTCGGCGGGGGATTGGTGATGTAGTCGGTGAGGAATATGTAGATGCCATACGTCGCGCCGCCGGGAATCGACAGGCCCCCGATGGGAACCGGCGTCCGCTGATCCTGCCCCGCCGATGTGACGGTCTCCGTACCAACCTCGATCCACCCGGCCATGGTGTTCAGGCCGTTGAGATAACTGTCCGTGCGGTAGTACACGGACACGCGGGTCTGCGCCCCGGGCAGGGTCATGTTGACATCCCATGAATCAATGGTCACGCCCGCTGGGTTGAGCGCAGTCAGATCAAACATGTTGCCCGCGAACTGATTCCCACTCACGAACGAAGTGAGGAGCGACTGAGCCGACGCAACCGACGCCGCCAGACCCACCGCCGCCACAAACGCATAACGCATGATGCTTCTCCTTCCAATATTACGGACCCCACTGTCGCCAAATGGCGACTCGCCGGACACGATACCCGGCGAAGTTGCGAACATGCTACCACGACAACGGTGATTTCGCAAGCCCCAATTTTCACGTTATTGCCCGGGGCGTGCCTGATGCGAAGTAGTGGAACCGATGGGTCTAACGCGTCTGGGTCATGACATCAATCGTGCGAATCGTCTCGCAGACGGTGATGAGCGTCAGGGCCGTGGCGTCGCCGGGCATGCGTTGGTCCCACAGCGCGGAGCGGACGCCCCATCGGGCGCGAGGCGGTGTGCGGGCCATCGTGGTGGCGGCGTCGTCCGCCGTGAGTTGCCGCAGGAAGCGAAGCCCCGCGAGCACGCGAACAAGTTCGGAGGATCGCGCCTCGGCGGGCGTGAGGCGCGACTCACGCAGCATCGCCGGAAGGAACGCCATCGGCCGTGCCGAGTGCCAGGTGGGCAATGGAGTCTGACCGCGCGTGAACACGATGCCCCCCGCGAAGTCGCGATCAAGCGGACCGACATCAACCGCCCCGATCTGATGCTCATACACCAGCGAGCGAACATCGCGAAGCGCACCCGCGCGAGCGCGGAGGATGTCATCCCCCGCTTCGACGGCCGCAAAGCCAAGCCACGGCATGTGCGTGACAAGTTGCTCGATGGCGACGGAGTCAAACGCTGCGTTGATGGCGGCGATGGCCGTGGTTCGCGAGCCCAGACCATCCTGCGCCATGCGAAGCAAGGCCCATGCGATGGGTCCATAGGCTGCGCGGGGTACGTCGGCGGCGAATCCGGTTTCGGGCGCAAACGCGGCGCGCACCGCGCTGCCGCACGATGCGACGAGTTGGGCTGTGGCTTGCTCGACTTCGAACGGGGGGCGTCCACCTTCGTAATACGCGAGGATGAACATCGCCGCGCTGGCCGCGTCGCCCGCGGGGTCCGTCTCCGTGCGGTCAATCACGGCCAGATCTGACAGGATGCGATAGGCGAACGCGCGGGCGCGTTCGCTCGCGGACTCCTGAATGCCCGGCAGCCGCGCGTAGCGTCGCAGCGCGAGGGCGACCAGCGCCTGCTCGGTCGGCGGCGCGGCCAACGGCCGACTCTCGCCTGAAATCGGGTTATACGCGCCGGACATGCCAAACGGCTCGGACCCCGCCCACCCGCGCATCACAAGATGCGACGCCATGCCATCGGCCCATTCACGAACGCCCTCGACCGTCAGGTGGTGCAGTTCAACGATGCGCCCGCCGCGATGAAGAAACACGGGCGGGCCGCCGGGCTGCGTCTGCGCGATGTGCGTCGCGCGAAATCGCAGGAACACAGCGCCGTCGCGCTCGCGCAGTTCGCGCGGCGAGCGAAAGTCCAGCGCGGGGCCGTAGAGACGATCAAGATTGCCATCGAACAAATCGAGCAGCGCCTTGCGAAGCGCGTCGGCGGGCGTGTCGCTGAAGGCCAGCATCGCGCCCGGAAAGATCGCGCGCGAGCGATCCCCGATCTGCACCGCCAGGCCGTGGATGCCGGGGTTGTATTCCTGCAGCAGTTCGCTCATGACATCGGCGAGCATGGGTATCGAAGGCCCTGCCAGTTCGAGACTGATGAGCACATCCGCGGCGAGTTGCTGCGCATTTCGCTGGGACACGATGTCGCGTTCGATGGGGAGTTTGCCCGTGGCCTCCATCCACGCGGCGCGGGCCGCGGACCACAGCGCTCGTCGCCCGCCGTCGGCCACGCCGCGTCCGATCAGTTCGCCATTGAGGCGCAACATGACCGACGCGCCGCCAACGTCGAAGTCGAGTTCAGGCGCTTCGCCCGGGAGTTCCCACGCGCGGATCCACTCTTCTACCTGCGCATACGCGGCCATGGCCTGCTCGGGCGTAGGGGGGGCGTCCGGCTGGGCCAGGGCGACGTGCGGCGCGAGCAACATACACAACGTTGCCCCAACACGACGCGCCGCGTTGCGCCAACACCACACGCTGCGCCAGTCGCACCCGTGCGAGCGGTTCTCGGGCGTCCATCCCGCGTCCAGACGCGTCAGCGGCGTCTTCGGCCCTCGGCCGGGCCTTTGGCACGCCGGTTGTACCTTGTCTGGCACAACCTGAGATGGGAGAAGAGAAATGAAGAGCCTGATCGCATTGACTGACAATCGTCGTCGCATCGCCCTGTTGTCCCTTCTGAGTTTCCTCGCGCTGTGCTGATTTGCGGGCGGTTCGCCGCCGGCCGTACCAGTGTACAGCATCGCGCCGCCCCACGGGGCTGCTGACGCCAGTCCCCAGGGCAACCACAAAGTCTTTTGGATCCGGTGGAGCGGGCGTCTCGCCCGCCTCCCTTGCGTGTCCGCAGCGCGACGACTTTTCCCCGCGCCGAAGGGTGAGCAATCTTGCGGTCGCCCTGTGTCGGTCCCCAACGTACAACGACTCTCCGGCCGTCCGGAGAGTCGTTGGTGAAGGTTGCCGTTCCGCGATCAGTTGAAGCGGATCTTGTCGGTGCCCATGGCGTCGTGGGCGTCCATGCCGCCGCGGGTGGGTGCGGGGGGCGTGCGACCGGTGCGATCTTCCTCGCTCTGGCCACCCATGCCGCTGCCATCGCCCCACTGGGCACGCTTGAGCGACAGGCCGATCTTGCGATCGCTGGTGTCGACGCGGAGAATCTTGACGTCGATCTCCTCGTTGGCTCGCACGACTTCCTGCGGGTTCTCGACCTTGTGGTCGGCGAGTTCGGAGATGTGCAGCAGACCTTCGAGGTCCTGCTCGAGTTCCACGAACACGCCGAAGTTCGTGATCTTCGTCACCTTGCCGCGAACGACCATGCCCGGGCGATAGGCCGTGGGGATGGCCGTGATCCACGGGTCTTCGGTGAGTTGCTTGACGCCGAGGCTGACGCGCTGCTTTGACTGATCGACTTCCAGCACGACGCAGCGGACCATGTCGCCCTTCTTGAGCATCTCGTTGGGGTGCGTGACCTTCTTGGTCCACGACATGTCGGAGACGTGGAGCAGGCCGTCGATGCCCGGCTCGATCTCGATGAACGCGCCATAGTTGGCGAGGTTGCGGACCGTGCCTTCGATGACGGTTCCCGCGGGATACTTCTCGGCGACGAGTTCCCACGGATTGACCTCGGTCTGCTTCATGCCGAGGCTGATCTCCTGCTTGTCCTTGTTGATATCAAGAACAACCACGTCGATCTCCTGCCCGGGCTGCACAACCTCGGACGGATGATTCACGCGGCGCGTCCACGACATCTCGGAGATATGCACCAGCCCCTCGATCCCATCCTCCAGCCGCACAAACGCGCCATACGACATGATGTTCACCACCGAGCCGCGAATACGGCAGCCGACGGGGAACTTCTGCTCGATTTCCTGCCACGGGCTGGCCTCGCGCTGCTTCAGACCCAGCGCGATCTTCTCCTTGTCGTGGTCGATGTTGAGAACCTTGACCTCAATCTTCTGATCGAGGCGCAGCAGTTCGCTGGGATGGCTGATACGGCCCCACGACATGTCCGTGATGTGCAGCAGGCCGTCGATCCCGCCAAGGTCCACGAACGCGCCGAAGTCGGCGATGTTCTTGACCGTGCCGGTGACGATGTCGCCCTCTTTGAGCGTGCCCATCAGGCGCTTCTTGGCCTCTTCCCGCTCGGTCTCGATGAGTTTGCGGCGCGACACCACGATGTTCCGCCGTTCGGTGTCGATCTTGAGAATGCTTGCGCGAACGGTACGGCCGATGAACTCGCCGATGTCGCCCGGGCGGCGGATGTCCACCTGCGATGCGGGCAGGAAGACCGGCACGCCGATGTCCACGAGCAAGCCGCCCTTGATCTTCCGCGTGCAGATGCCCTCGACCACATCGCCCTCGCGCGTCGTGTCGATGATGCGCTGCCAGTTGAGAATGCGGTCGGCCTTGCGCTTCGACAGCGCGATCACGCCGTCATCGCCTTCCATGTCTTCAAGCAGCACATCGATCGTGTCGCCGATGGCGACCTGCGATGGGCTGTCAAACTCATCGAGCGGGATCAGGCCCTCGCTCTTGAGGCCCACATCCACCACGACCGAGTCACCGGCGATGCCGATGATCGTGCCCTTGATGAGTTTCCCGGCCGTGACGTCCTTGATCTGATCGCTCAGCAGCGATTCCATGTCGCCCTCGGCGACCTTGGCGCCAAAGGCGAGTGACAGCATGGCCTCGGCCTCCGCATCGGAAGTGCCAAGCGAAGCAAGCAGCGTTTCGTCAATCATTCGTATCCTCTGTTGAGGCGCGCGGTGTCAAGTCCACGGCCGCCGGAGGCCGTACAACTCGACACGCACACCGGGGCCGCGAGCATGACACTCGCAAGCCCGCCCCCAAGGGGCATCTGGCGTCGCGTTCCCACCGTTCCCGCACGCTGCGAGAATCCTCGGTCCGGCAAGGGGCGATTCTAGCCCCGGAACGGTGGCTGGTTGTCAAGACTCTGACTCGCCCACGCTTCCAGTACGTTGGGAAGTCTGCGTTGCATGGCCGCACGGGTAAACACTTGGTGTGCGCCGAGGCGCTTGGCTTCGTTGAGGCTTTCGGCGTCAACATGGGGGCCGAACGCGACGATGGGAATGGCCGTGTGTCTGTCGTCTGCGTGAAGTCGGGTGAGTAACGGCCGTGCGGTTTGCATATCCGCAAGGTCGACGAGTATGCCGCGAAGGCCGGGGTTTTCGAGGTGCGAGGCAAGAGCATCGGGATCGCGAACGCGAAGGGCGCGAAGGCCCACGGCCTCGGCGGCGGCGCGAATCCGAGAAGCCCAGATCAGATCATCGCAGGCATACAGGATCATGGCGGGTGGAGAGTGTCGGGCGGTTGCGGACGGTGCTACTCTATGATGTTCGGCGTTGGAAGCACCGGGGCCGGCGATGCGGAACGTCCGGATCGAGGCTCATCGAAGATAGACCGATTCGTCGTAGCGCCGCGAGGTTGCCGGCGATGGTGACGACACGCCGAGTTTGCAGGCCATACCGATGAACAGCACCATCACCGTCGCGCCCCCGGACGCACCGTCAGCCGTCGCACGTGATCCGGTGTTCGATGAACTTGGGTTCCCCAAGGATCCGGACAACCTTTACCTCCAGACCGTCGCGACGATGCTTCAGGCGTGCGACCTGCTCGAAGTGCGTCACCGCATCAAGATCATCCTCGCACAGCCGCAGAGCGAGATCATGGTGCACTTCCCCGTGCGGATGGATGATGGGCACCACAAGTTGTTCAAGGGGTATCGCGTTCAGCATAACAACGCGCTCGGGCCGTACAAGGGCGGCATGCGCTATCACCCCGATGTGCACCTCGATGATGTCAAGAGCCTCGCGCTGCTGATGACGATGAAGTGTTCGCTGGTTCGGATTCCCTACGGCGGTGGCAAGGGCGGTGTGAAGTGCGAACCGCGCGAACTGTCGCGCGAGGAACTGATGCGCGTGACACGCCGGTTCTGCTCGGCCATCTATCACTACATCGGGCCGGACTACGACATTCCCGCGCCCGACGTGAACACCAACGCGCAGGTGATGGCCTGGTTCGCCGACACCTACTCATCGCTCGCGGAGAACAACAAGAACACATGGGACTCGATGCGCGTCGTCACCGGCAAGCCGATCGAAGTCGGCGGCTCGCTCGGGCGCGAAAAGGCCACCGGCCAGGGCGTCGTGGATGTCCTCGTCGAGATGTTGCCCTCGCTGGGGATCGACGTCAAGGGCATGAAGTTCAGCCTGATCGGCTACGGCAACGTGGGTTCGTGGACGGGACGCATTCTCGGGAAACTCGGCGCGAAACTCGTGGCCGTGATGGACCACACCGGCGCGATCCGCGAGGACAAGGGTCTTGATCCCGAGGCGCTGGCGCTGCACGTCTCAAAGACCGGAGGGGTGGGCAAGTTCGCCGCGGGCACGGCCATCACGACGGAAGAGTTCTATCGCACGAAGGTTGATGTGCTCGTCCCGGCCGCACTCGAGCAGATGATCAAGGAGCGTGAAGCCGGCTGGATCGACGCGAAGGTGGTGGCCGAAGCGGCCAACGCGCCGACCACGCCGCCGGGCGATCGCGTGTTGTCTGAAAAGGGCATCGAAGTCATTCCGGCGATTCTCGCCAACGCGGGCGGCGTCACCGTGTCCTACTTCGAGTGGGTCCAGAACAAGACCTGCACGAGTTGGGATGAGGAAAAGGTGGACAAGGAACTCAATCGTCACATGGTCATGGCCGCGAGGCGCACGATCGTGATGCAGCAGCGACTTGGGTGCAACCTTCGCACTGCGTCATACGCGTCGGCAGTCGAGAACATCGCGAAGGTGTATGAGACGCGCGGGATCTTCCCGTAAGCGGCGCGATCGTGCTGGCCTGGCACTGATAGGAAGCCCGACCGTGAGGGAGGGCCTGGTGGCGGTGGTGAGCGTGAATCGAACAGCGCGTGGCCATCGTCGCGTTTGAGTATCGCATCTGACGCCGTGAACTATTGGTGCTTGGTGGCGTGTCCCCGCGTCCAAGCCCTCCCTGACGGTCGGGCTTCCTATTAGGCGGTCAGGCTTCGTGTCTACGGATACTCCTGCCGTGTCGGGCGGATCATCACGTCGCAGACATGGACGCCCGCGGGTTGTGAGGCGATCCACGCGATCGTCCGCGCGATGTCCTCGGGCGTGAGCACCGGCGAAATCGACTCCATGAACTTCCCGAACGATTCGCGGTCATACCCGGCCGCATCCTGAAACTCGCTGCGCACGATGCCCGGTTCGAGCAGCGAGACGCGGATGCCGTGCGGCGCGGCGAGTCGTCGCAGCGATTCCGCGAGCATGTGGACCCCCGCCTTGGCCGACCCATAGAACGAACTGAACGGCGAGATGTGACGCCCGACGGTGGACCCGAGCACGATGATGTCGCGCGGTCGCGCCAGCCAGTCCGGCGGCGGCGTCGGCGGCGACGTAGGCCGGGGCGCGCCCTGCACGATGGGCAGCGGCCCGGCGAGTCGCTCCATCGCCGCGCGAAGCAGCCGTGCGGTGGCCAGCAGGTTGATGCGGATGACCTCTTCCCACTGGGCGGTGTCCGAATCTCGCACGCTCCCGCGCAGGCCGCGTCCTGCGTTGACGAGGATCAGGTCCGCGTGTCGTGTGCCACCGCCGAAGCGATCGCGCGCTGTGTCGAACATCGTGCCGATCACGCCTTCATCGGCCGCATCGCCGGCCACGGCCACAGCGCGGTCCGCGCCGATCTCCCGCACGAGTTCATCCAGCAGCGCGGCGCGCCTCGCATTGACCACCACGCGGGCGCCAGCCCCCGCGAGCATGACGGCCGTGGCCCGTCCGATCCCCGCGCTGGCTCCGGTGATGATGGCGATACGATCTCGAAGCGTGTCCATGGGCAGAGCGTATCCGCGCCATTGTGCCATCGAAGTCGCTTCGACTTCGATGTGATCTCTCCCGTGCCATCGAAGTCGCTTCGACTTCGATGGGATCTCTCCCGTGCCATCGAAGTCGCTTCGACTTCGATGTCCGTCAGCCGGTATTCGTTCAGTGTCTTGACGCGAACTGTCCTCAGATCGCATCCGCTTGCGACGCCGCGACCGGGCGTGCGTGAATCTGCACGGCGATGTTCGTGATGCGGATGCCCAGCGCGCCCTCGACGCTCGCGAGCACATCATCGGGTAACGATGCCAACAGGCGATCGCTCAGGTTCTCAGGCACATCGGCGACGCGCCCATCATCGAACAGCACATGGGCGTGATCGTTCGTGTGGGCATCAAATCGGCATGGACCGGAGGGTGAAGGACTGGGGATGCGGCGGCACAGGCCGCAGCGAGACAACGCATCGAGCGTGTTGTAGACGGTCGCCAGCGACAGCCCGGGACTTGTCTCGCGGATGCGATGAAAGAGTTCCTCGGCCGTGGGATGCGTGTTGTGTGTCTTGAGCGCTTTGTACACCAGCGTCCGCTGGCGCGTGCAGCGAAGTTGATTCGATGCGAAGAGACTGCGGTGTTCGTCCATGTCGGCGTCCTGGCCTGGCTGGGAGCATTATTGCCTGGGTTCCCCCGGAAGGCCAGTGGGCGATGCGGGACGCGGTTGTCGCCCGCAGGGATCGCGGGAACTCAGGTGTCTCCGTCACGCCCGCATCGCCGGTGACGAACTTTCGGCGGTACGGGACGCTGTTCAGACACCGGCCGTGGCGGCCTTGGTGCGGCGTTTCTTGACGCGAATGACCTGGCCGTTGTTGCCCGAATGCGGCGCGGGTGCTGGTGTCTCGGCGTGTCCATTAATGGCGTCGCGCATGAGTCTTCCTTCCTTGAACCTGACGACGCGTCGCGCGGCGATCTCGACGCGTTCGAGCGTTTTGGGGTTCTGGCCGCGGCGCGGCGCCCGCGTGCGTGTTTCAAAGACCCCAAAGTCGCGGAATTCGATGCGGTTGCCGCGTTCGAGTTCGGCGATCATCTGTGTAAAGAGTGATTGCACGATTTTCTTGACGATCGCGCGATCCAGCCCGGTCTCGGCTGTCATTGCTTCGACCACATGTTTCTTGGTGATTGTCGCCATGGATCGTTCCCACGCTGTGCAGATATGGTTGGCCCCGACCCGACACAGACGACCGTGACACCGTGATCCTGCCCCAGGCCGAAGCCTCCCACGGCACACACCCGTCCCCACAGTGGCCAGCGCCCAGGAACGGAGGCGTCAGACCACGATCGCAGAGTATGCCAGAAAGTTCCCCGCAGGTCAACGCCTTCGGCCATGATTCCGCGAACAATCTTCAGATCAACCCTCCCAGTTCCACATCGGCCCCCCGACGCCCGCGAAATCGGGTACACTCCGGGCGTGTTCGACTCTCCACACTGGCTCCAGCGCCTGCGCGGTCGATTCGTCGTGTTTGAGGGTCCGGACGGATCGGGCAAAACGACCCAGTTTAAACGTTTGGCCGCGCTGGTTCGCAGCGCTGCCATCCCGTGCGTCGAGGTTCGCGAGCCGGGTGGGACACCCGTCGGCGAACGCGTCCGAGAGATCCTCCTTGATCACGCACACCACGACATGTCGTTGGTCTGCGAGATGCTCCTCTACATGGCGAGCCGCGCTCAACTCGTCGAACAGGTTATCCGACCTGCCCAGCGCTCCGGCCACCTCGTCCTCGCCGATCGCTTCGT
This sequence comes from uncultured Phycisphaeraceae bacterium, assembly GCA_964614515.1. Classification (GTDB taxonomy): domain Bacteria; phylum Planctomycetota; class Phycisphaerae; order Phycisphaerales; family UBA1924; genus CAZTPJ01. Next base: position 7,658 of record CAZTPJ010000044.1, on the reverse strand, counting down.
CTCCTCGACCATCGCCTATCAGGGCGCGGCGGGGGGCATCCCCGAGGTCGACATCGCCGATGCCGCACGCATCGCCACGGCCGGACTCGTTCCAGACCTCATCATCATCTTCGACGTGGATGCCGAGACGGCCTCGCGGCGACTCAGCCCCCTGCTCGATCGCATGGAAGCCAAGGGCGCGGAATTTCACCGCCGCGTCCGCGAGAGTTACCTCGAACAGGCCAGTCGCGATCCGGGCAGACATCTCGTCATCGACGCCACGAAATCTGAAGAGGTCGTGTGGCGAGCCGTCAACGATGCGCTCGTCGCGCGATGGGCTGACACGGCCGGGTGACCCTGACCATGATCTGGATCGCGCTGATCATCGCGGCGTTTCTTTGCGGTTCGATTCCGTTTGGCTATCTGTTCGGGCGGGCGCGAGGGATTGACCTGCGCGAGCACGGCTCGGGCAACATCGGCGCGACGAACGCCGGCCGCGTGATGGGCAAACGCATCGGTCGCGTGTGCATGACGCTGGACATCCTTAAGGGTTATGTGCCGACGCTTGGCGCAGGTCTTGCGCACGGCTTCATTGGTACGAGAACATTGAGTGAGGAGCAGGCCTGGTTGTGGCTGGCCGTGGCGTCGGCGGCGATGCTCGGCCACATTTTTCCGCCGTGGCTTGGGTTCAAGGGAGGCAAGGGCGTGGCGACGGGATTCGGCGCGATGCTCGGCGTTGCGCCGTACTTGACCGCGCCGACGCTCGCCGCGGCCGTGATCTTCATTATCACCGTTCGCGTGACGCGTTACGTCGGGTTTGCGTCGTGCGTCGCGGCCGTGAGCCTGCCCGTCATGACGTGGATTTGGCTGGAATTCGCCATGCCGGCGATGATGGAGCGCGAGGCGGATTGGCCGAGCGCGATGCTGTGGGTGACGGCCGCGCTGGGCGCGATGGTGATCTGGCGACATCGCGGAAATCTGGTTCGCATGGCCAAGGGGACCGAGCCACGCGCCGGCGAATCGACCAAGCCGAAAACGGACGCCTCGACATAGCCAACACCGAGTGGAAGCCAATCACGAGGGACCTGGCCTGGTCCATATCAGCCCTCGGCGAAGTCCCGGTTTTGCCGACGTTTCGGACGTGCGCGGTGGCGAGATGGCGGGGGACTGAGGGTTGGTCAGGCGCAGCAGAGAAGGTTCGGAATGTGGGCGGGTATCAAGTCTCACCGGGGGGCGGGGCGACGGCCGATGTGGTGACTCGCACCACGGAGGGCGCTTGCCATGGCATACGGACGATTCTCGGAACCTGATGCGGGGGCGTCGCGACGACTGCGACTGACCGATTCGCAGGAACGAATCCCCGGACGGATCACTGAAGACCACGTCCCCGGCCGGGGCGCGGGCGAAGAACTCCCCCTCGGCGGCGACGCCGTTCGCCACGTCGAACGAGCACTCGATCGCGTGCAACGCAGACTCGACAACCTTCGCAAACTCGTCGATGACTTCGGCCTCGCACCGCTCGATGATGATCGACCGCGCGCGGCGTGAGATGCGTTGAATAATTACTCCAGACCGTAGCCGTCCTTGAGGTACGCGTCGAGGTCTTTCCAGCCGCCGAAAAAGGTCGCGCCGATCGAGGTCTCCTTCAATCGACCGAGCCGCTTCGTGACTATGACGACTCGGTCCGCGGGGAACTCGCCTCGCTTAGTTTCATACAGCGCCAGTTTGCGGCGCAGTTCGGTGGAGTCTCGGCCTCCTCGACAGAGCCGAATGTGAGCCGTGGCGACCTGCGATTCCGTTGGCGGCTTGGCGCCAATCCAATCGAGCAGGTATGCGATCGCATGTTGGCCTCCTCGATCCTCATGAATAGCCACGACACGAAATGCGACCCAGCGCCCTGATCGGAGGCGGTACGCCACCGCCCAGCCGTCCTTCCAGTCGGTGCTGGAACGAAACGCCGGGCCGATGCGTGTCGGCTTTCGCTGCGGACCCAGAATCTGCTTTCGCAGTTGGGCGAGCGCCTTCGCACGGTCACGAGCGAGTTTCGGCTCATGCTCATCCCAAATCGCCTGGTCGGCCCCCGAGTCGATGATCTTCAGTGCTTCATCCCGCACAAGCGGAACCAAACGTCCGCATTGGACTTGAGTCGCGGCAAGTCCAAGCCAGAAGTCGTGTTCATCGGACTCAATGAAGCTTGGAATGTACGACCGCTTCATCTTGTTGACGGCCTTGAGCGGAGTCAGGCCGTCGCCGATCCAGTCTCGAAACTCGGCTCTGACATCGCAGGCCGTATCGTTCTCGAAGATGCCCGGTCCCCATGTCCCCATAGGGGAGGATGATACCACCTGAACGCGGAAAGTGCAGGGGGCCGTCAAACGCGACTCTTGCCGGAACCTCATCCCGGCTCGATACGAGGCTGATGTGTCCTCCACGATGCATGTGGCGCGCGCGGCTATTCTTGGGTTTGGCGGACACCTGGCCTTGGAGGTTGGCATGAAGAGTCGTGAGAGCATTCTGGGTGCGGTGGGGCACACGCCGTTGGTGAAGTTGAACAAGGTGGTGCCGGCGGGTTGCGCGACGGTGCTGGTCAAGTGCGAGCACATGAACCCGACGGGCTCGATCAAAGACCGGATGGCGATGTTCATCCTTGATGAGGCGCAGCGTCGCGGGTGGATCAAGCCCGGCGCAACCATCGTCGAGAACACATCCGGCAACACGGGTCTGGGCGTGGCGATGTGGGCGGCCGTGAAGGGGTATCGCTGCGTGTTCACGATGCCCGACAAGATGAGTCAGGAAAAGGTGAGCATGCTCAAGGCGTTCGGCGCGGAGGTGGTGATCACGCCGACGGATGTGCCGGGTGATTCGCCGCAGCACTATGTCGAGACGGCCAAGCGCATCGCGCGCGAGACGCCGGGCGCGTTCTATGTCGATCAGTATCACAATCCGTTGAACATTGACGCGCACGAAGCGTTGACGGGGCCGGAAGTGTGGGATGAGACGGATGGCAAACTCGATGCGTTCGTGGCCGGGGCGGGCACGGGCGGCACGATTTCCGGCGTGGGTCGCTTTCTGCGGAAGAAGGAGAAGGAAACGGGGCGGAAGGTGCGGGTGGTGGGTGTCGATCCGATCGGGAGCATTCACTATCACTATTTCTATACGAAAACGATGCCCACGCCGCATGTGTACAAGGTCGAGGGTGTGGGTGAGGACATCCTGTGCGGCGCGATGGACTACAGCGTGGTGGATGAGTTCCATCAGGTCAACGACAAGGAATCGTTCTTCATGGCGCGGCGGCTCGTGCGCGAAGAGGGCATCTTCTGCGGCGGATCCAGCGGAAGCAACGTACACATCGCCGTGAAGATCGCCCAGCAACTCGGCCCGGGCAAGACGGTGGTGACGGTGCTGCCCGATGCGGCCACGCGATACACCACGAAGTATCTGTCAGATTCGTGGATGAAGGACTACGGCTTTTTCGACAGCGACAAGGACCTGGGCCTTGTGGAAGAGATTCTCGCCGCGCATCCGCAGCGGGTCATCACGGCCGACGAGCACACCAAGATTCAGACGCTCATCAACATGATGAAAGAGCATGGCGTCTCGCAGATTCCGATCGTCGATGATGCGGGCCATCCGCGCGGGATGGTGCATGAAGTGGACCTGCTGCGCGGGTTGCAGAGCGGGCAGGTGACGATTGATGCGATGGCCAAGGCCGTGGCGCACCCGATGGGCGGGCTGATCTATCCCAAGGCTCGCATCGAGGAGCTGTTCCGCATCTTCGAGACGGATCAGGTGGGCGTGGTGGTGGATCAGGGTTCGATCGTGTCGATCGTGTCGAAGATTGATGTGCTGGAGTTCCTGACAAAGCGCCGCGCCTGACGCAGAGCCGATCGCGCAAGCGATCGAACGGCCTCGCGAGTCGACGCGTGTATCATGATGGGATCGGATCGCGATACATATCTCGAACTCGTCCCACGGTTTCGGCTTCGCTCACGGCGACGTCGCCACAAGCGGATTGAATACTCGCAACGGTGGAAACCGCGAGAAGTCTCGATCCGCAGTCCACAGAGCCTCGACCTGATGATCGATGCAGATGGCCGCGATTCTCGCGTCATGCATACGGCCACCGGTGGCAAGCGCGTGCTTCGCGATCGTGCGCAGCGTTGCCGAATGCGTCGGCGACTCGCCGATCAGCACAACCGACGGCGATCGCAGCCAGACGTCGACCTGATCGAACGCCTCATCCAGCGTGCTTGGCGAGTTGAACACGCGCGGGTGAGTCACGATGGCCAGAAACTCATGCATGCACGGCCACGGAATCGCCCACTGGCTTGCTCGCTCGGCCAGATTCTGGATGCACGCTCTGGCCCTTTCATGCCATGTCGAATCGCGACGGTGGGCGTACACCAGAATGTTCGTGTCCACCGCGATCACCCGCCGCGCCCTTCATAAATGATCTCTCGGACTTGCTGCCAGTCTCCTTCGCGCACACCGGGGGCGAGGCCCCCAACGCCGGCCGACCGATCCTCCAGTTTGAACGTTCCCGGCGCTTTCGCGGAGTCCTTGAGGAACTGCCGCAGGGCAGCGTTGATGAGGGATCGCAGCGTGGTTCCCTCACGCGCGGCCCGACGCTTGAGTTGCGTCAGGAGCGATTCCGGAATGTCAACGGTCGTCTTCATACTGCTGTATGGTAGTATCGACCCATATCTACGGCTACCTGATGGAACTCGCGCGAATCCGCGGCCGGAACGCTCAAGGCAATGGACGCGGCTCCGGCACGCGCCATGGCGTGCCGTCGGCATTTCTCAGTTCGGAGAGCATCCGCTCAAACTCCGCCAGCGGGACGAGCTCGACATGGTTATCGCCAAAGCCCACCGCGACCAGGTGCGTGTTGGCGTCCGGACGCTCGAAGGCAACAACACGTCGCGAGTCAATCGTGTTCACGGCCAGTTCCTCGACATGCATCGGCACATAGACATACGCCACGGTGTTGGCGCCCTGCCTGTGCCAGCAGCGAAAGATTTGCGGCGGGAGGAGGCCGGAACCGGTGAGACAGGCGACCCAGTCATCGTCCGGACCTGGAAACTGGCCCGTGGCCTGCTCATACGCGATGAGTGCTTGCATGATGCCACGAAGGTTGGAGGCGCAAGCGAGATGTTGCGCGCGCGATGGACTGGGGCGAAGCGCGTTCAGGAGGACGCCTTGGTACCCGCCAATCCACAGGGCCAGGCCGACGAGGGCCACAAGAGTCGCGGCGATGGCGATGCGCGGATGGCCGTAGCGATTTGGGTTGCGGGCCGCGCCGAGCCAGGCGGCAAGACTGAACACCAGCGTGATGATCGAGGCCGCGGGGATCAGGATGAGCGCGGCCACGGCCGTGAGCAGACTGCCGACCGCCCAGTCGGCCCCGAGCGGAGGGTGCCGAGACGGCGGCATCGGTGCGTTCGTATCGCCGCGAACAGGCATGTTTGACTCTACGCGAAGGGCGGAACCCCGGTTCTTTCGAGTTCGTGATACGATGCAGCATGGACCCCAAGCCCCGGCCCAACCACGCTCGGTACATCCAGGTGCTGCGATCCATGACGCCGGCCCAGCGGCTGGCCAAGGCGTTTGAACTATCGGAGTTCACCAAGCGCCTGTTCATGCACGGCCTCCGCAAACGACACCCGGAGGCCTCGGAGGACGAACTGCACAAGATCATGCTGGAGCACCTGGCGCGATGGCACAATCAGAACTATTGAGAACGGTCGTTCAAGGACTGAACCGGGCGGGGATTCCGTTCATGGTGACAGGTTCGGTGGCGTCGAGCCTTCAAGGTGAGCCGAGGTCAACGCACGACATCGATCTGGTCGTGGAACTCGGCCGTGAGGGGGCGGCGGCGCTGCTGGCTGCCTTTCCCGAGCCGGACTACTACCTCAGCCCGGAAGCCATGCGAGAAGCCATGGCGACACGCGGCATGTTCAACCTGCTAGACGCGAGAACGGGCGACAAGGTTGACTTCTGGATGCTGACGGATGATCCGTTTGATCGCTCACGCTTCGCGCGACGAATCACGGAGCGGGTTGAGGACATGGAATTGACGCTCTCGACGCCGGAGGACACGATCCTGGCGAAGTTGTCCTGGGCGAAGCAGGCGGGCGGAAGTACACGGCAGATGCACGATGTGCTTCGCGTGTACGAGGTTCAACGGCCAACTCTGGACATCGCCTACATCGGGCAATGGGCGGATCGGCTCGGCGTGCGCGACTTATGGGAGCGCACGTTGCGCGACGCATCGGAGGCTTGAAGTTTGCTGGGGCGCACGCCGCGTGGATACCATACAGCCATGACGTCCGACGATTGGCGCCACAGAGTCCTCAGTGATCCGAGCATCCACCACGGAGAGGCGTGCATCCGTGGCACCCGTAACGCCGACTCGACGATCGTCGCCTCGGTGGCCGTCTCAAGCGTCGATGATGTCGTCAAGCAGTTGTCGCAGATTACGCGGGAGGATGTGCAGGCGGCGCTTGCATTTCTTGAACAGTCGGAATCAGAACGCGCCGGATCAGTTGTGGCAGGGGGCGGCGCGGTATGTCCGTAAAACTTGGCAATCAAGTAGTTGGAAACATCGGACTGTACTATGTGTGCTATAGGCTGGCGCGTCTGGGATGGAACGTGATCCCAACGGCGAGAAACGCGCGCGGGGTTGACATCCTCGTATACAGTGTGGATGCGACAAAGAAGCTCAGCGTTCAGGTGAAGGCTCTCTCCAAGTCGAATCCGGTGCCGCTCGGTACGCACACAGATGCCATTTTCGGCGACTATTTCATCGTTTGTAGGCGGGTTGTGACAGACTCGCCTGAATGTTTCGTGCTTACACCGACTGAAGTCAAAGCACTGGCTCATCGCGGAGAGAAGGATGGTAGAGTGAGCTACTGGCTGCAACCGCGCGATTACGCCAAAGACTGCTTCCGAGATCGGTGGGAGCGAATTGGAGCGGGTGCGTAAGGATGAGGAATGCTCCGATCGTGTGCTCGTGGACAAGCAAAGACTGAGTGTGACGTGCATGTCACCGATACCCCAGGGAAGTTCAGATGCTCGAATCAAACCGCTTCGCCACACTCGCCATTCACGCTGGCCAACAGCCGGACCCGACCACGGGCGCGATCATGACGCCGGTGTATCTCACCAGCACGTATGCGCAGGCCTCGCCGGGCGTCATCAAGGGCAACTATGACTACTCGCGCTCGGCGAATCCGACGCGCACCGCGCTGGAGGCGAACCTCGCGGCGCTCGAAGGCGGGCGATTCGGATTCTGCTTCTCCTCCGGCCTGGCCGCGCTCGATTGTCTCCTCCACACGCTCAGCACGGGCGATCATGTCGTGTTGTGCGATGATGTCTACGGCGGCACCTATCGCCTGCTCGACAAGGCCTTCAAACAACTCGGCATCTCATACACGCGCGTGGACATGCGAGACCTCGCCGCGACCGAACGCGCCTTCACCGACAAGACGCGCCTGGTATGGATCGAGACGCCGACGAATCCGCTGCTCAAAGTGATCGACATCACGGCCGTGACGAAACTCGCGCGGCGCAAGGCGTCGGGCGCCATCGTGGCCGTGGACAACACGTTCGCCACGCCATATTTGCAGAATCCGCTGGCGCTCGGGGCCGATGTCGTGCATCATTCGAGCACAAAGTAC
>CAZTPJ010000043.1:0-32641 GCA_964614515.1 uncultured Phycisphaeraceae bacterium | reverse complement strand
TGTAGACGTCGAATCGAGTCGTGAGCGTTGACAGCTGCACCGTTCGCGGTCGGAAATGCGTCGCAGCCCAGTCGCCCTCCCAGACCGCGATGGGATTGGATGGGTCGGCGATGACAAAGTGGGGAAAGTGAATCTGCCCGACGTTGATGCCAGACACCGTGCGGCCCTGAAGGGCGCCGGGGTTACCCGGCGGCGGCAGCAGAATCCTCGCGCCCGTCCACTCCCCATCCTCGGCGGTGATGGAGAACAGCCCCGCGCCAAATGCGTGATCGTTCCAACTGAAGCGGGCCGAAACGCGGACTGTCACAGTTGGATTACTCGGCGACACCGGGCCACCGATCACCTCGATGTCCCAACCGGGCACGCCGGGTTGAGCGATGGCCGGCAGGCTTGGGGCGAGCGTCAATATCGCAGCGGTGATGCAGCGTTTCATGGGTGGCCACTCTGCTGAGCAGTGGTCCGTCGTCGGCGACCGCGCAGCATCATCGCACCGCCCAGCAACGCGATGATGGAAGGCGGCGCGGGGATGACGCGCACTTCGGCAAAGGCCTCGGACACCAACGAGAGTCGCGAAGCCGTGGCGGGTGAGGATCCATCGATGTACACCTCGAACCGGTGCGTGATGGTGCGGATGCGCACCGTCCGGGGCTGAAAGTGGGTCGCGCCCCAGACGACGTCGCAAGCCTCTATCGGATTGGCGGTGTTTGCGATGACGATCGGCGGAAAGTGGACCTGACCCACGCCAACTTCCTTGAGCGTGTCGCCCACGACTGTGCCGCGGATGAGCGGCGGCGGCATCACCGGAAATGAGCCGGCCCAGCCCCCATCCTCGGCGACGACGCTGAAGAGTGAAGCGGCGAACGCGTGGTCCGTCCCGCCAAAGCGGGCGGAGACCCGAATCGTGACGAATGGATTGAGTGGCGTGGCCGGGCCTCCCAAAACTTCGAGGTTCAGGCCGTAAGCGCTCTGTGCCTCGGCCCGCAGCGCAGCGGTCGCTATGAGGCCCACCACGAAGGCCGTCGAGCGGATCGTCGCCATGTCTTGCCTCCTGTTCGCCTGATTGCAACCGACCTGATAGTATGGTATCATACGCGGGGGTGGAAAGTAAAGTGGCACGGTGCGTGCTTCTCCCGGCGTCACTTGCGATTTGAGAGGTGTTCGCCTGGTGGAGATAAGCCATGGCGCGGTATTATTTTGCGTTGTTGTGGTTCGCGTTGTTGCCGGTGACTGCGGGGGCGCAGCCGTGCATGACGTGGAGTTTCGAGCCGACGCTTGACCAGTCGGGCATCGCGTTCGCCGCCTCGGCGTTCGATTCGCGGCGCGGTGTGGGTGTGCTCTTTGGCGGTGAGCGACAGGGCTCGCCGGTTCCATCTTTTTTCTGGGAGTGGCACGATGAGACGTGGATCAGCCGCGGAGGGCCGACGCCGCCTGCGCGACATTCCTCCGCGTGCGCGTATGACGCTCGGCGAGATCTCATGGTTCTCTACGGCGGCATCTCCGACAATCCCCTCGGTGACACATGGGAGTATGACGGCTTCGCGTGGCGAGAGATCGCCGTGCAGGGCCCCGCGCCGAGGTTCGCGCACGCCATGGCCTTTGACGTCAACCGCGGCGTCACGGTGCTCTTCGGCGGGCTCGACGGCGACGAGCGCAGAAGCCGTGAAACGTGGGAATATGACGGAGTGACATGGACGCTCCGCGCCACGGGCGGCCCGGCTGCGCGGTTCTATCACACGTTGACGTATGACCCGCATCGCGGCGTCACGGTGCTCTTTGGCGGCACGACGAACGCGCTGACCAACGACGTCTGGGAGTGGGATGGAGAGGCCTGGACCCGCCGAACGACCGAGTTCTCCCCGCAGCCGCGCTCGCGACACGCGGCGGCCTATGACGAAGAATCCCGATCCGTCGTCATTTGCGGCGGCTTCAACGGCACAATGGCCCGCGACACATGGTTGTGGGATGGCGAGCGCTGGGCGCTGGGGAACGACCATGCCGGCGAAGGTCGAATGGGCGCGTCCATGTTCCCCGCGGGCAACAACGGCGGCCTTGTGCTTGTCGGCGGGCAAAATCCCGCGCAGACGTTCGCCGACATGCATGTATTTCGCGGCGGGAAGTGGAGAGGCCAATTCGAATCGCCGGTGCCTCGCACGAACGCCGCCATGGCGTACGACTCGAAACGTGACGCCATCGTGCTGCACAACGCGGGATGGGCGACATCCACCGAACGAGACACGTGGGAGTTCGATGGATTTGCATGGACTCGACACGGCAATGCGGGACCACGACGCGATGAGTGCGCCATGGTCTATGACGAAGCCCGCGAATTGACAGTACTGTACGGAGGCTTCCGCGACAACAACATCTACTTCACGGAGACCTGGGGTTGGAACGGAATCGGTTGGACGATGCTCTCGGATGAGGGCCCCGGGCCCAGGAGGAGACACTCCATGGTCTATGATTCCCACCGCGAGGTGATCGTGTTCTTTGGAGGCCAGCATCGGACCACTGCGTTCGGCGACACCTGGGAGTGGGATGGGCGGTCTTGGACGCAACGCAACATCGCCGGCCCTTCTCCCCGACGCAGCTTTGCGATGGCCTATGACAAGGCTCGCCGTGAGACGATTCTTTTCGGTGGCGCCAATGGGCTGAACGACACATGGAAGTACGATGGCGATTCCTGGACGCAGCTGCATCCGACGACTAACCCGGCCTCGGTTGTTCTTCCCGAAATGGCATATGACGACCACCGAGGTGTCATCGTCCTGCACGGCGGAACGATCAACTCGTCCGCGCAAGTCGAAACCTGGGAATGGAACGGCCAGGACTGGCGACGAACCACTGCGTTCGGTCCGCAGACCAGCGAAGAGCCGTCCATGGCGTACGACTCCCTTCGCCGGCGAATGGTCTTCTACGGCGGGAGGATGGCCGGCGGCTCGGATACTCGAACATGGTTCTATGGCGATCACTTCCGCGTCCTGGCGCCGCCGCGCGATCTGCACGCTTTCATCGGCAACCCCGCCGAATTTCGCCTGCTCGCTGCCGCACCGCCCGGTACAACCTTCCGCTGGCACAAGGATGGCGTACCTCTGGACGACGGCCCGCGCATCGCCGGCGCGTTCCTGCCCGTTCTCACGATCGACCCAGTGATCTCATCCGATGCCGGCGAGTACTTCGCACGAATCGAAAACGAGTGCAGCAGCACGGACACGACGGCCGCGGTGCTTACCGTGACGTGCTACCCCGACTGCGACCCATCCACAGGCAAGGGCGTGCTTGACATCTTTGACTTCCTCTGCTTTGCCAATCGCTTCGATGCGCGCGATGCCTATGCGTGCGACTGCGACACCAGCTCGGGTCTGGGCGTGTGTGATCTGTTTGACTTTCTGTGCTTCGGCAATGCCTTCGCCGCGGGGTGTCCGTAATAGCACCACGACATCGTGGTTCTCGGTTCCAAGACACTCGCCGACCACCCCGTCGGTTGTGTCACCCGCGTGATGGCAAGTTCCCACCACGCCCGCGCCGACCCGCCATCGCCGCAACGCCAAGCAGCGCGAGGACCGAGGCGGGAGCGGGGATGACATGAATTACAGCCGATCCTTCAATCAACCAGGCGAGTCGGGACTCCGAGGCGGGGCTGGTTGCACTAGTGTACACATCGAAACGGATCGTCTCGGTTGTGATCCCGACAGTCCTGGCTCGAAAATCGTGGGTGGACCAGGTGGCCTGCCAGATGTCGATAGGGTTCATTGTGTTCGCGTGTACACTCGGCGGAAAGTGAATCTGCCCGAGCAGAATCCCCGTGACATGCGTACCTTGCACGAGGCCAGCATTGCCTGGCGGGGGAAGCAATGGCGTTGGCGTGCCCCACCCTGGTTCCGTGGCCACAACCGAGAACGCCGCCGCGGCGAAAGCGTGGTCAACGGGCTGAAACCTCGCGGCAATCCGAACGGTAACGATCGGATTGATTGGCGAGACCGTACCCCCGATCACGTTCACATTCCAACCGACCGGACCGAACTGCGCACACGCGGACAACGGCACAGCGCCGGTCGCCGCGGCGGCCGCACAACGCATCAGCATCGACATACTCATGTGACTCTCCTCACCCGGGGCCACTTGCATTTCGCCGCGCGAGATGGTATGGTCTTCTATTGATAGTAGCATCGTACCCGCTCGCTCGACCATCGTGGGGAATCCGAGGCTGTTCGCAATGCGTTCGCATATTGGAGGAACCCATGCACCTTGCGCTTTACGCGGCGGTCGCACCCTGTGCCTGTGTTGCACTAACCGCATTCGCCCAACCATGTCTTGACTGGCGACTCATGCCGCCTGAAGGTCCGGCAGGAGTCGCATTCGCGGCCGGTGCGTTCGATGAACGCCGCGGTGTCGGCCTGCGGATCGGCGGCGAAAATAACGGCGCGCTTGTGCCACCTGATCTGTGGGAATGGACCATTGGCGCGTGGCGTATCCGTCCCGCCCTTGTGCCCGGCGCTCGTGCGTACGCGGCCGCTGCGTATGACGCGGATCGCGACATCATCGTCCTCTTCGGCGGCCGTGACGCGAGCGGCGCACTCGACGAGACATGGGAGTTTGATGGATTCGAGTGGACGCGAATCAACGCGCCCGGCCCGTCCGCGAGATTCGCGCATGCCATGACGTATGACCGCAATCGCGGCGTCGTTGTTCTCGTCGGTGGCGCCGACGATCAGTTTCGGCCCAGCCGGGAGACGTGGGAGTGGGACGGTCGAGAGTGGACGCTTCGCTCCGTCACAGGGCCATCCGGCAGATACGGGCATACGTTGACGTTTGACCCCGCGCGCGGGGTCTGTGTTCTCTTTGGAGGGGGTGCATCAGCCCTCAGCGATCAAACCTGGGAGTGGGATGGCGCAACGTGGCGCCGGCAGCACATGGCCGGTCCCTCCGCAAGATCGCTCCACACCGCCGCATACGACGACTCTACGCAAGCCGTCATCCTGCATGGCGGATATGACGGCGCTGTCGTTGGCGACACATGGTCCTGGAACGGCCAAGCGTGGACTCGATTGGCCGCGGGCGGTCCGTCTCCAAGGTTCGGCGCGGTGATGATGTCGGCCGGTCGTGAGGGAGGCGTCATGCTCTTCGGCGGACGAAGCGCAGCGGAAGCTATGAAAGACACCCATCGGTTCTTCAACGGCCAGTGGCAATCGTGGCCTCCGGTCATCAGCGACCGCGATGGATGCGCCATGGCGTTTGATTCACACCGCGGCGTGGCTGTCATGCACGGCGGCGGTCCGACCTCGCGCCCATCGACAGAGACCTGGGAGTGGGATGGACGATTCTGGACGCTTCGCACGGCCAACGGTCCCGGAATTTCGTGGCCTGGCATGGTGTATGACGAGGCTCGAGGCATGACCGTCATGTATGGCGGGCAACTCGGAGTAACCCCACAAAGCGCAACGTGGGGATGGGATGGAGTACACTGGAAACTTCTCTCTGAGTCCGGACCACCACCGCAGACACGTCCCGGCCTGGCCTACGACGTTCGGCGACAAGTTGTCGTGTTGTATGCGAGCAACGGAGAGACTTGGGAATGGGATGGCACGTCCTGGACGAATCGCATGATCCCCGGGCCGCCGCCACGCACACATCCCGGCATGACGTACGACGGCGCACGCGATGAAGTCATTCTCTTTGGAGGTTCCGGCGAGAGCGTCGACACCTGGCGCTATGACGGCCTCTCGTGGCGGCAGGCGTTCACGTCGCTCGCACCCGGGTTTCGCACGCGTCCTCGCATGGTGTACGACGACGCACGCCAGGTCATCATCCTTGTGGGTGGAAATCACGATTTCACATCCAGCCCTTGGACATGGGAATGGAATGGATGGGAATGGCGCCAACTGCCGGTGCGCAGAATCGTGGGCTATGACTCAATTGCGATTGCCTTCGATGCATCACGACGGCACACCGTCTTCTTTCCGAACAGTGACGGGTACACATATGTTCTAAGCAACGATCTTTGGATTCAAGCGCCGCCACGCCCGGTGCGAGCCCAAGTCGGCGAAGGAATCGAGTTTCGCGCCATCGCATCAGGCAGCACGCCGCTGCTCTACCGCTGGCACAAGGATGGGGTCCCACTTGACGAAGGGCCGCGAGTCACCGGCCCCTTCACGACGCACCTGCGTATCAACCCCGTACTCAGGGAAGATGAGGGAAACTACCACTTGATCGTACGTAACTCATGCGGCTTTGAAGAGAGCCTGCCCGCCTCCCTCACCCTCACGTGCTACCCCGACTGCGACCCATCCACAGGCAAGGGCGTGCTCGACATCTTTGACTTCCTCTGCTTCGCCAATCGCTTCGATGCGCGCGATGCCTATGCGTGCGACTGCGACACCAGCACGGGCTTGAACACCTGTGATGTCTTCGACTTCCTGTGTTTTGGCAGCGCCTTCACGGCCGGCTGTCCATGAAAAAACCGCGGGATCGAGTCATTCGATCCCGCGGCGTGATGACTTGATCACAACGACTCGGCGAGCAGGCTTACTTTCCCCCCGTCCACAGCGGCTCTTTGCCGATCCGTGACATGACATCCTTGACTGCCGCTTCGAGTTGCGGGTCACGTCCGGCGGCTTCATCGTCGGGCGTCTGCCCAACGGGCACATCGGGAATGGCCCCGTTGTGTTCCATGTCGGTGCCATCGGGCAGATGCCAGCCACGGCCGGGCATGCGCACCGTCGTCCCGTCGATCAGCGAGGCGCTGCCGGTTGAAATCACGCCGCCGAAGGTGGGCACGCCGACGAGTCGTCCTCGCCCGGCCGTCTTGATCGCGTGCGCGAAGATCTCCGCGTTGGAGAACGAGTGCTGATTGATAAGCACCGCGAGCGGGCGTTGATATGCGTAGATGAGGCGTCGATCGCGCGGATAGGCATCGGGCGGAACCGTCGCGGGGTCCGCGCCGCGCGGCACGGTGTACGCGTGTCGCGGGGCGGTCAACGAGGCGAGCAGGATATCCGTCGTCCATCCGCCGCCGTTGTCACGCACGTCGATGATGAGCCCTTCCTTGCCGCCCGCGGCCGCGAAGAGATCGCGCTCAAACTCGCGGACGCTGGGTTCGCTCATGCCGCGAATGTGCAGATAGCCGAGTTTTCCGCCGGAAAGTTGATCGACGAGCGCTGCGCGGCGTGCGACTTCATCGCGGTATCGCGCCCCGCTTTCCGCGCCGTACCCTTCAGGCGCGATCAGAACAAAACGACTTGCGTTCGCATCGACCGGCTCGATCTCCAGCAGCACCTCGCGACCCGACGTTCCCGCCAGCGCGGCGTGAAGATCGACTCGCGGGCGATTCTGTCCGGGCGCGGCGAGCGACTCGCCCTCGATGGCCGTGATGATGTCGCCGACTTTCAATCGCGTTTCGGCCGGCATTCCCTTGATGAGTCGCGTGATCTTATATCCGTTGGCCACCGGCTCGACATCGACGCCGAGGTATCCATTCGCCGGCGAAGGCGAACTGAACCCGCCGCCGCCGCCGATGCCAAGATGCGACCCGTCGAGTTCGCCAAAGAGCAGCATGGTGACGCGGTTGAACTCCGCGGGCGTGCGAGTGCGCTCGGCGAGCGAGAGGTACTTTTCGGTCAGCGCCGGCCAGTCCAGGCCCTTGAGCGTCGGGTGATAGAAGCCCTCGCCGAGCAATCGTGCGGCCTCGGTGAACTTCTGTCGCTGCTGCTTCGCCACGTCGATCACCACCGGCGCGGAAATCGCGTACGCGTCCGCGCGTCCACCGCCGATGGGCACGGCCGCCGCTTCATTGGATCGAATGTGAACCACCCGATCGCCCGTCAGATTCAATGAAACGTTCGAAACGTTGCCGGAAACAACGACCTTGCGGTCACCGCCGGCGTTGTCCACGCTGAACAGCGACTGTGAGCCATCGACCGTCGCGGAGAACAGAATGCGATCGCCGCCGGGCGTCATCGCGAGGTTGCGCTGCGAACCGGGAAGCGATGTGATTCGACGCACGCGCAGGTACGCATCGTCGACATCAAAGGTCAGCGGCTCAGGCGTCTTCGCGGCCTTGCCATCGGTCGCTGAGGCTTCGATCGGCTTGCGCTTTTTCGCCGCTGCCGCCGCATCCTTGAAATACTGGTCCAGTTCATAGGGGCGCATGGATTCCAACTTGGAATCGAGGTAGACGGCCCAGACGTCGTACTGCCCGTTCTCGCCGCCGCGATCACTGAGGAACGTCAGAACCTTGCCATCGGCGCTGAGTCTGGGCGAGTGATCCATGTCCGGATGTCGCGTGATGTTGATGGGCGCGGCGGATTCCGCGGCCGTGTCCAGCAGCCAGATGTCCGAGTTGAAGTACAGATCGCTGACTTCATAGACGATGTGGCGCGAGTCCAAGGCCCACTGCACTTCAGGGGCGTTCCAACTCTCCAGCAGCACGCGATCCGAACCCGTCGCGAGATCACGCAGAACAAGATCCCCGCGTCCGAGCGTGTAGAGCAACGTACGGCCATCGGGCGATGGCACCGGAGATCGAACGGGTTTGTCCGATGCGATCACCTTCTCGACCGTGAACGTGATGGATTCCGCCCAGCGCTTGCCGTGATCGACTTTCGGCTTCTCGGCGGGCTGCGCGTCGGTGCTGGGGCTGTCGGACGCGGGATTGTCATCGGCCGGCGCATCGGCACCCTCGGCCGGCTCGGCCTCGGGCTGTTCATCCTTCGCGGGCTCGTCGCCTTCCTTCGCGTCGGGCTTCTTCGGCTCAAGATCCTCGCGCGACATGTTCACCACGGCCGTGTACAGCGCATACTGACCATCTTCATCCGAGGTGAAATAGAGCACACGGCCATCGGGCGACCAGGCCAGATCACGCTCGCGGCCATAGGTGTTCGTCACGCGCCGCGTTGGACGTCCTTCCTCCGTACTGCGCACGAAGACCTCGCCGCGGGCGATGACGGCCATCGTTTTGCCATCGGGACTCAGCGCCGCCTCGGAAACCTGCCGCCCGATGTCCATCCGCTGCGTGTCGATGGTGTTCGCATCGATCGAAGCGATCACCTGCACCGGCGTCGGCGTCGCGTTCTCGCTGGTCAGGTCGAGCGTGTACATCGTGTCCCACACGGCGAACACGGCCATGTTGCCCGACCACGACACGTTCAAGTCGCGCACGCCGTGGCCGATGGTCGGCTCGCCGTTCTCGGGCTTGAAGTGCGTGAGTTGCGTCAGGCCGTTGGCTTCGAGCCGGCCTCGATCGGTCGCATCAGCGCGGAGTCGAAAGATGTTGTTGTTGCCATCGCGTGAGGAGACGAACACAACTGAACCGTCGGGCAGAATGAACCCGTCGCCATCGTTGCCTGCGTGGGAGGTGAGTTGCGTGAAGGATCCATCGGCGTTCATACGGAAGAGGTCGTTGCTGCCGGATCCGCGATACTTCGGGCGTTCCCAGCCGTTGTATCCGCGATGGAAGACATAGGCATTCCCGCCGGGGGCTTCGCGCGGCAGCGTGCCGAAGGCGTTGGTGATGCGTTCGACGGGGCCGCCGGCGATCGGCGCGCGGTGCATGTGCGGCGCGCGATAGATCGTCGGCTCATGTGATGCCGAGTACAGCAGCGATGTCCCGTCGGCCGAGAAACCGGCCAGCGTCTGCGGGCGATCCGAGGTTGTCACACGTTCCAACGGTCCCGCCACCAACCCGGCCGGCGTCGCATTCACCGGCACGACGTACAGGTTCATCGGTCCATCGCGATCCGATTCAAACGCGAGCAGGCTGCCATCGGGGCTCAAGGCCGATCGCCGTTCATACGCGGCGTGGGCCGTCAGTCGAATCGCGTGGCCGCCACCGCTCGGCACGGACCACAGGTCATCCGCCCACGAAAAGACGATGAACTCGCCATTGGGACTGAGGCTCGGATACTGCGGAAAACCGACCATAAGGGCTTCGGTGTCAAACTGGAAGTGGGTGGCAGGCCCGTCGGGTCGCAGGACGCCGCCCGGAAACGCCGTGTTGGCCCCGACCACGCCGCCGGCGCTGCAGCCCAACATCGCGCACGCGAAACCAACCACGCTGACGAGCCTGATCGCACGATCACCGATCATGGTGAACCTCCTGAAAATGCTGAACCCCGCTGGTTCCCGCCACGCCCGCGCCTGGCGGTGTACCCTGTGGGCGGGAACACCGCAGTGTAGCGTCGTGGCGGTTGGCGGGCGTATGACCCGGGGAAAAGAACATGCGGTTGTATGTTGTTCGACACGGCAAGGCCGAGCGAATGTCCGAGACCGGACGCGATGACGATCGACAATTGACCGATCGCGGCCAGCGACAGATCGAACACCTCGCCGTCAACATCGCATCGCGCGAAGATGTCCCGGCCGCGCTGCTGGCAAGCCCCATCCGGCGGGCCATCGAAACGGCCCGACTGCTGCACGCGGCGCTGGGTGGCGCGCTGCGAACCGAAACATCGCTGATGACGGGCCAGCCAGCGTCGATGGCAATTGATCTCGTTGAATCCCACGCGCCCGTCGAGAGCCTCATGCTCATTGGCCACAACCCGCAGTTGGAAGAGGTCATCGAATGGCTTACCCGCGGGCGCTGCTCCGGATGCGACGAATTGCGAACCGGAGAGGCCGTGATCCTCGAGACGCCGCGCGAACACATCCTCGGACGTTGTCGCGTGATCGATCGACTCCGATTTGACGAAGTTTGACGCGAATCAGGGGGCGTCGCTTGACGCGACCCATTTGCCGCCGCGATAGAAGGGCATGTCCGGCTGCACGCCGTAACGATCCCGCAGCGTCGCGGCCAGCGTGGCCGGGTCAGGATCGAGCAGCGGCGGCCCGAGATCAGACACGATCTGCGCCGACCACGAACGCTGAATGCCGACAAGCAATCTCGCTTCAAATCGAAGATGCGACACAAACTCCGCGTGTGAGAGAATCGGTCCCGGATTCCCGCGACAGGTGTTGCACAACCGCGTCTCGGGCGAACCTTGAATCATTCGCGTACTGATCCTCGCGTTTTTGCACTCCGGGCACGGCCAGGCGCGCGCCTGCGTCTCGATCGCCACCGCGCCGCCGGGGATCATCGACCGAAACTGCTGCAAGAGCGCCCGCACGTCAGGATCGCTCAGCAGGTCCGATGCCCGCCGGCCTTCCCCCGCGCGCACCAGACCCAGCGCCGTGGCGAGTTTGAACGCCGTCGCATCCGATCCTCCGGTGATCTTCGGCCCGCTCCAGTCCGTCGCCGCGTAGCGCGGATCGATCGCCCCGGCCGTCGCCAGCAGCCAGAGTCGCGTCTCCTCGACTCGCTCGAAGTTCGCCAGCGCGAGGCAAATGCTTGCGCGGAGCGTACCGACGCGTTTGCGATCGAGTTCATACGCCACGGCGAAGAGTTGCCGCGCCAGTCGATCGTGCGATGGATCGCGCGACTCATACGCGACCTCCTCGCCAAGCAGGAAGTACTCGAGCGGATCTTCCGGCGTCAGCGCGGACAGACGCGATTCAAGCGAGGGAATCGGAAGCGGCGGCGGAAGCACATCCGGCTGCGCATGAACCACCTTTGCAGTCTCGACGCCGGCAACCCCGCCGCCAAAGCCCATCGCGACCAGTACGACCTGCATCATCGCCGCCACATGGATCATGCCGGACCCTCCCCCAGTCGCAGCAGCCACAGTTTCAGCATCACCGCTTCCGTATCCTGTATCTGTTTGATGACGGACGTGGCGCTGCGACGCTGCTGCGCCAACGTTTCGAGCAGCCCGGCGATCTCCACCTGATGGTGCGGGCGCTCCTGCCCCACCACCAGGGCCATGAGTTCACAGACGCTGATCTGCTGCGCCGCGAAAACCTGCACAAGTCCTCGCGAAATCGCCAGGCGTCCCGTGCGACGACGTTCCAGTGCTTCGAGCGTCAGGCCACTTCCGCCCACGGCCGTCATTCCCGCACCGGAGCCCCGCCCCCCCCCCACCCCACTCCACCACGCCGTCCAGATGCGTGCCGCGGAGTTCTCGATGTCGGCGATGGCAGCGCCCTCGGCGAGGGGCGTGTCGGCGGCACGACCCATGTAAGACCGGGCCAGGAGTTGGGCAAACTGATCGACTCTGGCGAACTCGCCCTCGGCCGCGGTGAGTTGCAGGAGCCGCTCGACGAGCGCCCGTCGCGCGGCGGGCCCCCACCTGACATCATGCACGGGCGGAAGCGACGTCGCCGCCACATACGCGATGATGTCTGAGGTGTCCGGCGTTTCATACACCAGCGGAAGCGCCTCAAGCAGCGCCGCCACCACCGCCGGCTCATTGGAAAGAGCCAGCACAATCTCCTTCGCCCGTGATCGAACCGCCACGGGCGAACCCCGCAGCGCCTCGGCCACCAGCACCTCGGCATCGGGAGACTCACCATCAATGCTGTGCGCAACCTCATCGAGCAATGACAGTCGCACGGGCACATTGCGCCCGGCCGCGAGGTAGCGCTCCGTCCACGACCGTCCCCCGCGCTGAATCGTGACGACCGTCGGGCTCGGCGCGCCGGATCTGATCGCGGCATCCAACACGCCGTCCGCATCGAGCGCATCCACAAGCCGCGAGGCCTCGTCCGTCTGCCCGCGATACACCCACCGCGCGGCTTCGCTCAAACGGGAGAGTCGCACGGCCGCGGCGAGGTACTCGGTGGGCGATCGCGCCAGTTCGACTTCGATGAAAACGGTGGACGCGGCGCGGACGATGGCCGAGGTCAGTTCATCGCGCCGCTGGCCGGGATCTAGGCCCCACGCCTGAACATAGCGATCTCGCAGTTCGACGCGCACCTGATCCGACGCGAGCACGGGCAGAACCATCGTGATGTCCACCTCTCGCGACTTCGTGACCACCGCGCTGGTGACCGTGTGCAGGTCCGCCGCGCTGAGCCTCGCATCGTTGAACCGCGCAAGCAGCCACTCGCGGCTCTCCGAGCCCGGCTGCCACGACACGTCCATCACCAGCATGCGCACAACCCTGAACGTCGCTTCATCACGACTCGGATCCGGCCCATGCGCCAGCAGATGCTCAAGCCCGCCGAGAATGATGCGATGGTGTCCATGGTCGTCGCGCGCGTCACCCGCCGGCGGAGGCGCCAGCGCACCCACCGCCGACAGCCAACTCCGCCATGACTCCACCGACACCGTCGGCAGCGAAAGTCGCTCCGGCAACAGGCCCACGGCCGACAGCGCAGCGCTGTCAAATGTCGCCGCCCCATGTGGCGGTGCGGAAGCAACCCCGTGATCGCCGAACATGCGTGCGATGTGCTGACGGAGCCGCATCACCGTCGTGGCGGGCAGGTCTCGCTCACGGCCCAGTCGCGTCAACATCCCCGCGGACCAGATTGTGCCTGCGACTTCGTCCGGTTTGATCGGTCCCGACACCGACGAAACCGAGCGATCGCCCGCGATCAAATCAATCGCACCCCCACCACCCCCACCACCCCCACGACCGTCGCCAACGTCCACCGATGTCGATGCACCGCCGAGTGCGATCCGATACACAAATTCAACGACGCCATGATTGACCGACACGAGTTGATCCGGCTTTAGACGAGGCCAGTTCTGCGAAATCTGCTCGATGATCAAGCCGAACTCCGTCGTCGCGGCCTCCGGGTCAACTTCAGCCCCGGCCGTGCACGCCGCGAGACGACGAACAATATCGGCGGGATCAAACGTGCCGTCGGTCATCGCAAGCGGCGGCTGAGGAGTTGGATCCTGCTTCGCGGTGATTGGTTCGGGCGTCTGGGCGGCAGGTGCATCGACGGCCGGAGTGTTCGCAACCTCTGGCGTGTTCGTCGTGGGCGGTGTCGGAGCGGGCGTCGGCGGCGTCGTCAGCAGGACGATTCCGACGCCGAATGCCACGATCGCGATCAACCCGGTACAGCCGATGGTCACCAGCGTCGACTTTCGCAGAGCCTTCTCCGCGGGATCAACGGCGCGGCGCGGTTCGGGCGTGCTGGCGGAATCCTGCCGCGACGACGATCCCGCATGGGTGGAAAGGCCCGACCCCGCAGCAACGGTCGTCGCGCCAGTCGAAGGCCGTGTTGCTGATGCGGGTGCGATGGACGCCCGTGCGTCGGTCCGTCGCGTTCGTGCGGCGTGCAGTTGTGCGATGGCCCTTCCGAGGTCGTCTGAGGACATGCCGCGCGCGTTGGCGAGGGAGACGACATGACCCAGCGCTTTGTCGTTCCACCCGCCGTGCAGCGCCACGGCGAGGACAACGTCATGCTCGAGGGCGATGCGCGGATCGTGTGGAGTCCGCGGTGCAGCGCGCTGCGACTCGCGACGCGGCGCGCTGCCCCCCCCCCACTGAGCCGTCAGATGACGGCGAACGTGCGGATCGAGCAACTGCGCCGCGGCCGCGTGCATCGCCAGGCGAACCTCATCCGCCTCCGGCGTGTCACACTCGACGTGCTCGGCCAGAGTCGCCAATCGCCGGTCCAGAGCCGCGACAATCGCCGCGTCCGTCAAGTCATCCGCTCCAAGGTCAAGCAAGTCAAACGGGCTTCCGGTCGCGGCCTCTTCGCCAAAGAAGCGCGACACGGGATTGCGACGATTCGCGCGGGGAGATCGCTGCGTCATGGCTCGCCCCCCCCCTCATTCCCTTCGCCATCGCGCTCGCCATTCTCGCGGGTCGCCGCGAGAATTTCGTCGTGCAATTCGCGGATCTTCGCACCCCACGGCTCGGGGCCGAAGTTGGGGTGCAACAGTCGATGCTGCGTGGCGACCTCGGCCGCCCGCGCGGGCTCGACCTTCCACAACAGGCGCATCGAGTGATACCGCGCTTCAAACCACGCGACGGAGTCAGGCGTGAGACCCGCAAGCAGCGTGCGCCAGGCGTCGAGCGATTCGCCCGCGTGTCCCGCATCCTCGGCCGCATCGGCGATTCGTCGCAGTACGCCGGCCGTGGCGAAACCCGCCGCCAGCAGCCCGCGATCCACGCGCAGCGCGGTGTCGCGCATCGCCACGTCGCCTCGCGCTTTCCAGATCGTGGTGGCGGCTTCGGCGACGGACGCGTGCAGGGCGCGAACCGCGGGATCGGCGAGGGCCGTCTCGCCATCACCCATTCGCGACATCACCCGCGCCCCGTGGCGAACGACCTGCATCGCGGCGCTGGCGTCGGTCGGCGAGGCTTGCCAGTTGGCCCGCGCGCGGTTGAAGAGCATTCGATCGGCCGCGTCGGAAAACGGACCTCCGATCTCATGCAGGGCCGCCAGGCGTCGATCCAGTTCGATCGTGTCACGCTCGATGAAGGCGATCTGAAAGCGTCGGAACGCGAGTTCCGCATCGATCGTCTTGAGGTCGATGGCCGTCTGTGCCACAATCGCGTCCAGCGTCTCAAGCGAGGCTCGTGCTCGCTCCAGGTCCGGCGTGGCCGAGCCGAGCGCCACGTCGAGCATTTGTCGAACCAGCGCCACCGCCGACTCAGCCGCAGGCAGGGCCGCGGCCCGATTGGCCTGACTCACGATGCGCCGATCCATGGCGAGAACGCGTTCGGCCACGGTCATGAAACGCATCGCGGCGAACTGTCGATCCTCATCGCGCGAT
This sequence comes from uncultured Phycisphaeraceae bacterium, assembly GCA_964614515.1. Taxonomy (GTDB): domain Bacteria; phylum Planctomycetota; class Phycisphaerae; order Phycisphaerales; family UBA1924; genus CAZTPJ01. The sequence goes on along the minus strand of CAZTPJ010000043.1, from coordinate 17,100 downwards.
CGTTTGTACACGCGATACAGCAGCCTCGCCGCGTGGCGAAGCGCGGACTCATGCACCGGTGAATCCGCCTCCACCGCCAGGAGAATCTCGATCGCCTCGGCATCATCGAGCAGCCCGGCCGAGAGTCGGCGCAGGAGCAACTTTGCCGCACGCTCCGTGGCTGGATACGACTGAAGATACAGTGTCGCGAGACGATCAAACTCCGCCGACGATGCCCCCCCCTGCTTCTCCGCCGCGCGATCCAGCGCGACGACCGCGAGCCACAGCGCCTCTTCACCCTGCGCGGCCGTGGTCGCGCCGGCATGCGCCCGGCCGAGTCGCTCGGCGGCCTGTTCGAACTCGCCCGCATAGAAGAGCGCGAGACCCTCGACGATGGCGGCGTTGGTGCGCTCCGCCGCATAGTGCCCCGCATCGTCGGTAATGATGGCCGTCGCGAGCAGTTCCGCCGCCGCGCGAAACGCGGTGATCAGGTTTGGATCCGTCGCGGGCTCGCTGGTGTCGGTGGTCCCCGCGAAATGCGCGGCCTTGGCCTCTTCATATGCCTGAAGCCCGCGCACATAGTTCACAATGAATCCTTCCGTGCCGATCTGCGATGATCCGAACTGCTGCACCAGATTGAGCACATGCGACACTTCGCCGAGGTTCACAAGGTCCGACATCGCCGTCCGCGCGATCAACTCGATCATCGGCCGGGCACGCTCGGGCAGATCCGTCCTTCGCAGCGCTTCGAGCGAGAGCACGGCCACGAGCCTCGCCTCGCCCACGGGCAGCAGCGGCTGACCCTCGGCCGCCAGTTCGCGTCGGCGCCGAGTCACATGCCAATCGAGGTCCGACCATCGTCGCCCTGCGGCGAGGATCACCAGCCGACGCGAGACGAGTTGCCGCCGCGCGTTGTCGTTCAAGTCGATCGCGCGATCCAGCGCTTCGAGCCAGCGGATCGCGTTGTCATCCTGCCCGCGCAGCGATTCGGCCATCGCCACGCCGATGGCCGCACGCGCGACGTGCTCATACGTCAACAGGCTCTCGGGCATTCGATCGAGCCGCGCCGGCGTGCCGGGAGAGTTGAGCAGCCAGCCGAACGCGCGGATGGCATCCTGCCCGTGCGAGCCGATTCCCGTCAACAGACCGATGTAATACGACGACCACCCCGCGTAATAGTTCGCCAGTGATCGAACGCGACGCGCCTCGGCCAGCGCGGCCCGCAGGTGTGGATCATCCGGCACGCGAGCGGATTCTTCAATCCGCTCAAGACCTTCCACACGCTGGTTCGAGCGCAGCGCGATCGTTTGGAACACCGAGTTTACGGCCCGCATCGTGCGTTCGGCCTCGGCGCGCTGCTCGGCCGTGGTCAATCGCAACCTGAACCGCTCCGCGAGATCTTCTGCGAAGAGGTACTGCGCCTTGGCGAGGTTGAGGCGCAAGTCCCAGGTTTCCGCATCGGGCACCTGCTCGAGCAGTTCCTTGGCGAGCCGTTCGATGGTTCCACGTTGCTCCGGCGTTGTGGCCGCGTCGAGAAGTTCGACATAGATCGTGCCGAGTCGATTCGCAAGTTCGAGGCGCGTGGCGCCTGTGGCCGTGCGCAGGCGATGCCGCAGCGCTGCGGCCTGAACCTCTCGCAGCCCTCGCTCGGCCAGATACGCGTCGAGCGCGGCATCCGTCGCGACGGGCGCCTGTGCATGCGCGGGAGTGATGATGCCGCACATGCCCGCGCACAGCATGACCCCCAAGGCCACGCACGCACCTCGGAAACCTGCTCGTTTCGCCTCGCATCGACGGTACGTGGGGGGGATGTTCACATTCTCCCTACGGCAGCGGAACATAACTGACACGCCTAAACCCGGCATCTTTGCACGCCTGGAGGGCCGCGGCCGTCGCCGACACCGGCACACGCCCGGTCACCTTCACAAATACCCCTCCCTCCTTGGGAAGTTGCCGAAGAATTGCCCAGAGTTGCGTTCGCGTGCGCAGCGTGCGCCCGCCGAGCATGAACGCCGGTTCACCTTCGACCATATCCACAAGGACGATCTGCGGCTGCAAGTCCGCCGCCTGCCCGCCGGCGCGAGACTCCGCCCGTAGTGAAGACGACAGGAACGACTCGGCCGGAACCATCGACGACGTGACGATGAAGTAGATCAGCAGCAGAAACACCACGTCGATGAGGCTCGCGATCGGAAGCCCCTTCGCGGACGGCATGCGGGATTTCGGGCTGAAGTTCATCCGCGGCAGTTCCGTTACGGGCGCATCTGTTCCGACGTCGCCAGTCGCCAGTTTCGCACGCCCATGAGCGTCAGTCGCTGCGCGAGTTGATTGACGTGGGCCATCGGGGCATCGCGATGCGCCCGCACAAGCAGTTCCACAGCGTCAGCCGAACCGCGCTCGGCAATCTCGGCCTCCACCATCGCGAAGAACTGTTCGAGCGTGACATCTCCGCGCTCGACCAGCAGCGAACCATCAATCCGCATGTCCACGATGATCCCGCGCGGCTCAACCTCCGCCTCGGCCTCGCCGGACTCGGCGGGAAGATCGATCAGCGTGCGAGTGACCTGCGAAAACTGGGCCGTGTACATGAAAAAAATGATCAGTTGGAGCACAACGTCGATCATCGGCGTCATGTCGAAGCCGGCGCCTTCGCGGGTTCTGGACGGGCGGAAGATCATCGCGCCGCGGCCTCCGCGGGCTGTGACGGCCGACCACCCTGACGCGCGGGCTTCGCCGCGGGGGCGGCGCCCGCGGACGCCGACTGAAGGTGCGCCGCCAACTCCTCAATCGTCTCCCCGATTCCGCTGGTCACATCATCGATTCGATGGCGGAAGTACGCATGCGCGGCCGTGCATGGAATCGCCACCAACAGGCCGAGCACGGTGGTGATGAGCGCAACCGAGATGGACCCGGCCAGTTGCGCCGGCTTGGCGAAGCCCTCGGTGGCGCTGATGGTTTCAAACGCCCCGACCATGCCGACGACCGTGCCGAGCAGCCCGAGCATGGGCGCCACGGCCCCGATCAGGCCGATGCCATCAACCGTGCGGTGCAGGCGATCCACCTGCTGCTTGCCCGCCTCTTCAAGAGCGGTGCGAAGTTCGAGAAAGCCGAACGCCGATCGCGAACATCGCGTCAGCGCGCCGGCGAATGTCCGCGTCAGGAAACATTCATTATCTTTGTTCAACACGTACTCCATCGTCGCCCGCGTGTCGCCAGAGGCGAGCAGGAAGTCGAGCTTCGTCACGACCTCCGGCGGCGCGAGCCGGGACTTGCGTATCTGGATCAGGTGCATGATCGCCAGCACCATCGCGGCGAACGACAGCACGATGATGACATAGCCGATCGTCCCACCGGATCGAATGTGATCCAGCAGAGACTTCTCAGGAAGCGGCTCCGCCTGCGCAAGCGTCAGGCACATGGAAAAGAGAGTGGTCATGGGTGTCGGCTGAACCTCCATGCGGAACTTCGAACAACGACGGCACAGGCGTTATGCCCGTGAACGTCTTGGTGGCACAGGCGTCTCGCCTGTGCGGTATCGGCCACGTTGTGAACTGCCACCGTGAAATCTCCATCTGACGCACGCGGCGAACCGATTGCATCCCCTCGCGCCTTGCTTCCCTCTTGAAGTCGATACCACGTCACGGCCGGATGATCCGGATACAACAACGTCAACTCATCACGCAGCGTATCCGCGCCGGTGGTCAGGCCCAGGTCGCGCAGGATCAGCGATGCATCGGCCAGCGCCATGCCCGCCAGATATGGGTGCGCCGACGCCAGCCTCGCTGGCACAACGAGCAGTTCGGAGACCGCGAGCAATCGCATCTCATCATCATCTTCCATTGCCAGCGATCGACCAAGTCCCACGCGATACCACGCCTCAAGCCACGGTTCCATCGGCGAGTTCAGGGCCGTGCGAATCTTCGTCCGCGCTGCGTCGCGCTGCGCGGGCGTGCCCGTTCGTGCGCGGACGATCTCAAGCGTGATCGCCACGGCCCGACTCGACGCATCCACACTCGGAAACTCATCCTTCCAACCCGACTCGAATCGCGCGGCATGAACATACAGCGCTCGCAATGCGGCCGCGCCCGACAACGCCGAGTCCGAAGGCCGTGACAAGCCCTCCGCCGACGCAAACGACACCACCGACGGCCAGTCAAACCACACCGGCGGCAGCGCTGGCGCCAGGCCGGTCGTCGAATCAATCACCTCGCCGAGTCCCGCCTGCATCGACCAATCGCCGTGCGCCTGCGCCGGACCCGAAGCCTGCTGCTCCCTCGCGGATAGCAGCGCGATCCACGGGCGTACGGCCGCGATCTGCGCTCCGCGACGAAGTCGCGCACGCAGCAGCGCCTCGGCGACCATCGCGGCCGTCGGCCCGCCGCGACCTTCATAGAACTCAAACGGTTCTTCAAGCAGGGGTTCAGCGCTGAAGATGTCGCCGCGTTCGATACGAACGCGCGCCCGCCACAAACGCTCGGCGACGCCGAGAAATGGTTCCGCCTCGTCGGCATGCTCCCCACCGACGGAACGAATCCGATCCCAGCCGATGATCGTGTCGCCCATTGCCTCCCCGCGAACCGTCACGCCATCAGCCGTCACGGCGACAACGTCGCCTGCGGGTGGAGATTCCAACCCGCGCAGCGTCACTTGCCCGATCACGCCTGTCAATGCCGCCGCCACGGCCGCCGCAATCATGGCCTGCCTCCGGCGACATAGGTATACGTCCCGCCCGAATCCCGCGCGATCTTGCGCATCACGGCCTCAGACGCGGAACTCATGTACGCGATGCAGTGAATCGGAATCTTGTGCTCTTTGTTCATCCGCGCGATCTCGTCGGCGTGCAACGGATCAAACTCCCCATCGGTCATGAAGTAGATCGCATCCGGCCGGGGCTTGAGCGTGTAGATCTTCTGGAACGCGGGCAGCGGAACCGTGCCACCAGACGGCTCGACCCTTTCAATCAGCGCGGATGCATCACGCTTGCCCGTCGTGGAGGCCTCGAGCCACTTGACCTCCTCGGTCAACGGCCACGCGCCGTGGTTGAACGCCACCACGCTGAAACTCGCCGTCTCAGTGAGCGCGTTGATCGACGAGATGAGTTGATCGCGAAGCGTTTCGATGCGCCCTTCGATGCTCATCGAACCCGAGATGTCCACGACATAGGCAAAGCGATTGCCGCGCGCTTCGACTCCAAAGAACGATGCCGACCCGCCGCCCGCACCAGCCACACCCAGCGAGCCGCCCGACACATCGCCGCCACCGATCTCAACCGACATATCCGAGATGTCCGTCAGGCCCGCCAACTCCGCCGTCAAGTCTGACGCCAACGTGTCCTCTGACGGCAGGTCCGGCGCAGGAAGATCCGGCACGGCCGGCGTCTCCGCATCCAGCGCCGCCTGCTGAATCTCGACGAGTTCCGACTCGGTGACCACCGCCATCTCGACGTCATACTCGCCCGTGGCGCCCGCTCCGCCAGCCTGTGACGGCTGATAGGTGATGACCGCGGCGATGATGAGCAGCACGACATGAATGACCAACGACAAGACCCACGCACTCACGGCCGCGTGCGTCACGATGCGCTTGATCCGCGCCCAATCAAGCCCGGGGGCGTCGATACCGGTAGTATCATTGGGTTGTGTGGCCCCGGAATTGGGCATGTCGCTCTGCATGGTGCTTTGGTATCGGCCCGTGGACCCGCTGGGCGTTCACTCCGCGAGGTCCCCGCGGCCCCGCAAGCCGCGCTTCGCCGTCAATCCATTCGCGGCCGACCGCGATTTGGTTCGATCATCCTTGACCAGTCTACCGCCCTCGGGTTCAATGAGTTGCACCCGGACACGAAAGGACTTCGATGCCAAGTCGCACGGCCCCCGCGTCAACCCAGTCACCCGATCCAGCCTCAGCAACCCACGCCTCGCGCGGGCCGTACAAGCGAATCCTCCTCAAACTCAGCGGCGAGGCGTTCTGCACGGCCGGAGGTTTTGGCATTGATGCTGACGAACTCCGCACCATCGCCGGCGAGATTCACGACGCGGCGAAGGTTGGCGCCCAGTTGGCGGTGGTCGTCGGGGGGGGGAACATCATCCGCGGGGCGCAACTTGCGGCCGTCGGGCACATCCAGCGGGCCACGGCCGACTACATGGGCATGCTCGGCACGGTGATTAACGCGCTGGCTCTCAAAGAGTCCCTGGTGGCGCTGGGGACGGATTGCCGTGTGATGTCGGCCATCGAGATTCGCGCCGTGGCCGAGACATTTATCCGAAGCAGGGCCATTCGACATCTTGAAAAGGGCCGTGTCGTCATCCTCGCGGCCGGGACCGGCAATCCGTTCTTCTCAACCGACACGGGTGCGGCCCTTCGCGCCACCGAACTCGAATGCCAGGTGCTTGTGAAAGCGACGAAGGTTGACGGCGTGTACTCGGCGGACCCCAAGCGCGATCCCACGGCCACACGCTATGAAACCCTCACCTTCGCCGAAGCCCTCGCACGCCGCCTGTCCATCATGGACATGACCGCTCTGGCGATGTGTCAGGAGCATCGGTTGCCCGTGATCGTCTTCGAGTTCAAGAAGCCCGGCAACATTCGCCGGGTCGTGCAAGGCGAGTCGATCGGGACGCTGGTGAGTGTTGGATGAGGCGGGGCAGCCGAACCCGCCACACGGTTAGGCGTCGCATCAGCCAAACTGTGGTGTGGACGTCTCCCAGTTCCTTCCCGCCTCCAATCCACATCCCATCCCCGTCTTCGGAACACGCTCGCGGCACCGTTCCTATGATTCCTCGGAGGTCAAGCATGAAGGCTCAAGTGTTGAAGGGAAGCAAGGAACAGATCGTTGAACGCCTCTCTCGAATCGAGGGAGAAGTTCGCGAGGTTATCGTCTTCGTCGATGAACCGGGCGCTGCTCACGCCAACGGGCATGACATCTTTGCTGAGATGGACGCAATCGCCGGACGTTACGCCGACTTTGACGACTCTCGGGAGTCGGCGTATGATTCCCGTCAAGATTCATAATGTCGGCGAGACACCTCAGCAATGAATGAAAGAGAATTTCTCGGTTTTGTCGTAGAACAGTACAATCGAGCATTCGAAACGAATGATTCGATTTACTCCCGGGCTGGCTTGATCCTGACGGCCCAAGTCGTTTTCGGCGGGGCACTCTATTCAATCGCCCGTCACGACTTGCTTGAGCTAGCGTTGCAGCGAGTTGACGCCTTCGTGTATCATGCAGCCAGCCTGACCTCGCTTGGTTTTTTGTTGGCAGCAGCAGTCCACTTGTTCCGCGCCATTCTCCCACGCGACTACCCGAAGATTGTGGACCTTTCGGGTTGGCGAAAGTGGCGGGAGGATCTCCGATCCCATCTCGAACAAGAGCCGAAAACAGCAGAATCCGATCAATCAACGTCACATGAAGCCAAGTGTGCAGAAGCCATGCGAGATCGGCTGATCGAGGCCACGGACAAGGCTGTGCGATTGAACCAGCAACGGTTGCAACACATACAAAAGAGCATACGGTATACCGCTAAAGCGGTCTTTGCGATGGCGGTGGCCGCCTTGGCGGCCTTCGCACTCGCTGCACAAGGGTTTTGAAATGCAGACTAACCAGACCAAGCCACCTCCATCACCACCGCCCCCACCACCGCCGCCGCCGAACGGCATCGAGACGCGAAGCGGAGGTGGAAAATGACTCAGCAAGAAACTGATTCGGCGCTGGGCGGCGAGCGCCCGCAGACTGAGACTAAGCCACCATCCCCGCCCGAAAATGGGACTATAACGACGACAGGGAAGCCAAACCCAGTTCAGGACTAACCAACTCGCGCGCCTGATTCACAAGGAGTTCGGTCTTTGACCAACCTTGTGCCCGGGCGAGTGCTTCGCACCTTCGTCGCTCATCGTCTCAAACGACTTTGACGTTTCCTAGAACGGCCCAAACCCCACCGGCACATCCGCGCGAATCCACGCCGTTCGCTGCCACGATTCGACTTCATCGGCGGGGGCGGTCTTGCCCTGCCCGCGCAGCGCGCGAGACAGGCCCGCCAGTGACCACCCGTTGCTCGGGTTCCGCCGCAGGTCTTCGCGGAAGATCGCTTCGGCTTCGCTGTAGCGCTTCGCCGTCAGCAGTGCCGCGCCGAGCGACTGACGAACCGGGTAATACCAGTACGACGGCTCCATGTACGCCATGCCATCTTCGAGTTTCACGGCCGTTCGAAGATGCGTAAGCCCTTCGTCCGTCCGACCCTCGCCGGTTGCGACGGCCGCGGCCAACAGGCCATGGGCGATCTTGAGTTGTGACAGGCCGTAGAAAAATGGCATTTCCAGCGCCTTGCCCTGTTCGCTCTCGATGATCTGCGTGAGTTGCGAGAGTTCGGAGCGTGCGGAATCCACGCTGCCCTTGGCGGCGTGCGCGAGACCGCGAGCGTATCGCCACATGGCCGTCTCAAACAATTGTTCGGCCGGCGGCTGTGGCAATCGCAGCACATCATCCCATCGCTCGAAACGCACGAGCGCACACGGGATCATCACGCGAAGCCGCGGCGCTTCGGGGAAGTCGTTGGTGATATTCAGCCCCGCGATCCGCGCGGCGCGAAGGCAGTCTTCGCTGCGCCCCTCGGCCATCGTGGACCACCACAGGAAGTGCCAGTTATGCGGGTAGTACGCGAGGGGATAGAAGCCCTGCATGCCGCACGTCGAGAAGTACTCGCGATCCGCTTTGATCGCCGCCTCATTTGATCGGCTCGCCTCGTGATACATGCCGACGCGAACATAGATGTGCCCCGGCATGTGGACAAGATGCCCCGCGACGGGCACGAGATCACGCAGGCGATCCGCGGCCGGAATCCCCACCTCCGGCGTCGGCCCCGCCTCGACGACGTGAATGTACAGGTGATTCGCGCCGGGATTGTTCAGGTCGTTGGACATGACGCGCTCGAGCGCCACGCGCGCCTCCGCCACCGGCGCACGCAGCGTGCCATTGGGCAGCCAATAGTCCCACGGCGACGTACACATGACGGCCTCGGCCATGAGCGTCTGCGCCGTCATGTCACCGGGAAACTGTCTCGCCAGCGCCCGCATCGCCTCCGCATATGCCTGATCCAGCGAACTGCGATCCTCCGGCGCGGCGTCGGCGTAGCGAGCCGACAACGCTTCGACATACGCCCGCTCGCGAGCGGAGCCGCTGGCCGTGTTGGCCTTCGCCTTCGCCAACGCCGCCATCGCGGGCGCATACGCCTCCGGGTCCATCGGCGCGTTGATGTGCGGCCCAAGTGACAACGCGATGCCCCAAAACGGCATCGGCGCTTCGGGATCCAACTCCGACGCATGTCGAAACGCGCGAACCGCCTCGCGGTGGTTGAACGCGTAGTGCATGATGAGGCCCTGGTCAAAGAACCGCTGCGCCTCGGCCGACTTCGTCGTGATCGCATGCGTGTGGTCGCCAAGGCCCGTGAGCATCGGCGCGCCGCTGCCCGTGGCCAGCGCGATCTGCGCGGCCGTGGCGCTTGGATTCGGCGTACACACTTGCGCACCAGCGCTTCCGATGGAAACGAACATCAAAGCCAGCACTTGCCATGCACAACGTCGCATCTCGAATCTCCTTCGCTCTGATGGCTGACGAACCCCACATATCGCCCGACGAGTCTGACTCGAACCGCGGCGAATCGGGTCACGACGGCAGAGGGCCACCGGTGCTTTCCCGATAGGCAAGTCTATCGACCTGGCGCCATTTCAGCCACCACCACGCGGGGCAACCGCAAGTTCGCTCACGGATGCGTCCGCAGGTTGAACCCCCGCGCGTTGGACACGCAGCGGAGGCGGGCGGGACGCCCACCCCACCGTACCCATTGGATTCTGCCGTTACCCTGCACCACCACGTCAAAGCCACCTCGGGGATTTGAACCCCGGACCTATGCTTTACGAAAGCATTGCTCTACCGCTGAGCTAAGGTGGCGGCACTGGTCTATCGGACGAAGCACCACGGCCGGTGAAGTCCGGTCGCCCCGGTCCCGATTGACGGCGAAGTATCAGCGCGCCGCAGCCGGGTTTCCACCTTTGACGGGTGCATCGCCATCGTCCTCGGTTGGCCACGGCGAACGCTCCGGTGGCGGCTCGCCGGCGATGACCATGCGAGCACCCGCCGAGCGAAGTTGATCGACTTGACGTTGGCCGATGCGCACGCGGAGCGTGACGTTTCCGTCGCCATAGGTTCGTTCGAGAACTTCGCCGCGATTTTCGAGGATGTGGACCGTGCGTGAGTCGCGAAGTTCGACGGTGATCGTGCGTTCTCGTACCGGGCCACGCGCGGCATCGCGCACGAGCGCCAGGACCTCTTCATGCCCGAGTCCAGGCGAACCATCCGGCGTGGGCAAAGCGCACACGGCGATCGAACCGGGCGCGCGGCGCTGCCACACGAGCAGTTCCGTGTTGTCAATCAAACGGTCCGCCTTGTTCAGCAGCACCACGATCTCCGGACGTTGCCACTCGTGGCCGTCGCGGGCCTCGATCTGCTCGATCTCGCGAAAGAGGGCTTCGAGCGTTTCCATCACCGTCTCATACTGCAATTCGGCCGCGGCATCGGCCACATCGAGCACCACAAGCAGCAGGTCCGCGTGCGTGGCCTCTTCGAGCGTTGCGCGGAAGGATGCGATGAGATTATGCGGCAGATCGCGAACAAAACCAACGGTGTCCGAAAGCATGACGTTCAGCCCGCCGCCGAGATCCCATTGCCGCGTTCGCGTCGCCAGCGTGGCAAAGACGCGATCATCGGCATACGCGCCCCCGGCCGTCATCGTGTTGAAAAACGTACTCTTGCCGGCGTTGGTGTATCCGACGATACCGACGGTGAAGTGTTCGTGCTTGCGGGCGCGGACTTCGCGCCGCCGCCGCGCCTGAATGTCCTTGAGTTCCCGCAGGAGTTGCATGCGGCGGTTCTGCACGAGTCGGCGGTCGGTTTCGAGTTGCTGTTCACCCGGCCCGCGCGTCCCGATGCCGCCGATGCCCCCGTGGCCGACGATTCGTTCCAGGTGATCCCACATCGCGCGAAGCCGCGGATAGGTGTATTCGAGTTGGGCGAGTTCCACCTGCAACTTCGCCTCGGCCGTGACGGCTCGCGAGGCGAAGATGTCCAGGATCAACTCCGAGCGGTCGACGACCTTGCGTTCGACGATCTCCTCGATGTTGGCGATCTGCTTGGGGGACAGATCGTGATCAAAGATGACCAGCGTGGCTTCGAGGGCGTCGCACAGGGCCTTGAGTTCGTGCAGTTTGCCCACGCCGATGTACGTGCCCGCCTCGGGGCGATCACGCGACTGCGACAACTCCCCCACCACGATCGAACCCGCCTGTTCCGCCAGCGAACGCAGTTCGCCAAACGGATCGGCGCGGTTGTACCGCGACTCCGGGAGCCGCACGGCCGCGAGGACCGCGCGCTCCGATTGCACTTTGATGGTGGTTCGTTCCGTCGGCGCTGGCATGGACGGTGATAGTAGGGATGGCTGAGGGGCCACGCGACTGGCCGCGTGCTGCGCCCGGACTCGCCCAGCGCTCGCATGGACCGTATGATGCCCGCCATGAGTCCCGCCGCCGTGAAGACCAACGTGACCACATCCAGTCCCCACGCCGGGCGAATCGCGCGCCTGCTCGAACGACTGGCGAGCGCGGGCGCTGACGCGATGCTCATCTCCAACCCCATCGACGTTGGCTACCTCACGGGCTTTCTCGGCGGCGATAGCTATCTGCTCGTCGGGCCGTGGCGACCGGTGGTCATCAGCGACTTTCGCTATCAGGAGGAACTTCAGGCCGTCAAGGAACTGGCGGATGTCCACATCCGGACATCGTCGATGCTCGCGGGCGTGGGCGAGGTACTCGGCGGGCGAACGTGGGAACGCCTCGCGGTGCAGGGTGAGGTCATGCCCGTGGCGGAGTTCGATGCGATCTGCACGCAGGTTGGACGCCCGCGCGTCATCGCAACCAGCGGCCTTGTCGGGGCGCTTCGCCGCCGCAAGGATGAATCGGAACTCGACCTGATCCGCCAGGCGATTCGCATTCAGGAAAAGGCGCTCAAGCGCATCTTGCCCACCATCAAGCCCGGCCAGACCGAACTCGAAGTCGCCGCGGCCCTCGAAGCGGAGATGAAGTCGCTTGGCTCATCGGCGCCCGGCTTCCCGACGATCATCGCCGCCCGCGCCAACGGGTCGCTCCCCCACTATCGACCCGGCACGACCAAGATCAAAAAGAACGACATGCTCCTGATCGACTGGGGCGCGATTTATCGCGGCTATCACGGGGACATGACGCGGACCTTCGCCCTGGGCAAGTGGCCCGGACGCATGAAGGAGGTCTATGAGATCGTGTTGGAGGCGCAACTGCGTGCGGCCGGAGCGCTCGCACCGGGCAAGACAACCCACGAAGTCGACGCCGTCGCCCGCGACTACATCAAAGACCACGGCTTCGGCGATGCCTTCGGGCACGGCCTGGGACACGGGATGGGCATGAACGGCCACGAAGACCCGCGCCTCAATCCGCTCTATCCCGAGATGATCCTCGAAGTCGGCGATGTCGTGACCGTTGAGCCGGGCATCTATCTCCCCGGCGAAGGCGGCGTGCGGATCGAAGATGACTATGTCATCACCGAAGACGGCGCGGAGAACCTCTGTTCGATGAAAAAGGGCCTTGGCTTCGCAAGTTTGTAGCGGTTCGCCCACACATGTGGACCTCAGTTGGTTCAGTCCTGTTCCCGGCCGCACATCAAGGCCTGATCGTCGTTCGAACCCAGCATACTGTTGGACAATCCCCATGATCGACATCCGCAAACTCAAGGAACTCGTCAGGCTCATGGTCGAAAACGACCTTTCCGAACTTGACTTGAAGGATCAGGAAGAGACGGTGGCCATTCGCCGCGGCCCGGCCGGGGGAACCGTCGTCAACCACCAGCCGGTGATTTATCAAGGCTCGGGCGCTGGCGTCCCCATGCCCACGGCCGCGCCGCGACCGATCATCACCGAGGGCCTCGACGCCGACAACGGCGAGGGCGACTCCGCCGCGCCGCCGGTGGATGTTGACGCCAAGGACCTCATCCCCATCGAGTCGCCGATGGTCGGCACGTTTTATGCCTCGCCGAATCCCGACTCGGGGCCGTTTGTCTCTTCGGGCTCATCGGTCAGCGCTGACAGCGTCGTGTGCCTCATCGAAGCGATGAAAGTCTTCAACGAGATCAAGGCCGAGGTGAGCGGCACGGTCGAGCGCGTGCTGGTGAAAAACGGCGAGGCCGTGGAGTTTGGCCAGCGGCTGTTCCTCGTCAAGCCTTCGTGATCGCGCTTGCCGCTTGATGCATCGATTGCGTGTCTCTCAACCTGTACCTTCATCCATCGTCCGCTGCTGACTTGACCATGTTTCGACGCATTCTCATCGCCAATCGTGGGGAAATCGCGCTGCGGATCATTCGCGCGTGCCGTGAACTGGGCATCGAGTCCGTGTGCGTCTATTCCAAGGCGGACGAGGGCGCGCCGTACCTTCGCTTCGCCGACCGGGCCATCTGCATCGGTCCTCCGCCCGCCCGCGAGTCATACCTCAACATCTCGCGCATCATCTCCGCCGCCGAGATCGCGGATGTCGATGCCATCCACCCCGGCTATGGCTTCCTCTCCGAGCGGGCCGACTTCGCCCAGATCTGCCGCGACTGCAAGATCGAGTTCATCGGCCCAAGCCCCGAGGCCATGGGCCTGCTCGGCGACAAGGTCGAGTGCAAGAAGACGGCCAAGGCGAACAAAGTCCCCGTCTTCCCTGGTTCCGAGGGCGCGGTCGAGGATGAAGAAGAGGCCGTGACCATCGCCGACAAGATCGGCTATCCCGTGATCATCAAGGCGTCGGCCGGCGGCGGCGGCCGCGGGATGCGCGTCTGCCACAACGAGGCCACGCTGCGAAGCGTGCTCAAAAACGCCTCGCAGGAGGCCGCCGCGGCCTTCGGCAACGGGGCCGTGTTCATCGAAAAGTTCCTCCAGAACGCCCGGCACGTTGAGGTGCAGTGCCTGGGGGACAAGCACGGCCACGCCGTCCACCTCTTTGAACGCGACTGCTCCATGCAGCGTCGCCATCAGAAGATCATCGAAGAAGCCCCCGGCCCGGACATTGATCGCCGCAAGCGCGACGCGGTGTGCGACTCGGCCGCACGGCTGATCAAGGCCGCGAACTATTCCGGCGCGGCAACGGTCGAGTTTCTGATGGATGACAAGCAGAACTTCTACATGCTCGAGGTCAACACGCGCGTGCAGGTTGAGCACCCCGTCACCGAACTCATCACCGGCATCGACATCGTGAAGATGAGCATCCTCGTCGCGTCGGGCGAGCCGCTGCCGTTCCGCCAGCGTGATGTGACCATCCGCGGACACGCGATGGAGTGCCGCATCAACGCGGAAGACCCTGATAAGAACTTCATGCCCAGCGCTGGGCGAATCCTGACATGGGAACCGCCCGGCGGCCCGGGCGTGCGCATCGACTCGCACGTCGTCCCGGGGTACACTGTGCCGCCGACGTACGACTCGATGATCGGCAAACTCATCGTCCACGCGGATGACCGGCAGCAGTGCATCGCCCGCATGGCGCGGGCTCTACGCGAGTTCAACGTCGGCCCGATCAAGACGACCATCCCGCTGCACCGGCGACTGATGGAGAACTCCTCCTTCCGCGAGGGGGGGGTGGACATCCACTTCCTCGAACGCCTGCTCAAGTAAGCGGCGTGTGTACGCAGAGGTCGCAGAGTTCACGCGGAGAACGCGGAGAAGAGTTTTAACGCGAAGGCGCGAAGGGAACGCGAAGGTCGCGAAGAAGAAGGGGGATGGGGAGGGGGGAATGGGCAGGGGGAGAGGGAAGGGGCAATGGGGAGGGGGAAAAGCAGCGATGTGATAAGCCCCGACAATCCGCTTCGGCTTGTCGGGCGATCGCGCGATGATCGTGTGCCATGGCGATCGCGATGGGTGCATCATATCTGACCACAATACATTGATTCACCGCGGAGACACGGAGCACGCGGAGAAAAGCAGCGTGTCTTCCCCTCTCGGCGTCCTCCGCGCCTCCGCGGTGAACTTCTTCCCTTCGGCGCGGGGACGGAACCACGTTGCCGTGTGCCATGGCGATCGCGATGGGTGCATCATATCTGACCACAATACATTGATTCACCGCGGAGACACGGAGTACGCGGAGAAAGGCAGGGTGTCTTCCCCTCTCGGCGTCCTCCGTGCCTCCGCGGTGAACTTCTTCTTGATCGAACGGGGGCAGGCACAGGTCGCCGTGTGCGATGCCCATGTCCTCATGCCCATGTGACACTGCACAAGCACCACGCGCGCTGCGCCTTCGCCCAACTCCACCCCCCCCTCATCCCTCTTCGCGTTCTTCGCGCCCCTTCGCGCCTTCGCGCTGAACTCTTCTCCCCTTCTCGCTGAGCTCTTCCCGCCTTCGCGCTGACCTCTGCTTCTCTCCGCGATCTCTGCGTGATCTTTGCGGCCTCTGCGTACTCCCCCAAAACGAAACAGGCCCATCGACGGGGATGGGCCTGCGGACCTGGTCCAGTCTCTGCTGCTTCGCGGCCTTCGCCTTGCTTGGCGATCTTCGCGATGCAGGCTTTCTCATGGTCGCCGCGATGCAGGCTTTCGCATCTATGCCGCGATCTTAAGTTCCGTCTCGCCGCCGTCGGCCTGGGGGACGCCGAGGAAGATGGTGACGGCTTCGCTGGGTTCGCTGGCGTGGTTGCCGCGCTTGGCGATGAGCTGGTAGGTGGCCGAGGGTGTGCCCTGGGGGAGCGAGGCATCGATGAATTTCTTTTCACCGGTGTCGCCGATGTTCACAAAGATGGCCTGCCCGGCGAGTTTGCGCTGCACGGTGAAGTACACTTCCGCCCCGGGGGCGGGCTGCGTCGCGGTCCATTTGAGGAGGATGCTGCCATCGTTGAGCAGCGTGGTTGTAAGATTGTCGGGCATGGCCGGGGCGGGCGCGGGCGAGGGGCTGGCGGGGGGGGGGACGCTGGCCTCGGTGTAGACGTTGGGATCGCCGGTGGTGGCGGCGAAGGCCTTGATCTGATTGATGAGTTCTCCCGCGCGGGTGCGCATGGCGTCGGAGGCGGCGTGGAACGCCTGCGTGGTGTTCTTTGTCGCAGCGCGGGCGGCCTGCGCGGTGTCATACGCAGCGCGGGCGTCGGTGGTGAGGGTCTGCATCTCCGCGACCTGTTCCGCGGTCAGGCCGATGGCGGCGGCGGCGGTGGCCCACTGCGGGAGTCGCGTTTCGAGCCACTGGATCTGGGCGAGTCGCGTGCCGGGAAGGACGGGCATGGGAATGCTCCTTGCTTACTTGTTAACATCGTCGGCAGCGCTGCAGCCCTGCGCTGCAGGCGCGACGGCCGCACGACCGTCACGATCCGATCGGTCCGCATACGCCGCGTCTTGAGCGCGACCGGCATAATATTTTCCGCGCGGGGACGCGCCCACCACCTTCGCACAGCTCTGTGATATAGGACTGGCGCGAATCATGCGCTGAATTAACGGGCGTGCGACGGATCACCCGCCGTGATGGTGGCGAGAGCCATCGACGGGATGCTGCCATGACCGCGGTCGCTGCTCGCGTCCGAAAAGAACGTTCGCAGGAGGATCGCCAAGGGGTGGGCCGCCACCGTCAGGCGAGAACCGCGCGATACGGAGGTACGAGTTGTTCCATCATGCGCACTAATTTGCAATCGTGAGCGCGCATACCGGAGCCGTATGCGCGCATACGGGAGCCGTGTGCGCGCATACGAGAGCCGTATGCGCGCATACGCGAGCCGTGTGCGCGCATACGCAAGCCGTATGCGCGCATGCGCGAGCCGTGTGCGCGCATGCGCGAGCCGTGTGCGCGCATACGCGAGCCGCGTGCGCGCGTACGGAACCCATGCAATCGCGCCAAGGCTGCGCATGCGTGCCCGCCACGGCAGATCATGCGCTCACGCCCCCGCGACTGAACACCCGGCCGGGGGCCATGGCGTCGGCGCGGTGCGCCATGGCCTGGGCGCCGCCGTTGTTATGCGGAAGTCCGCGGACATCCGCATGTTCGCGCCCCGGGCCAGACCATGCACACCCGGCCGCGCTGCACGGCCTGTTCGCGGGCCGAACCGCG
>CAZTPJ010000042.1:0-32822 GCA_964614515.1 uncultured Phycisphaeraceae bacterium | reverse complement strand
GGAAGGCGAGCTGTGTATCGCGGGTCCAAACGTGATGATCGGGTACTGGGGGAAGCCGGCGGAGAATGCGCGTGCGT
The DNA here is from genome assembly GCA_964614515.1 of uncultured Phycisphaeraceae bacterium. GTDB lineage: Bacteria > Planctomycetota > Phycisphaerae > Phycisphaerales > UBA1924 > CAZTPJ01. The sequence continues at coordinate 32,745 of CAZTPJ010000042.1, read as the reverse complement.
TTCTGGAAGTGCCGGGTCAGCAGACGAAGTGGTACAGAACAGGTGACATTGTGGTCGAGGAGGGCGAAGGAATTCTAAAGTATGTCGGCCGCCGGGATCGTATGATAAAGCGTCGCGGATATCGTGTTGAACTAGGTGAGATTGAAGCGTGCCTGTATCGTCATCCCAATGTACGCGAGGCCGCGGTTACGGCGAACCTAGATGACGCGGTTGGTACAAAAGTCATCGCTCACATCAGTTCTCACGACGGAACCCGGCCGTCCATTATTGACTTAAAGGGTTGGTGTGCGAGGCACTTACCTTTGTACATGATCCCGGACTCGTTCGTGTTCTACCCGATACTACCGAAGACGTCGACCGACAAGATCGACTACCAATCCTTAGGTCGCGCATCGTAGCGATTGGACTTTCAAGGGGAGCAGTCGCAAGATGAACCTGTCCTGGACATCCGAGCAGCGAGAGCTGTTTGATTCCGTTGAGCGATTTGCGTCGGATTCTCTCTGTACGGGGATCATTGAGAGGGACCGAGCGGGGGAGTTCAATCGTGAGGGTTGGCAGGCGTGTTCACTGTTCGGCATACCCGGGCTTCCGGTTCCGCGGGAGTACGGTGGACGCGGGTTGGATGCGGTAACCACCGTGGGCGCGCTGGAACGGCTTGGTCGAGCGTGTGGTGACAACGGCCTGATGTTCGGAATCAACGCGCAGATGTGGACGGTCGAGATGCCGCTGATGGAGTTTGGCACGAACGAACAGCGAGTGAAGTATCTTCCAAAGTTGTGCAACGGAGTGTACATCGGAGCAAATGCTGTTAGCGAATCCGGCAGCGGGTCGGACGCGTATAGTATGTCAACGGTGGCTGAGCGCAGGGGTGACAGATACATTCTGAACGGTTCGAAGATGTACGTTACGAATGGTCCTGTGGCGGATGTGGTCGTGACGTTCGCCACGGTGGATCACAAAAAGGGCGCGGGCGGTATAACAGCGTTTGTTGTCGACGCCTCATCTCCTGGAGTATCGGTTGTTCGCACGGTCGAGAAGATGGGGTTGCGAACTGCACAGATGGGAGAGTTGCGGTTTGATGGTTGCGAGGTGCCAGTCACCGATCGCCTCGGCGCTGAAGGGAACGGCGCAGCGCTGTTTACTCATTCGATGTCGTGGGAACGAGGGTGCATTCTGGCGACAGCAGTGGGACGGATGTCACACCTACTGGCTCGCTGCGTCAGGTATTCGAAGCAGCGGCAGCAGTTTGGGCAGCCGATTGGGACATTTCAACAGGTTGCCTCCAGGTTGGTGGACATGAGGATTCGCCTGGAGACGTCCCGAGCGCTGTTGTATCGGTATGCGTGGGAGCGCAGCAGAGGAAAGTCGGCGCTCCTTGAAGCGAGCATGGCCAAAATGCATATCAGCGAATGCTGGGTCAAGTGTTGCGAGGATGCTATTCAGGTTCATGGGGGACTCGGGTATCTGACCGAGTGTGAGCTTGAGCGCGAACTGCGTGACGCAATCGCAAGTCGGATTTTTTCAGGTACCAATGAGATCCAACGGAACATCATCGCGTCATTGCTATAACGTCGGGGGTCCAAGCATTGGGCCAGCAGACGGTCGGAAGTGCGTCGACATATCAATTATTATCGTATCCTACAACACGCGTGACGTAACCCTAGCATGCGTTCGTTCGGTATTCGAGAGGGCGCATGGGTGCTCGTGGGAGGTGATCCTGATCGACAATGACTCGAAGGACGGGTCAGTGGAAGCCATTCGAGAGGCTTATCCGGAAGTATTGATCATTGAAAACGCGGACAACCGGGGTTTCGCGGCCGCGAACAATCAGGGTCTTCGCATCGCCCGGGGGCGATACCTGTTACTGCTGAATCCTGATACTGAAGTCTATCCAGAAACGCTCAGCAAGACCCTGGAGTACGCGGAAGCAAATCCAAGGTTGGGCGTTATCGGTTGCCGCGTCTTTGGCGATGACGGAAAGCAGCAGTCGACGCTGTTTAGAGTCAAACGGGTGTCCGATGTCGCGATCAACGCGTTCATACCGAATCGCGTGATGCGCCGGACACGCTGGCTTGGCAGGTGCCGCTATGCCGGTATTGATCTGAATTGCGAACATGCGGTCGAGATTGTGGCCGGATGTTTCATGTTTGTGCGGCGCACAGCGTTTGAGGAAGTTGGTGAGATGGATGAAGCCTTTTTCATGTACGGCGAAGAGGCTGAGTGGTGCCATCGCTTTAGACGACACGGTTGGGGTGTTCAGTATTTTCCGGGCGCATCAATTCTCCACTACGGCGGTATCAGCACGGATAGGCATCCAGCCGAGATGAACCTGGCGATGGCGCGCAGCAACTTGCTGCTTGTGCAGCGGACCAGTGGTCGTTTGGCAGCTTACTGTGCAAATCTGTTTATGCTACTGCGAGATCTTCCGCGAGCCGCGGCTTGGCAGGCGCTTGCGCCCTTCATGCGTGGTAAGGAATCGGCGACGGCAAGATCGCTGCGCCAAGCCGCAGCTCGCACCGTTCTGCACCTTTCCGGGTTGATTCGGTTCAACTGGAACCCTTGAATGCGCGTCGGATCATCACGGAACCGCCTCGATGGCTGGCTATGCAGGCATGCCGGCCGATGGAGTCGCGACTCATCAACAGCGCGGATCCCGAAGCGCTGCGGATGGTCTTCATCGTAGGTCCGCCGAGGTCTGGTACAACGCTTCTATATGAAGCATTGGCGACACGTTTTCGGTTCGCATACATCTCCAATGCTGCGCACCGAATGTATCACACTCCCGCCGCGGCAACACGCCTATTCAGCCGATGCATCGCGGACTGGAGGGGAACATTCAAGAGTCGATACGGCCACATATCCGGATGGGGCAGTCCCAATGAGGGTGGCTGGATCTGGCGCCGATGGATTCCTGAAGACCACTATCTGGACTCATCCGCCGCAGATGCGCTTCCGGTTAACCAGATGCGCCGGACGTTCAGCGCGATGTCCGCCATCCTTCGAGCGCCGATGCTCAATAAGAACGTGATGCACAGTGTACACATGCGGCTTCTAGATCGCGTGTTTCCTTCGTGTGTGTTTATCGCGCTTGAACGTAGTCCTGCTGACAACATTCGGTCCATTGTGCATGCGAGAATTGAAAGCCACGGGCTTCGACACGTTCGTCGATGGTTGTCCGTTCGCCCGCGAGGATGGGAAGACTTTCAGGATGCACCTGTCGTTGATCAAGTTGCGGCACAGGTGTATCACACGTACCGAGACATATCGTTGGATTCTACTTCGCTGGGCGACGATCGCGTTTGGTGGGTCGATTACAAGGGCCTTTGCGAAGATCCAACAGCGACAATGAAGTGTATCTACGACTTTCTCGTTCGAAACGGCATCGACGTGCAGGATCGCCTGGCGCTGCCTCAGCGATTTCGGATGTCCAACGGAAGGCCGCTTCCAGACAACATGGATCGAGAAGTTGCGCACGCGGTCACACGGTGGTGGGCTTCGCCAGCCATCGCACCAACGAGGGATGAATCGGAGTCTCTGTCAAAGTGAATTCCGAAACCGTAGAATGCGGCTTTCCGACGAGCCGGAAGCCGATGGTTCGAGTGGCGTACTTGGTGATCGCACTGTTGTTCTGGGTTGCTTCAGCTGGGGGCAGATTGCGGCGACCGATGTGCATCATTCTCTGTTACCACGGCGTTCGCGACAGCCAGCGATCGAAATTTGAGCGCCAGCTGGCCTGCGTCGCAAAGCGCGCCGTAGGCTTGAATGGCATTGCCCGTGCCTCAGGGTCGAGGCGACGACCGGACGTCGTGTTTACATTTGATGATGCCTTCGAGTGCCTTCATCGAAATGCATTGCCGCTCATGGCGACGCGCGGAGTTCCCGCTACGCTCTTCGCGGTGAGCGGCAACCTTGGTCGGGTACCTGCGTGGCAGATACACCCTTCGCACCCTGAAGCGTCGGAACCATGCATGTCGGCGAAGTCGCTTCAGCGTGCGGCCCAGTCCAGCGGGATTAGCATCGGATCTCACACGGCGACGCACCCTCGGCTATCGACGCTTGATGATGAATCGCTCCATCGCGAATTGCGCGAGTCACGAGCAGTGTTGGAGGAGTTGTTGGGACGCAATGTGATTGAATTGGCATTGCCGCATGGCGATTACAGTGATCGCGTACTTGAGGCCGCTACGCAAGCGGGTTATACGACAGTGCTCACGCTGGAACATGACTGTGCCACTTCAAGTCGTGGCGTGTTAGGCCGGTTTTCAGTATCGCCCGACGTATCTGCGCTGCAGTTCCGGTTGACGGTAGACGGGGCATACTCGTGGCTCGGGTCATTTAGGCGGGCAGTGCGCAGTCGAAGAGTTATCAGCGCTTCGCCGAAAGCGATGATGAAATGCGCCAGGGGAACTCGCCAGGTGAATGGCCCTGTCGCTAACTAGCTATTACCGTGGAAGGTGCGATCATGAATGTGGGTGAACACCGGTGGAAGTTGACAGCACCGACGTTCGCTGATTACAACTATCGACAGACTTGGGAATTTGGCTTGCTAAGTGCGCGCCGAATGGGGGCGACATCGGAGCATGTTGAGGTAAGGCGCGATGGGGAGGTCATCGGTTTGGCAGCGGTTCGCGTGCGTCGAGTGCCGATGCTGGGATGGGGAGTTGCGTATATAAGTGGTGGGCCGCTGACTCGGCACCATGGCGAAGCCCTCGCCGTCGACATGAGCGCGTTTGAACAAACAATGACTGCACTCGTGGCTTATTATGTCCATCATCGTGGCCTTATTCTTCGCGTGATGTGTCCAGTTGCGGATCAGGCTTGGACGGACCTGGCCAGTGCGTGGCTCAAGGCGCGCGGATTTATAGACGCCATGTGGCCGCGAAGATATCGCACGATCGCGGTGGACACGACGAAGAGCATGGAGCAGATTCGCCAGCAGCTTTCTAAGAACTGGCGCAAGAATCTGGTACGCGGCGAACAGCGAGGGATAACGCTTCGCGTTGAAACCAGCGTTGAAGCGTTCGAGCCGGTGTGTCGTTTGTATCGGGAACTCTTGGATCGGAAGGGGTTCGAAGTCGAAGTCGATGCCGACTTTTACGCGACGGCGCAGGCCCGCCTTGAGGGAAGCGACCGATTCACCGTGATCCTCGCAGAGCTTGACGGCCAAGTGGTCGGTATGAACGTAGTCAGTGCACTCGGCGATACACTCGCAGGCATTATCGGAGCCACAACGTATGAAGGCGCTCGGCACTATGCCGCGTATCTGCTCGAATGGGAAGCCATCGAACTCGCTGTGCGGCGAGGACTGATGCGATACGACATGGGCGGAATCGATCCGGTGGGCAATGCCGGCGGATACGACTTCAAAAGGGGAACGCGCGGCGTCGAATTGACGGCCGCAGGTCCGCTGGAGGCGCGGCCGTTGGGAGCTCGCGCGACCCTCGGGCACTGGTGTGAGCAGGCCTATCGGTCGGCACGTCGGCGACTGCGAGCCAAACCGAAACGCGCAGACGGCCGATCGAAGGAAGCTGACTCACCGAAGCCATCGCGCAACTTTCATGATACGTCGTCGGCAGTCTCCGGGCCTTCTGCAGGTTCGAACGTCGAAGCGAGCATTACCGCATGAACAGCGAAACAGCGCCGATTTTTATCGTAGGGGCGTCACGATCCGGCACAGCTATGGTGCGATCGATCGTGAGCAATCATCCGGAAATTCTCGTTTCCGGGGAGACTCACTACTTCGATGACTTGCGCGTGCGAATGGCCGGGTTTGAGACCTCGCCCCTCTCGACTGAACAAAGGCGGATCTGCGAGGACTACTTCCTGGCGATTTCTCATCGTCCGTATGGTCATTATGGCGATCCGGAACGATCAGACATTTCGCGGGAAGAATTACGTTGCGTGGCCCAGGAGCGGGGTGAGGGTGCCGATGCGTACTTCGAGTCTTTCTGTCTGATTCGTTCGCGGCGAGCGGGAAAGCGCGTGTGGGGGGATAAGACACCACGTCACGTATTCCGGATTCCGGAGATCCTCGGACGGTATCCCGATGCTCGAGTGCTGTGTATGGTTCGTGACCCGAGGGCGGTGGTTGCTTCGTACCGAGATTGGCGGAATCAGGGCGGATTTGATTTCGAGAGCGATCCGGGTCACGAGCAAGCGCTGCGACTCGAAGAGGCGCGGGCTCGGCAGTCTTATAATATTCTGATCATCAGTTTGTTATGGCGGGCGACGGTTCGTGCAGCGGTCAGCGCGCGCGACAAGTTCGGCGACTCCCGCGTAAGGGTGCAGAGGTACGAGGACATGGTCGAGTCGCCCGAACACGCGATTCGGGATATCGCCAACTGGCTCGGTGTTGAGTTCCATCCGGCGATGCTGGATGTTCCGGTTCACAACAGTTCTTTCAATGAGTTCCAGCAGAATGCCGGCGTTTCGAAGGAGCCCATGCGTCGGTGGCGAACAAAATTGTCGAAACGAGAGATCGGAATCGTGCAGAGCGTTTGCGGCCGCGTGCTGCGGAGAGCGGGCTATGACCTCGAACCCGTGCGTCAGCCAACGATGGCTATCGCGTGGAGCTGGATGAGTCTGCCGGTCGTCACGGCGCGAGCGGCGATGGCGAATCGAGATCGCATGGGCAATCTTCCGAAATATGTGTGGCGGCGATTTCGGCTGACAGTTGGTAGCTGATGACCGGAACTGTGATCGTGAAGCGAAGTGACTCGAAGCCAGCTGCCACGCTGTGCAAGTTGTCACCAGCGCCCCTGGCGAAGCGATGGATCGAAGTCAACCGGTTGAGGCACTTATGCAGTCGAACTGGCTCGGTAGTACTCTCGTTCGACGATGGGCCAGGTGAGCACTTGACCGTGAAGGTGCTTGATCTGCTTGCATTGCATGAGGTTAGAGCCACGTTCTTCTTGCTGGGCTCGCGCGCTGCGCGACATCCCGAGATCGTTGATCGCATTGTTCGCGAAGGGCACGAGGTTGGGTGTCACTCGCACTGGCATCTTTCCGCTTGGCGTGTGCCAAGTTGGGAAGCGATCGAGGATATTGATCGCGGGTATGAGTCTCTGGGGCGATGGGTCCCGCCCAATGGCCTGTTTCGCCCTCCGCACGGAAAGTCCACGATGGCAACGAGGCGCGCGATTCAACGACGAGGAGCCTCGATTGGATGGTGGACGATTGACTCCGGCGACACGGCCGAGGTTCTACCAGTGGCGTCACGAACTGCTTCGCGGCTAGAGCGCGATCGTGGCGGCGTAGTTCTCCTTCACGACTTCGACCGCAAGGAAAGTGAGCAGGAGGCAAAAGAGCGGGCCGCATTTGTACTGCAAGCCATGCTCGACGTCTTCGAGGTGGTTGCCCGCAGCGGCCTGACGTTCAGAACCTTGGGCTCGGTGCTCGCGAAGACGCGGGAACATGTCCGTGATTGAGAAGCCCCGCCGCATCCTGGCCGTCGCATCCGGGGGGGGGCACTGGGTGCAACTGCTTCGGCTGCGGCCGGCGTTTCAGGGGCATCGGGTGACGTATGTGACGGTGCGCGGATCGTATCGGGCGGATGTGGGTGATGCGCCGCTGTACGTCGTCAAGGATGCAACGCGGTGGGACAAGGTTGGGCTCGTGAAGATGGCGCTGCAGTTGGTGTGGATTGTGATTCGCGTACGGCCGCATGTCATCATCTCAACAGGCGCTGCGCCCGGGTACTTCGCGATTCGCTTTGGCCGACTGTTGGGAGCGAGGGCGATCTGGATCGACAGCATCGCTAACGTTGAAGAAATATCAATGACGGGACGGATTGTCGCGAAGTTCGCGGACTTGTGGCTGACGCAGTGGGAACATCTTGAAGGTTCGTGCGATGTCGCCGGGGGCAAGGGCACTTCGCAGCGCGGGCCACGGTTCGAAGGGGCCGTGCTGTGATATTCGTGACAGTCGGCGCGCAGATGCCGTTTGACAGAATGGTTCGCGCGGTCGATGAATGGGCCGTGGCACGCGGGCGCGCCGACGTCTTCGCACAGATCAGCGACACGGACTATCGGCCGAAGCACATCGAGTGGACGGCGTTTCTCGAGCCGGCGGAGTTTCGCAAGCGCGTCGAGCAATCTCGCGTGCTTGTGGCACACGCGGGCATGGGTTCGATTCTGACCGCGTTGGAGGCTGGGAAGCCGATTCTCGTAATGCCCCGCCGCGGCGAACTGCGAGAAACGCGTAACGATCACCAGGTAGCCACCGCCCAGCGATTCATGAGCCTGGGCAAGGTCGCCGTTGCGATGGACGAAAGCGAACTGCCGTCAAGGCTCGACGCGCTTGATCAACTCTCGGCCACGGGACGAATCAGCCCGTGGGCATCCGATCGTTTGATTCGGGCGGTGGGTGAGTTCATCAATGCGCCGAACACGGCTTCGACACGGCCACAAACACACATCGCGCAGCGCCATCGCGAGGATCATGGCGCAGTCTCGCCTGTGAATGGAATCAGATCATGAGTTCAGCAGCGTCAACATCGTCAAGCCCGGCCGATCTCCTGCGGACCAAGCTGCACTCCGGCACGGCCGTGGCGGGGATCATTGGGCTGGGGTATGTCGGCCTGCCTTTGGCGCACGCGCTGCACTCGGGCGGGCTTCGCGTGATGGGGTTTGATATCGATCAGAGCAAGATCGACTCCCTCGCGAAGGGCACAAACTATCTCAAGCACTTTGGTGATGACATGGCTCGCGAACTGGGCACGAGCGCGAAATTCACGGCCACGACGGACTTCGCGCGCCTCGCGGAGCCGGATGTCCTGATCGTCTGTCTGCCGACGCCGCTGGGCCGACATCACGAGCCTGACTTGTCATATGTCGTCTCATGCGGTGAGCAGATCGGGTGTACATTGCGGGCCGGGCAACTCATCATCCTTGAGTCCACGACATACCCGGGAACCACGCGCGAGGAGTTCCTGGAAGGCATCCAGCGCGGCGCGATGGGCACGCCGGCGGAGCGGCTGACGGTCGGACGCGACTTCTTCGTCGCGTTTTCGCCGGAGCGCGAGGATCCGGGGCGCAAGAGTCACACGACGCGCACCATTCCCAAACTCGTCGGCGGCCTCGATGATCGATCGACGGAACTGGCATGCGCGTTGTATCGCTATGGCGTTGAGAACGTCGTGCCCGTTCGGTCCGCGGAGGTGGCCGAGGCCGCGAAACTCCTCGAAAACATCTTCCGCTGCGTGAACATCGCGCTGGTCAATGAAATGAAGATCGTGCTCGATGCGATGGGCATCGACGTGTGGGAAGTGATTGAGGCATCATCGACCAAGCCGTTCGGGTTCATGCCGTTCTATCCCGGGCCGGGACTCGGCGGACACTGCATTCCCATCGACCCGTTCTATCTGACGTGGAAGGCGAAGGAAGTGGGCCACCCCACGCGATTCATCGAACTCGCGGGTGAAATCAACACGCGAATGCCGCACTATGTGATCGATCGGCTGACCACGGCCTTCAACGAACGCGGCAAGGCCGTCAAGGGCGCGAAGATTCTTGTGCTCGGCCTGGCTTATAAGCCGGACATCGACGACACGCGCGAGTCGCCCTCGTTCGAGTTGATCTCGCTGCTACGCGAGCGCGGGGCCGAAGTCTCATACAGCGATCCGTTCGTGCCGAAGACCGTTCCGGTGCGAAAGCACGACCTGGCGATGACCAGCGTCGAGATGACACCGAAGAACATCGCATCCTTCGACGCCGTGCTGATCTCGACGAATCACTCGGCCTTCGACTACGCAGCCATCGCGGAACACGCGAAACTCGTGGTCGATACACGCAACGCGATGAAGAACCATGCCGCACGCATGGGCAATCGACTCGTCAAGGCGTGACCGTGGCATTCGCGCAATCTGATGCTCCCCCCGCCGCAACGGCAGCGCCACTGCCGTTTGACGGTGTTATCTGCTTTGGCGGCGTGGACTGGTGGTATCACAACCGCGGGCACTACGACCTTCAGATGATGCGTGAGTTCGCGGCCCACATGCCCGTGCTGTATATCAACTCCATCGGCATGCGCTTCCCGAAAGTTGGCGAAGGCGCGATGTTCATCAAGCGAGTCCGGCGGAAAATCAAGAGCATGCGGCAGGGCGCTGTGCGGGTTCGAGAAAACTTCACCGTGTTCAGTCCGTTTTCGATCCCCGGCCAGCGCGCCGCGGCCGTGTCTCGACGCCTGCTCATCTCACAGGTTCGTTCCACGGCCAGGCGGCTCGGCATATCTCGACCGCTCGTGTGGGTCGCGTGTCCGCCCGCGGCGGAGGTCGTCGATGATCTCAAGCCGGCCGCCGTGGTGTATCAGCGCACGGATCGCTTCGAGGCGTTTCACGGCGTGGATCCCGTGCGCATCGCGAAGTTCGACCGAATGCTCAAAGACCGGGCCGAAGTGACGCTGTACTGCTCGCACCTGCTCATGGATGAAGAGGCTGGCGAATGCCGGCGGGCCGAGTTTGTCGATCATGGCGTGGATTACGCCCAGTTTGAAGCGGCGGGCCTCGGACGGGATTCGCCGCCGGATGATGTGGCGGCGCTGCCGCGTCCGCGCGTGGGATTTGTCGGCGGGATTGACTCGCATACGTTTGATCCGCCGCTGTTTGTGGATGTCGCGCGTCGGCTTCCCGACGTGACGTTCGTGTTGGTGGGGGCGTGTTCGCTGCCCGAGGGCTGGTGTCCGCTCCCGAACGTGCGTTTGCTCGGGCAACGGCCGTATGAATCCGTCGCTCGCTACATGGCAGCGTGTGATGTGCTCATCATGCCGTGGAACTCTTCGCCCTGGATTCAGGCGTGCAATCCGGTGAAGTTGAAAGAGTATCTGGCCGTGGGACGGCCGATCGTGTCCACGGATTTTCATGAACTTCGGCAGTATGAGGGCTTCGTGCAAGTCGCAGGTGATGCGGAGTCTTTCGCCACGGCCATCGGCGAAGCGTTGTCTCGGCCGTTCGATCCCCAACCCGGACGCGATCGCGTGCGACACGCGACATGGACCGCCCACGCCCAGCGCGTGCTGGAGATCCTGCGCAGCGCGGGCGAGCGTCGCCGGGGTGAACCGCGAGTGATGGTGGGTGCATGACCGATGGCGTGCGATCAGGCCGCGTCGCGGAGTGCATCATCCTCACGGGTGGCCTGCAGCCATCGCCGCTGCAGCGGATGTGCCCGTGTTCCGTGTTGTCGCTGGCGATTGAGCGCGGGGTCACGGTCCTGGACCACATGCTGCGGAGAATCACCGAGGCAGCGCCCGGCGAACGGCCACCGCTCGTGAAAGTCGTCTACGGCCATTCCGTGCCGGCACCGGCAAAGCCGAAGGACACGTTGGGCCTTGATGTGACCATCATGCCCGAGTCGCGGCGGTGGCGGGGTCCGGCCGGAACACTCCTGGACTTGTGCGAGTCAGTCGCTTCGACCGACAGTCTGCTCGTGCTCGAAGGCAATCGGTGGTTTGGCTCGTCGCTGGCGGGCATGGTCACGGACCATGTGGCGAGCGGGGCGGACATTACGCTCGCGCAATCGGCTGATCGGTCCCCGGCCGGGGCTTATATGATCCGTCGTGCAGCCCTCGACCTGGTTCCGCGCAACGGCTTCCTGGATCTGAAGGAACAGTTGATCGACAAACTGCTGAAGGACGAGCGTATCGTCCGGGTCTGGACCCTCGACCCGCCGGGATCGCTGGCGCTATGGAGTCTCGAGAGTTTCGTGCATGTGGCGAAGGCGGCATCGAACGGTGGAGAGGATTGGAACATCATCGAACCAGGGGCTCATGTTCACGCCACCGCCACATTGATCGATTCGGTGGTCATGCATGACGCCACCATCGGCGAAGATGCGATCGTGGCTCGGTCGATTGTGTTGCCCGGCGCGGCCGTCGGCGCGGGAACGGAGATTGTCGATGCGGTGGCACACGGTGGGGGCGTTGTGCAGGTGGAAGATCCAATCCGGCTGGCGCCGGTGAGACGGAGAACGGCATGAGGCGCTCCTGGCGATTCCTGGATGGAATGATGGTGGCCGTGCTTGTGGCCATCGCGATCTACGCGACGCGGGATGTCTGGATGGACATCGTTGGTCTGGCCATTAGAAGCGAGGAAAGTTCCTATATCTTGTTGACGCCGCTGGTGGTGGGGTGGCTCGCATGGCTGCGGCGAGAGCGTGTTCGATACTGTCGTCCACGGCCGACGCCCTTTGGAGCCGTGGTGATCGCGGCCGGTTGGGGCCTGATGGCGCTGGGGAATGAGCACGCGATCAACCTGTTCCGTGACTTCGGGGCGTTGCTGGTGGTGCTTGGGGCGGTTCTGGCGATCACGGGGTTTGACATCTTCTTTCGATTCCGCGCGGCGTGGCTCGCGGTCTTGTTCCTTGTGCCCGTGCCCGGCCGGATCAGGCATCACATCGCCATCCCCATGCAGCAAGCCAGCGCGGAGACCACGCACTTCATTCTCCAACTCTTCGCCGTGCCCGTCGAGCAGCGCGGCAACGTCCTGCTCATCAATGAAGTGGAAGTCGCCATCGCCGAGGCGTGCAATGGGATGCGCATGGTCGCGGCCATGGCCCTGATCGCCTACGCCTTCGTGTTCTCATTCCCCATGCGCACCTGGGCCAGAATCGTCCTGCTCGGCATCAGCCCCATCGTCGCCATTCTCGTCAACGTGCTGCGCCTTGTGCCGACGACGATTCTCTACGGCCAGACCTCCGCGGACTTCGCCAGCGCCTTCCATGATGTCGCGGGCTGGGTCGTGCTGTTCCTCGCCATCGGCATCATGTGGCTCGTGCTGGCGCTCATGCGGTATCTCGAACTCCCCATCGCGCCGTGTCGTATTCGGGAGGAGGCCTGACCATGATGACCATTGACAAACGCACCGCGGTTTCGTTCGCCGCGGCCGTCGTCGCGCTGGGCGGACTGCTCATGTTCGGCACGCAGCGCACGCGCGACGAGGCGCAGTACGAGGAGTACTTCGAGCGGGTCTCCAGTGCGATCTCGCTCATCCCGTATCGAATCGGCGCGTGGGTCGGCGCGGATGCCGAAGCCCAGGCGCCGGCCATCCGGATGCTCCGGCCGAACAAACTGCTCCAGCGTCGATACGTTTCGCAGGATGGTTCGCCAAACTTCAGCCTGCTCTTCGTCCACTGCAGCGACGCCCGCGACATGCAGGGACACTACCCGCCGGTGTGTTATCCGGCCCATGGCTGGAATATTCTCCGGTCGGAACAAACGGACTTTGTTCTCGGACAGTCGCGCGTACCCTGCAAGGTCTATCAACTTGATGCGTTGCGCCAGGGCCGGACCCTGGAAATGACAATCCTGAACTTCTTCGCGGTTCCTTCTCAGGGGGAGGCTCTCGCGGCCGATATGTCGGCTGTGAACCGGGCATCCCTGGCATCATCGCAGTCGTGGCTCGGCGCTGCGCAGGTGCAACTGATCGTTCACGGCACGGTGACGCCGGAAGAGATGACTCGACTGATGCAGGAGGTTTCGCCCGCCATCGAGCCGGCGATTCGAGAGGTGATCCATGGCGAACGGAAGTAGGCCCGACAACCCGCAGCCAGGATCGGACCTGGTGCCGGTGGGGCCGACGGGCGCTTACCTCGCTGAACCGGTTAGCGCCGGTCCGCCGCAGCCGCCGAATCCGCTGCTGATCGCCCATCGCGCGCTGCGTGGGCGGTATGTCGTCGCGGTGGTGCTCGCTGTGATCGTCGGGTGCGCCGGTTCGTACGCCGGGTGGATCGCGACGAAACCCATGTACGAGAGCCAGGGCTGGATTCGCGCCTTCCCGCGGCAGCAGCGGATTCTCTATGAAACGCCGGAAAACACAGCGATACCGATGTTCGACGCCTATGTTAAGGCTCAGGCGGAACTGGCCAAGTCGCGCCGCGTGATTGATCTCGCTCTGAGCCAGCCCGAAATGCGGGCCTCCGCGTGGCCGCTCCCTCCGGTGGGCGTTTCTGCCCTGGCCAATGCGCTTTCCGTGAACTCGGGAAAGGGAAGCGAACTCATCAGCGTGGTTGTGTCGCACCCTGACCCGCAACTTGCCCAGGTCGGGGCCAACGCCGTCCTCATAGCGTTTATGCAGTATCAGGCGGAACAGGACAGTCTGACTGTGACAGACCGCGAACGTGAGCTTCGGAAAATTCAAGGCGAACTCTCCGGCCAACTGCGAGTGACGCGAGAAGCGATGGTTCGCCTGACGGAGCAGATCGGCGGAGACCTCGAAGTCCTCATCTCCGCGAAGACCGATCAACTCACGAAACTCGAAACCGCCCTGTTCGAGCCGGCCATGGTCGCCGCCGCGTCCATGCCAACTGCCCCGTCCGATCCGGCGTCGTCCGAAGTTCCGCAGCAGCCCGCGTCCGTGGATCCGGCGGATCTCACGGTCGAGGAGCTCGCCAAGTTCGATGAGATGCTCGCGACGTTGCTGTCGCGAAAATCCGCGCTGCGGATTGAACTCGAAGGTGGCCTGAGCGTGCTCGGCGCCAATCACCGGGAAGTTCGCGCCATGCGGCAACGGCTGACAAGCCTTGAGACTTCAATTGACGAACGCGCTGCGCACGTTCGCGGGACGATCGTCCTGCAGCCCGGCGCGACGCTCACGGCCACTTCGCCCATGGGTCCGGACCCGGCTCTCATCTACCGCCAGACCCGAGCGCAGCGCGACCGCGTGGCCGAGGAACTTCGATCGTTGTTGCGGGCGCGCCCGGAACTCAAGGGGTTGCAGGAGCGAGAAAGGGACATCGAGAATCGCCTCGCCGAGACGAACCGGGCCCTGGACATGATCCGCGTGGAGGATGAGGTCATTCGCGCGGGACGCCTGCGCATTCAGCAGTTGGCCGCGACGCCGCTCAATCCAACCAAGGATCGTCGTCGTCCGCTGGCCGCGGCCGGGTTCATGGGCGGCGCGGGAGCGGTCATCGGCTTGTTCGTGCTGGCCTCGCTGCTGCAGAAGCGGATTCGCTACGCGGATGAACTCGAGTCGATCGATCGGATGCTCCCGCTGATCGGCGTGATTCCCGAGGCGAAGTCCAACGATCCCGAGACCGCCAGCGCCATCGCGTTGTCGCTGCACCATGTGCGCAACAGCCTGCTCCTGATCCGCACGCCGCGACGCAAGGATGCCACGATGTATCTGGTCACCAGCGCGATTCAAGGCGAAGGCAAGACGGCCTGCACCATCGCGCTGGGCGCATCGTTCGCGCAGGCGGGGTATCGCGTCACGCTGGTGGACTGCGACCTTGTCGGACAGGGCATGACGCGCGAACTCGCCCTGACCGAGTCCCCCGGTCTCGCCGAGGCCCTTGGCGAAGCGGATATCGGAGCATTCATCTGTGATTCTCACGTCGCCGGGATGCGCGTGCTTCCCGCGGGCCGATACGACCACGATCAGGCCGAGCGACTGAGCATGGAGCAGATCGAGCCGCTGCTCGCGCAGGTGCGCAAGGTGTCGGACATCGTGATCGTGGACACCGGGCCGATCCTCGGCAGTCTTGAGGTGAGTCTGCTCGCGAGGCTTGCGGATGTCGTGATTGTGATCGCGGCCCGCGGCACGAGTTCCAAACTTGTCAACGCGGCCCTCGATCGCGCCCGGAAACTCCGTGGCGATAACGTCTCGCTCATCTTCAATCGCGCCAACCGCGAAGACATGAGCACCAGCGCATCGTACAGTTCCGTGCGTTCCGTCCGCGATGAAACCACCACCGTTCGCAAACGCCCGCGGTCCGATCGCGGAAGGCTCCTTCGCATCGTGGCCGCGCCCAATGGCAAAGCCACGGCCAGCACCAACGGCCAGCACATCGACGAACCGTGAGCCTGGGTGATTGCAGACCCGTCGTTCCGTCAAGCCGTCCCGCTCACGCCTCCCTCGCACGCTCCCCGCTCGAGCGTCAATGACATCCGCTGATTCAACCCGAGTCTGGGGCCTCGACGCCCGCCGCGTTCACGATCTGTACTGGGCCGCGCGTGGCGTCCAGGTCGTGCGGCCGGGCCAGCCGGCCGATCCCAAGGGGCCGCAGGCATTCCTGCTTCTGCGATCACAGCAGGGGATATTCGCGCGGGCGCAGCCGTGGCTCAAGCGTCTGGCGTGGGCCGGGTCGTCGGCGCTGAGCGTTCGAATCGATGATCGCTCGCGGCTTGAGTATCGCGAACGGGTGATCTCGGACAACGACGGGAACGTCGTGCGGATTCAGCGGATCTATCCGCGTCAGCATGGCGATGGCGTGTCGATTGCCCGCGTGGTGATGACAACCGATGCCAGCCTTGCCCGTACATGGGCCGCGCTCACGCCCGACACGGAGCGTTGGTCGGCGCTGAAGACCGGCAGTCTGAAGGATCGACGCCAGACGTGGGCGGTGTGGCGGGCCGGCGGGCGTCTTTTTGATCTCTCGGACGCGAATCGTCGCGACGAAATGCTGAGCCTGCTCGTGCGAACGTGGAAGGAACCGGGGCGCGTGATCCCCGGGATCTATCAGTTCAAACCGGGCGTATGGATGCACGAATCGATTCGTCTGCCGCCCGAGGCCCGACTTGTCGCGCCGCTGTGGATCGGGGCGAGCGGGGATGTGAGGTCGCGGTCGCCAATCATCGGGCCTCGCATCGTGGCCGACGCCCGCCGGTGCGAAGCGCCCGCCGGCGTGGACTGGGAGCAACTTCGCCTCCCGACGTTCCCGCTTGTGCCGCGGATTCGCGGAGGCATGTCGCGCCGCGCATCCAAGCGAGCCTTTGACATCGCTTTTAGTCTCGGCGTGCTCACCATGACCGCGCCAATCTATCCGTTCCTGATCCTTGCGGTGCTGATTGAGGATGGCCGTCCTGTCTTCTTCGGCCATCGGCGGCAGACGATCGGCGGGCGTGAGTTTCAGTGCTGGAAGTTCCGCACGATGGTGAAGAACGCGGAGCAACTCAAGGTCGCGTTGCAGGGACAGAACGTGTGCGATGGTCCGCAGTTCTACATCGTCAATGATCCGCGTCTGCTGCGCGTGGGGGCCGTCATGCGCAAGTTCCAACTCGACGAACTCCCGCAGTTCGTGAACGTGCTCATGGGCCACATGAGCGTGGTGGGGCCGCGCCCAAGCCCGGACAAAGAGAACCAGTTCTGCCCCGCGTGGCGCGAGGCTCGACTGAGCGTACGTCCGGGCATCACCGGCCTGTGGCAGGTCCGCCGCACCCGCGTCGCCGAGACGGACTTCCAGGAATGGATCCGCTACGACCTGGAGTATGTGCAGCACCAGTCCTGGCGCATGGACATGTGGATCATCATCCGCACCATCGCGCGGATTCTCGGCCGCTAGGCACCTGCGGCCCGCGCCGAGCGGGTGGTGCGTCGTCTATCCTAGAAGAAGCGTGTCCAAGGCGTGATTTTGTCCGCCGGGCATGTGGTGCATCCACGGTGAACCTCGCCGGATGCCGGTCAACGCCGGCGCGAACCCCCGGCCGACATTGCGAGAGACTCGATGAAGCGACGAACGAAGAAGCTCCTGATCGTGCTCGTGGTGGTTCCGGCTTTGCTGGCGGGAGCGGGATTCGCCGCGCACACGTATCGACAGGCCAGATTGGATCGCATCGCGCAGGAATCCTATGTCCGAGGCAAGGCGGCCTATGAAGCGGGGAATCATGCGCAGGCGATGCCGCTGATCGCCAGATACGTTGGGCGAAATCGGGATGACACGGCCGCGCTCGTGATGCTCGCGGACTGCCGCGCCCGAGTTCCCAAGCCCGAGGGGACGGAGTTGGTGGATGCCGCGCGCTACGCGGATCACGCGATCGCCATTGACCCCACATATGAACCAGCACTGGATCTCCTGTTGGACTACTACGCCAGGCTCGGCTTTGTCACTGAACTCAATACGGTTTGTGACCTCATGCTCGACCTGCACCCGGACCACGGCCAAGCGATCCGGGCCAAAGTGCAAGCGCTGATGGCTCTTGGCCGGTATGACGACGCGAGACAGATCGCCGAGCGTCTGGCCGCGCTGGAGCCGACAAGCGTGGATCCGATCCGCGTGCTTCTGGAGATCCGACGATTGCAGGGCGGCTCTCTGGCGGAGATCGCGTCGCAGGCCGGTGAACTCGTGGCGAGCAATCCCGAGAGTTTTGAAATGTGCGTGATTCACGCGCAGGCGCTGATGAACGCGGCGAACATGTCGGCGGCGGCGGTGGCCCTCGAACGCGCGTCGGAACTCACGCCGCGTTCACTACGATCCGTCGATGATGCGCTTCGACTCGCCGATGCCATCGCCATGATGCAGCGCGTGGCACAGCCGGACGCCGTCGCCGAAGCGCCCGGACGCCAGCACGCCGCCGCTCGAACCATCCTTGATCGTGCGGCCGCAAACCCCGAACTCCGGGCGGGCGTCGTGCTGCTCGCCGCGGCCTGGGAATGGCGAAAGGCGCAACTCCCCGCGGCGATCGAGTGGATTGAACGCGGAATGACCACGACCCCCGACGATCCGGCCATGCTGGGCTGGCGCGCGGTCTTCGCACGCGATCAACGCGAAGACTGGCAGGCGAGCGTCGCCGCCGTGCGAACGGCCGAGAGCGAAACCATGCCACTGTGGAGCACGCTCCTGACCGCGATCAGCGAGGCCGATCAATCACGATGGCAACAGGCTCGCGTCGCCGCGAACGAAGCGCTGGCCCTGAGCGACCAACGGCTGGGCGTGGCGGTGTCGACCAACGATGCCCAGTCGGATTACGCGCGGATCAGCGCCGCCCACGTTCGCTCGCTGGCCCTGCTTCACTCGGGCAACGTTGAGAGCGAAACGGGAGACTGGCGACTCGCCGTGCAGCGCTGGACCACGGCCGGGGAACTCGAACCCAACTGGTCGCTGCCGCTGGTGACCGCGGCGAACGTCTTGCTTGAGAACGGCCAGGTTCGCACGGGATTTGACATGGCGCTTCGCGCTTTTGGCGTTCGTCCCGGGCCCTATGAGGCCATCACGCTCGCACGCGCGGCGATCACACGCCAGGAGATCGAGGGAGGCGCATTCGATCCCGCGATCTCCATGATGCCGCTGCTGGCGGAACTTGAGGCGATGGATCAGTTGCGTGCGGATGCGGTGGCGCTTCGGCTTCGTGCGGCCGTGGCGAGGCGGGACCAGCCGGCGGTGTCGGCTGCGGCGGCGGATCTGCTTGCCACGGGGACGGAGTCGGCGGGGCGTTTGTTCGCGGATGCGGCCCGGCGCATCCGCAGCGCGGCGATGTCCGGTTGGGAGCCGCTGCTGGCCGCGGCCGAGCAGGCTGGCGCCACGTCCGACACCATCATCTTTCGAGCCAATGGTGCCGCCGATGCCGGTCGGCGAGATGAAGCCTTGCTGTTGCTTCGGCAAGCCGCGGCCGAACGGTCCGGCGAGGAACGATTGCCGTTTCGCTTCGCCGAAGCGCGGCTGCTTGTGCGGTTCAACGCGACCGATGACGCACGAACTCTGCTTCGTGCCATTTCCGACGAACACCCCGACAGCGCCAGGGTTCAAAGTGAGATCCTCCAGTTCCCGATCGCGTGGACCGAAGCGCCGCTGGTCGATTCCGTCGTCCAGCGGTTGCGTCAGGCGACGGGCGATGCGGGCATCGAGTGGAAACTCGCCGACGCCACACGCGTGCTGACGTTCACGCCCGATCAGGCCAAGGCCCAGGAAGTCGTCGTTCGCCTCACGCAGATCATCACGGAAGACCCGCGCAACACGCACGCCCTCGCCCTGCTGAGCGATTGGATGGTGGTTCTGGGCGATACTCCCTCGGCCATCGGGTATCTCTCTCGCGCGGTTGACACCGCCGATGCGCCGCCGGCCCTGTACCCGAAACTCATCGAACTCCTACGGCAGGATGGACGATCCGCGGATGCTCGCGTCAGGCTCCTGGCGTTCGCGGAAGTGCGCACGCTCGAACCCGCGCTGCGCCGACAGCGAGCCAGATTGTTGACCGAATTTTCGATGTACTCGCAGGCCGCGAGGGATTTCGAGATCCTCGCCGCCGAAGGCACGGAACTTGACCGCCTTGCGTACGCCCAGGCATTGGTCGGTCAGCGTGAACTCGAGCGTGCCGCGGACGTACTCGTGCCGCTCATGGAAGCGTCCACGCTGCCGCGTGACTTGTTCATGACGGCCTCGGGCCTGCTCATCGACGCGGGCGACGCGGATCAGGCAATCGCGCTGTTTGATCGGCGAGCCGGCGACCCATCGTCGGGTCTGACCCCGATGGATCGCGCACGCACGCTCGAGTACGCCAGGAAGTTTGCAGAGGCGGAAACAGCCTTCGTCGCGGTCGCTCAGAGCCAGAACACCGCCGATGCATGGGCCGAAGTCGTGCGATTCCATCAACGGCGCGGCCAGCCCGAACGAGCCAGCCAGGCCGTCGCCGAGGCCCGATCGCGCGGCGTCACGGGCCCCGCCCTCGACAGCGCGGAAGCGTTTGTTCTCGCCGCCACACAGGGGGCGTTGACCGACCAGCAGATGCAGAGCGTGATCGACTCGATCCCGGCCGGACCCGCTCGCGAACTCGCGGAGGCCACGCGGTGGTTCGACGCCAATCCCGACAAGATCGACGAGTTCATCACTCGTCTCCGCACCATCACGAGGGCCGATCCGCAACTTCAACTCGCCTGGCAGTTCCTCGTACAGACACTCGCCGACAAGGGCGACTTCCCAGGCGCGGTTGAGGCCGCGCAGGCCGCCGCCGCCGCGCTCCCCTCCAGTGAAGTCGCCGCGAGGATGGAGGCGTCGACGCTTCTTTCGATGAACAGGCTTTCTGAGGCTCGCATCGCGGCCGCCAGATGGCGAGAACTTGAGCAGGATCCCTTCGATCCTGACATGCTTCGCGCCAGCATCGAGACGCTCGACGGCCGTCGTGAGGCGGCCCTTGCAATCCTCCGCCCGGCGGCCGCGCAGGCCGTGACGCGGGTGGGAGAGATGCCGCTGGGTCGATGGTCATCGCTGGTGGCGGGCCTGGCGGCGGCGGGCGACACCGCGCGGGCGAGGGAACTTGCGGCCCTGCGCGACCCGGCGGAACCGGGTTGGGTTCAGATTCAGGCGGCCATCGCCGGCGAAAGTGCGGAGCCACCCGAGGCCGCACGGCAGTGGCTGGCCGCGATCGAGCCTTTGCTCCTGACGCTGGAGCGTGGATCGCTGACGCTGGCTCAGGCGCATGCATCGCTCGGCGGCCGGACGAAGGAGGCCGCGGACTTTGAGAAGGCGCTGTCGGTCATCATGCCGGACATCAGTGCGGGAAAGGCGAGTCCGTTTGCGAAGGCCCTCGCGGCGGGGATGCTGGAAGAACTGTCGCGGCATTCCGAAGCGGTGGCGATGTACCAGGCCGCGATCCGCGAGGATCCGGAACTGTGGATCGCGCTAAACAATCTGGCGTATCTGGCGGTCGAGCAGGGTCTGGCCGACCTTGATCCGATAACACTCGCGACGAAGGCGCTGGAAATCGCGGAGCGTCAGCGCGTTCCCGGCCAGGTCTTGTCGCAGGTCCACCACACGCTCGCCCAGGCCCAACTGGCCAGTGGAAAGACGGCCGAGGCGTTGGCTTCCGTGCGGCGTGGAATCGTTCTAAGTCCCCAGAATGGAAGCGTTCGACTCGCCGAGATCGAAGTCATTGTCGCGATGGGCGATACGGCCAGAGCCGCCTCGACCTTGGGCGACTTGGATCGTCGGTCCGAAGCGGGGCTGGTGACGCTGGATGATGCAGATCGAGAGAAACTGCAAACGCTGCGGACGCGAATCGATGGCGGGGGATGATGCGGTTCCGTTGGGGCTCGGCTGGGGGAGGTAGCGGTGGGGAATTCCTGAAAGGGCGTGATGTGGCAATCTGGGCAGTTTCGTCTTAACGCACTGTCGTTCCCCTCCCGCACATCGCAAAAAAATGCTGCAAAACCGCGTGATCCCACTTGCATTGGCCAACCCGGTAGGGTAAACTGACCCCGAATGGATATCGGCCTGATGCTCTGCGCGGGCTGATCGAGAAATGGAGAGTCACGCGGGCAGGCGATGTGCAGGTCCGTTGGGCGAGAGAAAGAAAGGGGCCCGAGATGAAGAAAGAGCTCATTAGTGCTGTTGCTGTTGTAGCGACTTCAGCGACCATGGCGTTGGGTGCTAGCGTTTCGTTCCATGGCAATAGTGCGTATCGCGTGGGTGATGGTGGTGAATTCCAGGCCCGCGTCTGGTCGGGCAATGCCGGCTTGACCGGATTGTTCTCGGATACCGGTGTGCCGGGCGCATCACAAGGACCGAACTACCGAAGTTTTCAGACTTTCTGCCTCGAGCGCAACGAAAACATGGACATTGGAGACGTCGTTCAGACTTCATTCGGAACTGGCGCTGTCTTTGGCGGTGTCAACGGGGGGCCAAACGACCCCATCAGCAATGAGACGTCGTACCTGTACTTCCATTTCCGAAGGGGCACACTTCAGACAACGTATGAGTATGTGAATCAGTCGACCGCAACCCAGAACGTTGACACGCGCCGCGGTTCTGCCCGCGCCCTCCAGTTGGCCTTCTGGGTGCTCGAGGAGGAGTATGCCGCACTGGGGGCGAACACGTTCAATGCCGCTTGGGCGCATAACGTGATTGATACCAACAGCTCGATTCAGAACAGCGCTAACTACACTGCAGCGCAGCGACAGATGGCCAAGGATCTGATCACTGAGGCGTTCAATGCCGCGTGGACAGGCATTGGCAACGTTCGAGTTCTGAACTACACTCGCAGCAACGGCGAACCTGGGCAGTCGGTGCTCACGCTGATCCCCCTCCCCTCCGCTGGCGGCTTGGCCTTGGCGGGGTTGCTCGTGGTGGGTGTGCGGCGGCGGCGATCTGCGGTCTGACGAACGTCACTCAGTTTGACTTCACGAACGGGATCCCTTGTGGATCCCGTTTTTCTTTTTGCTGGCCAGCCGGGATCTTGGTTTCCGCGCTGTGAATGGAGTTGTCACCTCTTCGCAACGGACCTGACTTCGGCGGGTGTGGACTCCACAGGTGTGCCTTTCACTATGCAGGGGGCAATGGCCGGTACTCGCCCGGCCAGATATGTCTTGCGGTTGGCGGTCCGGGCACGCCGTAGTGAGCCTGGCTGACGACCGTCCCCTTCATTCGAAGGCGGCCGTTGGCTCGGCCGCGCCGCATCGCCTCGCATCCTCCATCACCTCGACGGCCGTCGATGCACACCGCGATCCGCGACGGCATCGGCCACCCGGGACCCCGCCGAGTTCTCGGCCCGCGATGCGGCGACACAATCCCGGCCATCGCACCGGTTCCGATAGCCGCACACGTCAAATCTCATCATGCCCCAACATCGAACGCGTGCGAACGTCCGACGTTCCACGTTGTCTGCACGCAACGGCGTGTTGCCGCAATGCAACATATCCGCGGTTCATCGCGCATGATAAGAACCGACGCTTGCTGATCCGGGCGAGATGCACGGCGTGTGCGATGCAAAGTCTTCACAGCATCGGAACCGCCGGACCAATTCACGCGAATGCACCGGCGAGCCTCTTGCAATATTTGCGCGAGGGGATACACTTCACGACCAGTTCGCATACAGCGACGTGTCGCGGGGGATGGTGGTGTCCGGCTATCGGACGGCCGACGCGTTGTCGGTCGTCCGCGAATGGAATGGAAAGGGGAGAAATCATGAAGATCGGTATTGTCGCCGCCGCGGCGATCGGTGCGCTCGCCACGGGCGTGCTTGCGGATGGAGTTGTGTCAGTCAACATCAATCCTGCGGCGCCGTTCAACGCATCGGCGACAGGCGGCGGCGGCTTTCGCCTCACGCATGTCTCCGGCTATGTCGGCCAGATGGGTGGACGCGGCGGCACGGCCACGTCGTTCATCACGTTCTGCATCGAACTGACGGAGTTCGTCAACAACGGCCAGTACAACGCCGTGATCTCGGATCACGCCTCCACGCGTCCTCCGCCCCCGGCGCTCAATGCGAAAACCGCCGCGCTGTACGCCGAGTTCCGAAAGGGCGGCGACTTTGGTCTGGCCGCGGCCGCCGGCGGCGCCTGGGCCACATCGCTGACCGACTCGCTCCAGCGGGCGATCTGGCACTCCGAAGGCCTCGCCTCCAGCGGGTACGGCTCGGACAGCAACGCGCAGACGATGGTCGCATGGGCGGCCGCGAAGGTTGCCGATTCGCCGGAATTCGGCAGCAACGTCCGCGTGCTTCAGATGACGCGCGTGTCCAACGGCGAAGCCGGTCAGGACCTGCTTACGCTGATCCCGCTGCCTTCGGCGGGCGGTCTGGCGCTCGCTGGCCTGCTGGCGGTTGGTGCGCGTCGGCGTCGATCGGTCTGACGCACGATCACAACCGATAAATTACCAAAGGGCGAGGTCCATCCAGGGCCTCGCCTTCATTTGTTATCTACGCGTCCGACGGAGATGAGTCGTTGCGGACGTGGGCGCATGTGGCGCCGCAGGGCAACCGCACGTTTGCTCACCCATCGGCACTTGGCTCAGTCATCCCATGTCGGGTACGCAAGGCAGGCGGGCAGACGCCCGCCCCACCGGATCCAACAGGCTTCGCGGTTGCCGTGTGTCGCTCGGTTCTGTTGGCCATCGTCCAACCCTGCGGGCGTGCATCCTCATGACAGCGATGTTGTCAGACGATGGACGTTGACGGTTGCGCGGTTCATCGGCGCTGAACCCACAGCCGTCCGATTCGCGGCCACCGCGCCGTCGCCCGCTTCATGCCGTCGCGCTGGTCACCCATGACCCGCCAGCGTTCGCACGGCCTCACCGCTCCGCGCATACCGTTATCCGCATCAACCGTGTTCAACTTCTCAGGAGCGTGAAATGTCCACCACCGCTGATCTTGTCGCTCGTCGTGCCGCCGTGGTTCCGCGTGGAGTGGGGCAGTTTGCGCCGTTGGCGACGGTCGCTTCCGCATCGGGGGCCTCGCTGGTTGATGCCGACGGCCGTGAGATCATCGACTTCACCTCCGGGATCGGCGTGACGGGCACGGGCCATTGTCCGCCGCCTGTCGTCAAGGCGATCCAGGAGCAGGCGGCGAGGCTGCTGCACATCTGCATCCACTGTGCGACCTATGAGCCATATGTGGCGCTGTGTGAGGAGTTGGCCGTGCTGTTCCCGCACGGCGGTGGCAGTAGGGGGGGCACGAAGGTGTTCCTTTGCAACACCGGCGCGGAGGCGGTCGAGAACGCGGTGAAGATCGCGCGGCAGGCCACCGGCCGCCCCAACGTCATCAGCTATTCCGAAGCCTTTCACGGCCGCACCATGCTCGCGCTCACGATGACGTCAAAGGTTGGCTACAAGTCCGGATGCGGGCCGTTCGCGGGCGGCGTGCATCGTCTGCCGTTTCCGAATCGGTTCAAGTACGGCCAGGGACTCTCGGAAAGCGCCTTTGTCGAGCGTGAACTGCTGCGATTGCGGCAGGCGTTCATGACGCACGTCCCCGCGAACGAAGTGGCGGCGATCATCATCGAACCCGTGCAGGGCGAAGGGGGATTCGTGCCCGCGCCCTCGGCGTATCTTCGCGGCCTGCGCGAGATTTGTACCGAGCATGGCATCTTGCTCATCATCGATGAAGTGCAGACGGGATTCTTCCGCACCGGCACATGGGCGGCGTATCACCATGCGGGCATCACGCCGGACCTCTCGACCTGGGCCAAGAGCATGGGGGGGGGGATGCCCATCGCGGCTGTGGTGGGCCGCACAGAGGTGATGGACAAGGCCGCGCCGGGCACGCTGGGTGGAACCTACGGCGGCAATCCCGTGTCGTGTGCGGCAGCGCTGGCGAACATCAAACTCATGCGCGAACTCGATCTTGAATCGCGCGCCCGACGCCTGGGCGAAGTCATCCGCGAACGTTTCGAGTCATTGCGGAAGCGATGCCCGGCGATCGGGGATGTCCGCGGCCTTGGGCCGATGCTGGCGATGGAATTCTGCGAAGGCGGCGATCCCGCGCGGCCCCTGGCTGGCATTGTGCCCGAGATCATCAAGGCGTGCTGGGCGCGTGGCCTGCTGCTCGCGTCGGCGGGCGTGCATGGCAACTGCATCCGCATCCTGTGCCCACTGGTGATCTCGCCGGAACAACTGAATCGCGGCCTGACCATCGTGGAGGAAGAGGTGATTCGCATTGCGGCGCGGTGATGCACATCCGATGACGCATCGCCGATGCTTGCAAAGGCCGTGGTCATCGGGTATGCTGAACGAACGGCCTTGCGTCGCGTTGTCTGCGTACCCTTCTGTGAAAGCACGAAGCGCAAGCAAGTGTTCCCCGGCACGATGTTCCGCACTCTGATGCGATGCACACCATGACACGATGTGAACCATGACACCCTTCGCCCTCGCGGGCCTCCAACTTCATCTCTCGGCCGACACCAGCGGCCCCAATGGAGGCGACAACCTCCCGCACATGGTCCGCCGTCTTGACACGCTCTGCGCCTTGTATCCATGGGTGCAGATGGTGGTGTTCTCCGAGCTCGCCGCCCACGGCCCGTTCACCGAGCGCGCCCAACCCATGCCCGGCCCCACGGAGGATGCCTTCCGCGAGATGGCCCGCAAGCATCGCCTCTGGCTCATTCCCGGCTCCATCTTTGAGTCTCGCAACGGAAAAATCTTCAACACCGCGCCCGTCATCGATCCCGACGGCAACGTCATCGCACGCTACCGCAAGATGTTCCCATTCCTCCCTTACGAGAACGGAGTCGAACCAGGCGATGAGTTCTGCGTCTTCGATATTCCCGGTGTCGGGCGATTCGGGCTTTCGATCTGCTACGACATGTGGTTCCCCGAAACTTCGCGCACGCTCGCCGCGATGGGCGCGGAGGTCATCATCCATCCGACCATGACACCGACGATCGACCGCGACATTGAACTCTCCATCGTTCGCGCCACGGCCGCCACGAACCAATGCTTCTTCATTGATGTCAACGGCGCGGGCGATGGTGGCAACGGGCGTTCGATCTTCATGGGCCCGATGGGGGACATTCTGTATCAGGCGGGCGATGCGGAGGAGATGATTCCCATCGAGATCGATCTTGATCGGGTGCGGCGATCACGGGAGTTCGGCCTGCGCGGGCTTGGCCAGCCGCTGAAGAGTTTTCGCGATCGCAAAGTTGAATTCGAAGTTTACAATCGCGCCACCGGGGGCGGGGCATATCTTAATACGCTTGGGCCGCTTGTCAAGCCGCATCGCGGATCGCGCGTTGGCCTTGGCCCACGCATCCCCGACACCGCGCAGCCCGGCGAGGGGGGCGGCCAGAACAATCATCATCCATTGCATGGGGGTGGGCTCCAGTCGCATCAGGTGCAGCCGCCGTCGGCTTCCGCGACCATGCCACCATCCACCGAGAGTGGGGGCCTGGCGGCCGCGAATCCTCATCCAGGTCCTCACGTTGAACCGGAGGCCCGATGATGGAGGGGATTCGCCCGCCGACACGTTCTGTGGCAGGGTCCGCGCAGCGTGACCCGGCCGATACCCTGCGCCTGGAGAAGCCGCGCAATGCGTATTACGACGCGACGCAGCTTCGAACGGACACATGGGTGCGTGTGCGCGACGCGGCCGCGGCGATGGTGATGAAGGGGGGGGCGACGTCAAGGGTGGCCGGGGGCGAGGATGCCGCCACGGCCGTGCGTCTCGAATCCGACCTCACGCTGCTTCGCGAACTTGAGAGTTACTGGGCGTTTCCGGGCGTGAAGTACGTTGACGCGATCGCGCGGATGATTCGGCGCGGCGATGATGCGGGTTGGAAGGAGGCGTCCACGCTCGCGGGCGCGATCCTTCGCCTGACGCTCAGCAACATCTATCGTCGCCGTGATGTGCCGCCGCTGCCAACCGAACACGAGCACTACATCGGCACGATCGAGTCCGCGGCCATCGAAGCGGACGCCAGGTCGCCGCGCCCCGCCCCGCCCTACGCCACCGCGCTTCGCGGCTACTTCGAAGTTCTCTTCGTCGATGCGATCTCGCCCGAGCAGGAGGAGGAACTGATCGCCCGCATGATGCAGATGCGTCGACCCGAAGATGAGTTTGAATATGGCGTGGTGGTCGCGCCAAGTTATGAAGACGCCATCATCGCAGCACTCTTTAACCCGACGATTCAGAGTTGCGTGATCCGCTACTCCTTTCCACGCACGTCATCGCGTTCGAGCGAAGTCCTGCGGCGATACCTCGCCACAGTGAACAGCGCACCCGCAGCGGATTCCCGCGCGCCGGCCAGTACGGCCGGCGACATCGGCATCGAACTCGGCCGAGTCCTCAAGGCTCTTCGCCCGGAACTCGACTTGTTCCTTGTGACCGACACGCCCTTGTCGGACCTTGCGGGGCGTCTGGGTCCGGAGTTTCGTCGCGTCTTTTACACGCTCGAAGACTATCGAGAAATGCACCTGAGTCTGATCAAGGGCATCGACGAGCGATTCGACACACCCTTCTTCGACGCCCTTCGCGAGTACAGCCGCAAGCCCACGGGCGTCTTTCACGCACTCCCGATTTCGCGCGGCAAGAGCGTTGCCAAGTCGCACTGGATCGCCGACATGGCCCAGTTCTATGGCGAGAACATTTTTCTCGCGGAAACCTCCGCAACAGGGGGGGGGCTTGACTCACTTCTGCAACCCTCCGGCCCGCTCAAGCGAGCACAACTCGCCGCCGCGCGGGCCTTCGGCGCTGAACACACATACTTCGTCACCAACGGCACATCCACGGCGAACAAGATCGTGGTGCAATCCCTCGTGCGCCCGGGTGACATCGTGCTGGTCTCGCGCGATTGTCACAAGTCGCATCATTACGCCCTGATTCTGGCCGGGGCGCATCCGGTCTACATGGATCCTTATCCAATCTCCGAATATTCGATGTACGGCGGCGTGCCGCTGGCGACGATCAAGCGACACCTGCTCGCCCTGCGCGACGCCGGCAAACTCGATCGCGTGCGGATGTTGTTGTTGACCAACTGTACATTTGACGGCATCATCTATGACCCCTTGCGCATCATGCGCGAGGTCCTCGCGATCAAGCCCGACATGATCTTCGTCTGGGATGAAGCGTGGTTCGCCTTCGCCACGTTCAACCCGACATATCGACAGCGCACGGGCATGTGGGCGGCCGCACAATTGCAGGACATGCTGTCGCGCCCGGAGTATCGACGCGAGTACGCGGCGTGGCGCGAAGCGTTCAGCAAGAAGACGGCCACGGACGATGATCATCAGGCCGCCTGGCTGCGTGGGCCGCTGCTGCCGGATCCCGACGCGGCGCGGGTTCGCGTGTATGTCACGCAGTCCACGCACAAGACGCTGACCGCCCTGCGACAGGGCTCGATGATTCACATCCGCGATGACGAGTTCGAGCGTGCCGCGGCCGATGCGTTCCACGAAGCGTACATGACGCATACATCCACGAGTCCCAACTACCAGATCCTCGCCTCGCTGGATGTCGGACGTCGTCAGATGGAACTCGAAGGATATGAACTGGTGCAGGAACAGGTCGAACTTGCGATGTCGCTGCGGCAGTGCATCCACTGTCATCCGCTGCTCGGCAAGTACTTGCGCCTACTGACGACGAAACGATTGATTCCCGAGGACTATCGCCCATCCGGCACGGAATATTACTATGACCCCGAGACGGGCTTCATGCGCATGCTCGAAGCGTTCGCGCAGGATGAGTTCGTGCTCGATCCGTCGCGGGTCTCGGTCGCGGTGGGGGGGACGGGCGTGGAGGGCGATGCGTTCAAGCGCAAGCTCATCGAAGAGTTCGACATTCAGATCAACAAGACGACGCGTAACACGCTGCTGTTCATGACGCACGTCGGCACCAGCCGGGGCACGGTGGCGTATCTCGTGGAAGTTCTCACGCGATTGATTCGCGATCTCGATCGCGCGATCGCGCATCAAAGCCCGATGGAGCGACGCCTGCACGATGCGAGGGTCAAGTCGCTGACGCTGGACCTTCCGCCGCTCCCGGATTTCAGCCGCTTTCACGCGGCGTTCAACGTGCGACCTGATGATGGCGTGCGACGCAGCTCGTCGCGCCCGGCGGCTGCTGTTCCCACGCCTTCAACTCCCGAAGGCGACATGCGCCGCGCGTTCTACCTCGCCTATGACGAAGCAAAATGCGAGTATCTGAAGATGGACGGCACGATTGCACGGGCGATCACGGCCGGCCGTGAAGTCGTCGCCGCGTGCTTCGTCACGCCCTATCCGCCGGGCTTCCCCGTCCTCGTCCCCGGCCAGGTCATCAGCATGGAGATCCTGTCGTATCTCAAGGCGCTGGACGTGAAGGAGATTCACGGATATCAACCGGACTACGGCCTTCGGGTCTTTACGCAGGCCGCGCTCGACGCGATCCTCTCAGAGCACGACGCGCAAGCGGGTGATCTTCCCTTCGAACACGACGCGCCCGCGAGTGCGCCCTCACGCGACCTCACGTCCACTCTCGCCACCTCTCCCCACACCTCGCCCCCATCCGTCTCGATCCCCGGCTCATCGCGCGACGCCGCTCACGCGCCGACCATTCCCACGCCACGACCCCACAACCACACCCGCTCGTGAGGAACCTCTACCATGCCCACATCCCCCAAGCGCTTCAAGGCCACACCGGCCGTGGCAAGCCCGGCCCGCCGTGTTCGTCGCAAACCCGGCAAGCTCTACGGCATCTCCGACATCCGGCGATATTTCTACCGCAATGCCGAACCCATGTACTTCATCAGCGCGACGAACTTCAACCTGATGAACACCGATGAATGGGTGCGCAACTTCAAGTTTATCAACTACATCGACTGTTTCGACGGGCAGCATCCGAACGTCTTTGTCCCGCGCGAGCCGACCGATCGCATTTTCGAAACGCTCGAGGACATCGTCAACTGGCTGCTTGAGCACAAGGAGGTGCGCGACTACATCCGTCATCGCGGGCCGGGCGGCAAGGCCGTGTTCCTGTTCTTCAATGAGCACACCGAGGAACTGTGCGAGGAACTCGGGCTTCAGTGCTGCTTTCCGTCGGCGAAACTCCGTCGACTGGTGGATGACAAGATCAGCGCGACGCGAATCGGCGACCGCGCCGGCGTCGCCAGCGTGCCCAACGTGCTCGCCAAGGTCGATTCCTACCAGACGCTGCGCAGAGTCTCGCGAAAACTCGGCGACGACCTCGTGATTCAGACGGCCTTTGGCGACTCCGGCCACACGACCTTCTTCATCTCCAACGAAGAGGACTACAACGAGCACAAGGATGACATCGAGCGCGAGCCCGAGGTCAAGATCATGAAGAAGATCCGCTGCCGTCAGAGCGCGCTGGAGGCGTGCGTCACGCGGCACGGCACGATCGTCGGCCCGCTGATGACCGAACTCGTCGGATTCCCGCAGTTGACGCCGTATAAGGGCGGATGGTGCGGCAACGAGATCTTCGCCGGCGCGTTTTCCGAGCGAACGCGTCGGGCCGCGACGCGGGCGGCGTTCAAGTTCGGCGAAGAACTTCGCAAACTCGGCTATCGCGGATACTTCGAGATCGACTTCCTGCTTGATCTCGATTCCGACAAGGTCTATCTCGGCGAAGTCAACCCGCGCATCACCGGCGCCAGCAGCATGACCAACCTCGCCGCCTTCGCCCACGCCGATGCGCCGCTGTTTCTCTTTCACCTGCTCGAGTGGTCGGACGTTGACTTCGAGATCGACATCGAAGCCCTCAACGAGCGTTGGTCAAACCCGTCGAACATCGACTCATGGTCCCAGCTCGTGATCAAGCACACCGGCGAGCCGCTCGAAATCGTCACGCAGGCCCCACGCACCGGCGTATGGCAACTTCGGCCCGACGGCCAGGCTCAGTTCCTCCGCGTGCAGACGCATCGCCGCACCGTCGAGAGCGAGTCGCAGGCGTTCTTCCTTCGCATCATGCGTCAGGCTGATTATCGCTACAAGGGCGCGGATGTCGGCATTCTGCTCACGCCCGGGCGATTGATGGATGAGGACTTCCGCCTCAACGATCGCGCCCGATCCTGGATTCGCGCGATTCTCGGCCAGTATCAGGCCGAGCCTGTCGCCCCCGGGGCGCCACAGCCGCACCTCGAAGTCCGCCCCGCGGATGTCGGCTCGTTCAAGCTCCTGTAACCTCAGCCATTCACGTCAGCGGTGGCACGGTCATCCCGCCTGTGCGTGAACCATGCGCCCGCGATTTCCGTCGCAGCGCGTGAGCGATCCCCCGGTTCTTCGCTTACCTCTCTACCGGAGGCCGACCTTGCTCGAACGCGGGGGCCAGCCGGATGATTCGATTCAAAGGAGAACCGTTCCCATGTCCTGTTTCAAGACCGCCGTTGCTTCGTGCCTCACCGCCACCTTCATCAGCGCCACCGCTCACGCGGGCATCGTGTCCGTCACCGGCGCGACCACTCACCTGGGCGTCGCGCCTCCGGCCGCGAATCCGATCGCGCTCAACGGCGTCAACGCGTTCGCATGGGATGAGCAGCAGGGTGTCTTCGTTCCGCCGATTCCGGTTGACATGCTCAACAATCCCGGCAACTCGGGCGCACCGGTCCCAGGCATCTACTCAAACATCGTGGACAGCCACATGATCCACTTCGCGCCGCACACCGCGCCAGGTTTTAACGCCGTCGGCAGCGTCACGTTCGCCGCGAACATCGTGGCCGTCATCTGGAACGACGTGTTCCTCAACATCAGCGACCCGTTCGTCGGCGCGGGCGGCACGGCCTATCCCACCGGGAACCCGTTCCGCGGCATGAGCCTCCCCTCCGCGCTCTCGATCAACGCCAACGTGCTCCAGTTCAATCTGTGGGGCGTCGCCGGCACGCTCGACTTCGAACAGGTCCGCGTC
>CAZTPJ010000041.1:0-33468 GCA_964614515.1 uncultured Phycisphaeraceae bacterium | reverse complement strand
GGGTCTCGTCCTCATAGGAAGGAGGGAGATTCGCGTGCCGCTGGTCTTGCTTGTTGCGGACTTCCCCCCTCGTCCGCCAGGTTGAGACTGCGTGTGTTTCGCGACAGATTCCCCTCCTGAGTGTTCCGGGAAGGTCGTGCTGAAAGGCGCGGCCTTCTCGCGTTAATGGATACGTTGGGGTGATTCCGATCGCGCACGCATTCCATGAAGAATTCGCTTGCGTCCGTCGCGCCGCTCTGGTATGATGCCCTTTGGTCTGGTTGCAAAGGCGATCCACACATCCGGCAGGTCATAAGGGACGACGCGGCGCGTGCCGCTTCGGGGGGTGGTGGTTGATGCCGTTCAGTCGGCGTTCGCCATGTCATTGAAAGGGAGCAGAGTATGAACAGGATCGGATTGATTGTGGCGGCGGGTCTGGCGATGAGCGCCTCGGCCCTCGCGCAGAACACCGGGGCCATCTTGACCGATGGCACGGCGACGTTCCGAATCGGCGGCACTTCGATGGTCATCAACACATCGCCGACGACCACCGGTTCACCGACGATGGACCTGATTGTCTCGGGCACGTCGGATAATCTGTTCAGCGACTGGTGGTGGTTCCGTGTCGCCGGCGACACGCGCGAGCTCGCGCTGGCCAACGCCACCAGCCGCGTCACCACGGGCACCAATGAAGTCGAGTACGGCTACGCGATGGGCCCGCTCAGCGCGACGCTGAACTACAAACTGTCACAGCCGGTGGCAAACTCCGGCCGCGTCGATCAGACGCTGGTGATCTCAAATCCCGGCGCGGCGGCCGTGCAGGTGGACGTGTTCCACTACATCGACTTCGATCTCGCGGGGTTAACGTCGAATACCGCGACGCTGACGACGCCCAACGAGCGCATGCGCGTCGAACACACCGGCGGCACGTTCGCCGACTGGTGGGGCAACGGCGCGAACGCGTATCAGGTCATGAGCTTCGCTACGCTGCGAGGCCTGCTCACGAACACCGCCATCGACAACCTCAACAACACCGGTCTGCCCTTCGGACCCGCGGACTGGACCGGGGCGTATCAATGGACCCTGTCCGTCCCGGCCGGCGGCCAGGTGCAGGTCTTCTCGTCCTACGGCGTCAACACGGACGCGGTGATGGGCGGCCCACCGCCGTGCTACGCCGACTGCGATACATCGACAGGCGTCGGTGTGCTCGACATCTTCGACTTCCTGTGCTTCGGCAATCGTTTCTCGGCCGGCGATCCGTATGCGTGCGACTGCGACACGAGCACCGGGCTCGGTGTGTGCGACATCTTCGACTTCCTGTGCTTCGGCAACGCGTTCAACGCGGGTTGCCCATAACTCAAGGATCTTTTTTGCCCAATCTCCGAGCCTCGGGCCACGTGCCCGGGGCTTTTTCATTGGTGACGATGAGTGATCGCAGCCGCCCCTGCGCGTGATGGATCACGCACGAGCATCACAAAACGGCAGGACCCCTGCAAAGTCCATTGGATCCGGTGGGGCGGGCGTCTCGCCTGCCATCCTTGCGTGCGCGATGCGCAATGGCTCAATCCACCGGCGCGAGCCATCGTGCGATTGCCCCGCTGTGGACGGTTGGATCGCGCCGCGTTGTCGGCCGCGTTCCTATCCTCCGTCATGCGCATCCTGCTCACGAACGACGACGGCATCCGTGCGCCGGGGATCGCGGCGATGTTCGATGCGCTGACGGATCGCGGGGGCCTCTTTCGCGGGCCGATCGCCAGTCCGCCGGGGCTTGACACGCGCGCCCCGCGCGACGCCGTGTTCCCCGTCGCGCCCCTCACGGTGCAATCCGCCACGGGCCACGGCGTCACCTTTCACGAACCACTCATGGTCACGAGCGTGCGCGTTCGTGATGGCATGGAGGGCGTGGCCGTGGATGCTCGCCCGGCCGACTGCGTCAAACTCGCCATCTCGCAGATCTGGCCGGAGAAGTTTGGCGTCGGCGCACGCCCGGACCTGGTGATTTCGGGCATCAATGACGGCGCGAACTGCGGGATCAATGTGATCTATTCAGGGACCGTCGCGGCGGCGCTCGAGGCCGCGTTTCTCGGCGTGCCTTCGATCGCCATCAGCCTGATCCGCGGGACGGGTCGCAGTGACTTCCGCACGGCCGCAATCTGGGCGCGGCGCGTGGTGGAGAGGCTCGTGCGCGACGAGATGCTGCGCCCGCACGAGTGCCTGAGCATCAACCTGCCCCTGATCGAAGAAGGCTCCGGGCGCGAGGCGGACCCGATGCCCGATGTGCGCGTCTGCGCGATGAACACGCACGGCCTCGTCGATCAGTATGAACGACGCACAAGCCCGGCCGGGGATGTGTACTACTGGGCCTCCGGCCACGGGCTGAACTTCGTCGGCACGGAACGCGAGAGCGATGTGGACCTGCTCCTGCGCGGGTGCATCACGGTCACGCCGCTGCGATATGACCTGACCGCCCACGATCGCCTGGAACATTGGACGCGGCGCGTGGAGGAGTAGACGGCACGGCCGCGAGGGCGTGGGGCTTGCGATTCTCGGAACTTCGTGCGTGGGCAGTCTTGACAGGCGGGTGTATATCGAGTACCTTGTGAGAATGGGGCGACGCAAGTTGCTCGTCCTTTGGGGGTTCTGGCAGGCATCTGGAGAAAGGAGCACCTGCGATGAAGTGGGACAGGCTGAGTATGTCGTTGGCTCTGGCGGTGGCGTGCTGCGCGGGGACCGCGCAGGCGGATCTGATCATCGGCAACATGCCGGGTAACGATGGGACGATGTCGGCGCAGCTTCAGGGTGGCCGTATCAAGGGCATGGCATTCACGATGCCCGCCGGCGGCGGAGACTACACGCTGGACAACGTGATCCTGCGCTTGAACATCACCAGCCTGGGCGTGACTCCGCTGGTGCGGATCTTTGATGATGTCAGCGGCTTCCCCACGAACAGTCTCATCACGCTGGACAATCCACCGATCACCACGACCGGGAACCAGAGCCTGACATTCACAGCGCCGAGCGCGTTCATCCTCGCCGATGGCGTGAAGTACTGGATCGTGGTGTACAACGTCGGCGCCACATCAATGGACTGGAGGGCCAGCAGTCCGTCGCAGATTCCAACCGGACTCGCCATGCACTCAGGCTCGCTCTTCTCCACGAACACCGGACCGAATCCGCCCACCGGCGCCAGCAGCATCATCAACAGTTACGAAGTCAACGGCACGGCCGGAGGCGGGTGCTACGCCGACTGTGACACCTCCACGGGCGTTGGCGTGCTGGACATCTTTGACTTCCTGTGCTTCGGCAACCGCTTCAACGTGGGCGATCCGTATGCCTGCGACTGCGACACGTCCACAGGGCCGCTCGTGTGCGACATCTTTGACTTCCTGTGCTTCGGCAACGCGTTCAACGCGGGTTGTCCGTAACCTCCCGACGCGTCACCATCAACCGGCCCGTCGCATGCGCATCCAAGGCGAGTGCGACGGGCCGCTATCATCAGCCCCGGCGCCGAGGGTGTGTGACATCCTCCGGGCCGATGGGAGATGGACGATGGCTCGCAATCAATGCCTGGCCGTTGTGAGTCTTGCCTTGGGCAGTTGCGCCTGGACCGCTTTCGCGCAGACACCGGAGCAACGCTCGACCGAGCAGCCTGCCAAGGCGACAGCGGATATCGATCTGACGCCGAAGTTCAAGACCGGCGATCGGCTTGAACTTATCTGGCGGCGTCGAACCGAACGACAAACGCCCGAGGGTGAGACGATCTCGCCGGACATCACCCAGCGAGCGACCATCGAAGTACTGGCACCGACGGCCGAAGGCCCCGTGCTGGCGTGGACCTGGGGGCCATTGGAACTGGAAGGTGTGCCGCGACCGGCGGGCGAAGTTGATCCGCACATCGCGTTGCTTGAGAATCGGCGTTTTGAACTCCAACTCGACTCGACCTGGCGCATTACTTCGGTGCGTAATCCGGAGGAATTGTTCGCTGAGGTGGACCGTCTCGGCGCGATCGAAGACGCCAAGCCGTTGCCAGAGGCCGTGGATGATGCGAGCGCGGCCCTCCGCGAAGCCGTGCGAAAGACTCGGGAGTTGGCGCGAATCCTTCGTGAGAATCGTGCGATGGTGATTGGATCATTCACCAAGGATCCAGCGTCGTATCTTGTGGGAATCGGGTGGACGCTTCCACCGGAGGCTATGTGGCGATTCACGTTTGAGACCGCCAACGCGCTCGACGGGACGCCGATCACGACGTACTGGGACGTGGGCATTTCCGAGTTCGATCCCGCCGCGGCGACAGCCACGATCGTGTGGGAACAGCGCTACGACCCTGAGCAGTTTCAGGCCGTGGTGCGAAAGGCGGCGCGCGACCTGGCCCGCAGGGCCGGCGATGATGACGCCGAGGACATCGTTGTCGACATGGAGCAGCATGAAGAGGGCATGTATGTGATCAATCGCGCGTCGGGCTGGTGCGTTCGCGGCGGGTGGATGCAGGTGCGACGGCAGGATGACACGATCACCAAGCGCGTCAATCTGTGGGAGCCTGTGCCGCCCAAAGACGATGCAACACCGAAGCAAGAGGCCGTGCGGCCCTGAGCGATGAGAAGTGATGTCGATCAAAAGGAACAGGTGACATGAGCATGTCGCGGCTTGCGATGGTGGCGATGATCGCGGTGGCGATCGTGTGCGGCGGTTGTCAGACGGTGACGACCGTGATCCTCGTGCGTCACGCCGAGCGTGCGCCCGGTTCACAGGACCCGCCGCTGAGCGCCGCCGGACAACAGCGCGCAGAGACTCTCGCCCAAGTCGTCAGCGGCGCGGGCGTGGCCAATATCTACGTCACGCAGTTTCAACGCACGCAGCAGACGGCCGCGCCCACGGCCACGGCCACCGGCGTCACGCCCATCATCATCGCCGTGGCCGGACCCGTCTCCGAACACGCGGCCGATGTCGCCGCGCGGGTCTTCGCCGACAACAAGAACCGCACCGCGCTGGTGTGCAGCCACAGCAACATCGTTCACCTGATCGCGCAGGAACTCGGCGCGCCCGGTGTCACCCAACTCAGCGAATCCGAATACGACCGACTCATCGTCATCGTCAAACGCGGCAACACGACGCGCATCATTCAGGGTCGGTACGGCCAACCGTGACGCGGCACCACACTGGACACAGTTCGCGCAGCGCGCTAACAATTACCCGTCAGTGCGGCCGAGTCTTCGTCGTGTGACGAAGAGCGGGGGAACCACCGCCGGACACGATGTCCGGCAGGGGCGAAGGAATCGTGGGATTCCAGGCCACTTTCAAGGCCCAGCCCGTCAGCTCACCTCGCAGGCATGTGAAAGAGCACGGCGCGGGCCTTCCTGAGACAGCGGAACCGCGTTTCATGGGCCTTCGTTCGTGCGTTGCGGCGGATCGTCACAGCGGGCAGGACCGCGCGCGATGACTCGCCGACATGGATGAGGGCATGGTCACGCCGGATCAGCGCGAGTCGGAATCCCAGCACCTATCACGCGAACTCAACACGCCGTTGCCGACGATCCAACGTTGGCGGGCGGTGTTGCTGCTGCTCGGTCGCGTGGCGACGTGGGCGGTGATGTCGCCGCCGCGCGCCGGTGTGGCCGCGTGGTCGCGCCTGCGCCCCGTGCAGCAACTCGTGGTCGGGTTTGCGCTGTACGCGGTGGTTGGCGCGTCGCTGTTGTGCCTGCCGTGGTCGCGCGTCGGTTCCGTCAGCCTGATCGACAACTTCTTCAACGCCGTCAGCGCGATCACCACCACCGGGCTGACCACCGTCAGCGTTTCCGGCTCATATTCACTGCTGGGCCAGGTCGTGCTGCTGCTGCTCTTTCAGATCGGCGGCGTGGGCTTTATGACGCTCTCATCGCTGCTCATCCTCGCGCGCGGCAAGCCACTGACCGCCACGAGCATTTCCGCGCTCAAAGCCGGCTTCTCCGTTCCGCACTACTTCGTCATGCAGCACTTCCTGATTCATGTGGTGGTGTTCACCGTCGCGTGCGAGGCGGTCGGCGCGACGATACTCGCGTGGCGATTCAGCACGTTGGGCATCGAAGCGCCGGTGTGGTCGGCCGTGTTTCACGCCGTTTCGGCGTTTGGCACGGCCGGTTTCAGCCTGTACGATGCCAGCCTCATGCCGTTCGCGGGCGACTGGGTGGTGAACCTGGTGATCGGCGTGCTGTGCTATCTCGGCGCGATCGGGTTCATCGTCGTGCAGGATGTGTGGTATTCGATCAAACTTCGCGAGCGCATGCTGACGTTCACGTCCAAGGTGATTCTGCTGATGACGTGCGCGATCTTCATCCTCGGTACGGCGTGGATGTTCCTGTTCGAGCCGTTGGTGCGCGCCATGCCGCCCGGCGAGCGCCTGCTGGCCAGCGCGTTTCAGGTGATGACCGCGTCAACCACGGCGGGCTTCAACACCGTGCCCATCAGCGCCATGTCCACCGCCGGGATCGTGATCCTGCTGATCGCGATGGTCATTGGCGCTTCGCCTTCGGGCACGGGCGGCGGGATCAAGACCACGACGGTCTCGGCGATTCTGGGCAATCTTGTGAGCGTGCTTCGCGGGAGACAGAGCGTGATCTGGCTGGGGCACGAGATTCCGATGGTGCGCGTGCTGCTCGCGTTTGCCGCTTCGTCGGTCTATCTCATCGGCCTGGCAATCGGCGTGCTCCTGCTGTGCATGACGGACGACCATGACTTTCTGCCGCTGGTGTTCGAGGCCGTCAGCGCCATCGGAACCGTCGGCTTGTCGATGGGCATCACGGGCGAGTTATCCACGGCCGGCAAGTTCATCGTCATCGGGCTCATGTTCGCGGGACGGTGCGGGCCGTTGACGATCGGCCTGGCGCTGCTACGCGCGGACCTTCCTGCGGAGTCACCGCGGCGCGATGATCTGGCCGTGTGATCCGGACGAGGCTCACGCGGAGGGCGGTGGATTGAGCGCGGCGCGTCCGAGTGGGATGTCGAATCGCTCGCGCGTGCGGCAGTAGGTGATGCCGGCCATGCGTCCGATGGCCGCGAGTACATCGGGATCGACCCGATATCGCGCATCGACGACACCCTCGGCCGCGTGTACCCAGACGACCTCGCCGACGACGATGTTGGCCCCGCTTGGCGCGCCGGGATTCAGTCGCAGCACATGGCGCGTGCGGCACTCAAAGGCGAGTGGTGACTCGAGCACGCGCGGCGGGCGCACGCTGTGACTCGGCGCGGGTGTCAGGCCGACGAGATCGAACTCGGACTCTTCATATGCCAGCGGCTCGGCCGCGGCCGCGACCTGCCGCGAGAGTTGCTCCGACGCGACGTTGACGACGAACTCGCCGAGTCCGCCCTCTTCCCGCGGCAGGATGTTGCGCAGGGTGTCCTTGTCCGACCCATCCTCTTTGTTTGCCGGGCAGAAGATGAGCGTCATGGGGTTTGACCCCGCGCCATTGAAAAAGGAGAACGGCGCGAGATTCACCTTCCCGCGCGGAGACATGGATGAGACAAAGGCGATCGGCCGGGGCACGATGCCGCCGATCAGAAGTTTGTACCGTTCCGCGAGGCTCAGGCGATTCGGGTCGATCTCCATCGTCCGAGTTTATCGGCGTCGGCGGGTGAGCAGCAGTCCGGCCGCGCCGAGCAGCGCGAGGCTCCCGGCCGGGGCGGGGATGACGACGAGGCCGACGGCGATGCCGCCCGCGCTGGGGTCAAGCGTGCGGATCGGCGAAAAGGCGCCGGTCTCGAGGTCGACGGTTCCGATGTCGAGTGCGCCGTTGTCGCCGCGTTGGATGGCCGCGTACAGCACGCCCTGGAACAGTTCAAACCCGTGCAGCGCGGCGTCGATGCCGAAGTCGCCCATGTGCTGGCCCATCTCCGTCGAGCCTTTGGGCAGGCGCAGGTCCACATGGAGGAACGTGTCGAGGTTCAGGCCGAGATACGTCGTGCGCGTGGAGCGGTCATAGGCCGCGCCCCCCGCGGCGATGTTGCCCGAGCCGGTACGGCCGAAGATCTCCTGCTCAAACGTGGTCGTGTTGATGCGGATGACCGCGTCGGAATCCGCGTCGAAGGCGAACAGCCGCGGACCCATGAAGGTCATTGCGGAATAGTTGCGTTCCATGTTTGACGAGACTTCGCGCAGCCAGGGCTGGTTGGTGCCGGCATCTTCGAGGACATACAGGCTTCGTCCGCCGTGTTGATTTACGACAGGGGAAGTCGCCCACAGCGTGCCATCGCGGTCGCGCGTGATCGACGTGATCGGCGTGCCGAGATTGAACGAGTCGATGACGCCGGCGGGCGTGGTTCGATAGAGCGTGGTTCCGCTGGTGGCGAGGAAGACGGGTTCGTTGGCCGTTGCCGACGTGACCACCGCAAGCCCAGCGAGGGCTGTCAAGCCAAGTACGAATCTTTGCATGTTCCGACCTCTCCTTCCCTGCCTCCAAAGCCGTGCCCGCCGAGTGTGGCGGTCTAAGCCGTGTGTGGATTAGACCACGAGACTCGGGGAGTCGCCACCCTTGGCGCTCTTATCTTCTTTTCGCTGAATGGTTTATGACGGTTCGAGGGATTGGGCAAACATGACTTATTGGACGTGCAAGGCCCTGCCGCGTTTGGGGCGCAGCATGAAAAACCGGCCGCGAACGGCCGGTCACGAGGTTCAACGTACTTCAAACGCCAGTTACCGACGACGGCGAGCGGCGAACAACGCCCCAAGGCCCAACAGCGCCAGCGCGCCCGGTGCAGGCACCACGGCCAGACCCACCGTGCCTTGCAGATTCGCCAGGCCCGAGTGCAGCGTCAGCATGAAGTTGAACTGACCCGTGGCCACATCCACCGTGCCGAGAATGAAGCGATCACGGTCAACGTCTTCAAGCGCGGTGAAGTAGGTGCGGCCGAAGAACTCGCCGCCCTGATTCAGGAAGTTCAAGCCCAGCAGGCCGATCTGATTGATGGTGGCGTTGGAGTAATCGACTTCGTAGAACGCGCCGGTGGCGTGATTGGTCATGTAGAGTTTGTCGTTGACGCGGTCATAGCCGGAGCCGCCGATGCCCTGCGGGTTGCCCATGTTGCCCACGACGCCCGTCTCGGAGAGATTCGCCGGGTTCATCGTCACCAGCGTGTCGACCGTGCGAAAGCCATACACCCGCCCGCGAACCTGCGAAAAAGATGGATACCGCTCGGCAACTTCGTTGATCTGCGACAGGGTGGGCGCTGCGCCCAATGCACCGTCGAGGCGATACACCTCCTGCTGGCCGGTCAACGGATTCGGATCATTGCTGATGCCCAGGATTCGTCCGTCGCTCATGCGCGACAGGGAGTGCAGCGAATCCGACAGCGTGAACTGTTCGACGGTGATGCCGTCGGTGCGGAACAACTGATTGCCTTTGACGGCCAGGAATATCTGACCGCTTGCGCTGGTGGCAAGGAACATGGCGGCGGCGCTGGCCGCCAACGTCAAACCCATAGATCGCATGTCTGTCTCCTCTCGTGAATGTGATCTCAAATCGCCTCGCGGCGGGCAACGTGCATCGCCTGCCGATTCCTCTTACGTCCACTATCCTACCGGCGGTTCCCCCTTCGGGACAAGGGTGCGGGACAGATTGATGCGAAATCGTGGTCAGCGCGTGATGAATTCACACCGGGACCCGTGCGCTATAGTCTCGCCCTACCACGCGAGCCGGCCGTGGGCCGCACGCGACATTCGGAGAGACCATGGGCAGAGCGAAGATCAGTGTTATCGGAGCAGGGAATGTCGGCGCAACTTGTGCGCATTGGGCCGCGGCGAAGGAACTCGGCGACATCGTCCTCCTGGACATCCCCGACAAGGAAGGCGTCGCCAAAGGCAAGGCCCTCGACCTGCTGTGCTGCGG
Organism: uncultured Phycisphaeraceae bacterium; assembly: GCA_964614515.1. GTDB lineage: Bacteria > Planctomycetota > Phycisphaerae > Phycisphaerales > UBA1924 > CAZTPJ01. The sequence continues at coordinate 23,632 of CAZTPJ010000041.1, read as the reverse complement.
GCCGATCGAGCGTTTCGACAGCCGCGTCACCGGCACGTCGGACTATCGCGACATCGCGGGCAGCGACATTGTGGTGGTGACGGCCGGGCTGCCGCGAAAGCCGGGCATGAGCCGCGATGACCTGATCGAAACCAACGTGAAGATCGTCAAGTCGGTGTGCGAGAAGGTTCGCGAGTTTGCGTCGAACTCGATCGTGATCGTGGTGAGCAATCCGCTCGATGCGATGGTGTATACGGCGTGGCGGGCGACGGGCTTCCCGACGCATCGGATCATGGGTCAGGCCGGGTCGCTGGATGTGGCGCGTTTCCGCGCGTTCATCGCGATGGAACTTGGCGTGAGCATTGAGGACATCTCGGCGCTCCTGCTGGGGGGGCATGGCGATGACATGGTTCCGCTGGCGCGGCTGACGAGCGTTCACGGCATTCCGCTGTCGGACCTGATGTCGGCCGAGAAGATCACCGCGTGCGTCGATCGGGCGAAGATGGGCGGCGGCGAGATCGTCAAACTCATGGGTACGAGCGCCTATTACGCCCCCGCCAGTGGCACGATCCAGATGGTCGAGGCGATCATCAAGGACAAGAAGCGGATCATTCCCTCGGCCGCGTATTGCGAGGATGAGTTCGGCGTCGCGCCGGGGCAGAAGGGCAAGGGGTATTTCGTCGGGGTTCCAGCGCTACTCGGCTCGGGCGGTGTCGAGAAGATCGTGACGTTCAAGATGACGCCCGACGAGCAGAAGTTGATGGATGAGTCGGTGAGCCATGTCAAGGATCTCGTGGGCGTGGTTCGCCGTATGTTCCCTGAACTTGCGTGAAACTGGCCGTGTAGGTGCGCGGCATCTGGAGAGGATCAATCATGAAGATGATGCAGACGGCGTGGATGGTTGTGGTGGCGGGTTCGTTGTCGGGGATGTGCGTGGCGCAGCCCGCGGATTCAACGACGCGCACGGACGCATCCACCGGCATGACAACCACCGGCATGACGACGACGGCGCGTCCGGCGGATCCGGATGTCGAGGCCGTCAAGGCCCTGCTCGTCGGTTCGTGGAAGACGACGATGCCCAACCCGGCGACGGGCGAGCCGGCGGAGATGTGGATGCACATCGCGCCGATTCAGGGCGAGGGTCTTCAGGAAGCGTTGTATGTCGAACATGCGTGGGGCGAGAGCCTCGCGTTCCCGGCGCGGCAGAGCATCTTTGAGTTGTATCGCTACAAGGGCGATCGCATCCGCCTTCGCACGCTTGACTTCAAGTCAGCCGATCGCTCGCAGGTGCTTGGCTCGCTGTGGGCCGCGCCGGACATGCTCCCGCCGATCTCTCGAAATGATTTGATCGCGACGCTCGATGTTGAGTTGCGCAAGAGCGGCGGTGGATGGACCGGTAAGACGCCGTATCCCTATCCCACCGCGCGCGATGGCGCCGTTGAGATGACCACCGATGTCACGCTCAATCAAACCGGGTTGACGACGCACGATGTGGGCTTCGACGCCAACGGGCAGGTGGTCTGGGGCGGCTCCGCCGACAAGGCGCTGAACTGGACGCGGGCGAACGCGGGCTTCAATGTCGCGCGATCCGATGATGGGCTGGTTGTCATCACGCTCAACGCTGGCGAGGGCGAGCCGGCCGTCGATGGCAACCGCGTCCATGTGCATTACTCCGGCTGGCTGGCCAACGGCGACAGTCTCGAGAGCACGCGGCGTTTTGAACAGCCGTACGTCGCGGCCCTTCCGTTCCAGGGGATCGAGGGCTGGAAGTCGATTCTGACAGGGATCAAGAAGGGTCAGCATGTGCGGTTCATCCTCCCGCCGGACCTGGCCTTCAAGGATCAGCAGCAGGGACGGATTCCGCCCAACTCCACGCTGTACTTCGAGATGGAGTGCATGCACATCGAGATTCCCGAAGCCTCGCCGCTCGGCCCCGGCCCGCAACCGGCCGGACCCGATGCCGGCGGCGGCGCGGATGGCGGTTGAGCCGCACGGCCGGTGAACGAATCTGACCTCCCGCTGGGCTGTGGCGGGCGCTGGTGTGACTTCCGATTCAGGGCAGTCCCGAGGGGGCGGTGCGCGGGGATTGTGGTATACTGCCCCCGGGCCGGGGCTATGGGTCCGCGGCGGCCGTATCGACAAAGGGAGGTTGCAATGACTTCACGAATGCTGTGTCTTGGCGTGTCGGCGATTCTGCTGACGGGTGCGGCGGGACTTGGCCAGCAGGCGGAGCCGGGCGTTCAAGCGCCGGGTGCTGAGGCGTGGGTCCGGTATGACGGGCACAAGGCCGTGCGGGTGTTCCTGACGCGTGCGGCCGACGCGATGGCGGTGACGTCGATTTCGAGCGACATGCTCAACTGCGAGCCGCGGCCTGGATACATGGATGTTCGGTTCTCGCCGGAAGAGTTCGATGTTTTTCTGACGTTGGGTCTGCGGCATGAGATTTTGATCGACGACATGCAGATCGCGATTGATGCGGAGGCGCGGCGGCTGGGGCTTGGGCCGTGGGCCGGGCAGGGCGCGCCAGCGCCGGATGGCTCGTGGTATCTCGACTTCAAGACCTACGCGCAGGTGCATCAGCGCGTCGATGATCTGGTGGCGGAGTTCCCGCAGATGACCGAACACTCGATCATCGGGCAGACGATCCAGGGTCGCGACATCAAGATGGTGCGCGTGTCGCCTCCGGGGGCTTCGCCGACGCGCCCGGCCATGTTCATCGTGGGGACGCAGCACGCGCGCGAATGGGTCAGTCCGATGGTCACGATGTACACGATGGAGGAACTGCTGCGCGGGTATGGCAGCAATCAGCGCATTACGGACCTGATGGACCGCGTCGAGTTTTTCTTTGTGCCCATCGCCAACGGCGACGGGTATGAGTTCTCGTGGACGACGAATCGCATGTGGCGAAAGAATCGCCGCGTGAACCAGGGGTCGTCGTGCCTTGGCGTCGATCTCAATCGCAACTGGGACATCATGTGGGGCCAGCAGGGTTCGAGCGCTGACCCCTGCAACGACACCTTCCGCGGCGGCGGCGCGTTCTCCGAACCGGAAGTCGAGGTCATCGCCAACGCCATGCTCGCCATCGGACCGCGTATCCGCGCTCACATCGACGTACACAGTTACGGCCAACTCATCCTCTACCCCTACGGCTGGACCGCCGCGTCGCCGCCGGATGCCGTCATGTTCCAGGAAGTTTGCGGACGCGACATGGTTGACGCCATCGCCTCGGTTCACGGACGCGGCTATACGCCCGGCAGCGGCTCAACCACGCTCTACTTCGTCTCAGGGGGCGCGAAGGACTGGTCGTATGATGCGCTCAACGCCATCGGCATGACCGTCGAACTGCGACCGGTGGGCAGCCCAGGATTCATCCTCCCGGCCGAAGAGATCATTCCCAACGGCGAGGAGTTCTTTGAAGGCGTGTTGTCGCTGGCGACCAACATCGCACGTCCGCTCATCATGACCATTCCCGAGGCGATGCCCGCCGCCGTGCAGGTTGGCGTGCCTTTCGAACAGCGCATGCGCATCTTCGAGACGGCCGAGACGTATCAACCTGGCACGGCCGTGCTGCACTGGCGCCCGAGTCCGTCCGAATCCTTCCGCAGCGAGGCGATGACGGACAACGGGGATGGCTCGTTCAGCGCGACCATCCTGCCGACGCACTGCGGTCAGGCGTATGAGTTCTACTTCGAGGCGCGGACGGACGCGGGAACGACGGTGTTGTATCCCGAGGGGGGGGCATCGAACCCAGTGGCCGTGCCGACGGGCCGATCGACGGTCGTGTTCCACGATGATTTTTCGACGAATCTGGGCTGGACGTTCGGGGCGTTTGATGATGATGCGGTGCGCGGCATCTGGAACCGCATGATGCCCCAGCAAACGCAGAGCGGAAGCAACGTCGCCCAGCCCGGCTTCACGCCCACCGGCACGGCGTGCCTGGTGACGGACGGCCGCGCGGGTTCGAGTGCCGGTTCGTGGGATGTGGATGAGGGCAAGACGACGGTGTTCAGCCCTGTGCTGGATCTCGCGGGCCTTGATCCGCTCGTGTCGTATCACCGCTGGTATTCCAACCACGCCGGCAACAATCCGTACAACGACATCTTCGTCGTCGATGTCTCGAACGATGGCGGGCAGAGTTGGACGCGGCTGGAGACGGTCGGCCCCGGCGGACCGCAGGCCAGCGGCGAGTGGTACCGCGTCGAGTATCGCGTCTCAGATTTCGTCGCGCCGACATCGCAGATCCAGTTCCGCTTCATCGCGTCTGATTATGACCCGCAGGCGCTGGTCGAAGCGCTGGTGGATGACTTCCGCGTGGCCGAGGAGATCTGCAATCCGCTGTGCTACGCGGATTGCGACAACTCCGCGGTGCTGGACATCTTTGACTTCCTGTGCTTCCAGAATGCGTATGCCGTCCAGGCGCCGTATGCGGACTGCGATGGCAACAACCAGTTCGATGTCTTTGACTTCCTGTGCTTCGGCAATGCGTTCGCACGGGGCTGTCCGTAAGACGACGGTCGCGTGTGGCACAAGAAGATCTGTCAAAGCATGTTGAATCTCACGCCCACGATCGTGGGCGTTTTTTTCGCTTTCGTGGGTTGGACGGCCGATCGGTCAGGGCGCAGGGCGACCGCAGTGTGGATCATGCCTGCGAAACTGGGATGAGTGATCGCGCGTCGGACACGCAAGGGAGGCGGGCGAGACGCCCGCCCCACCGGATCCGTCGGCCTTCCTGGCTCAGGTGGCCGGCTCGATCGTGACCGTGAGCGACTTGCTGGCGAACTGTTCCTGATAGAGTTCCGCGCGTTCCTTGTGCGTGGTCAGGAGCAGGGCGAGGCCGCGCACATGGGCCTCGAGCATGGCCATCGTCGCGCGTCGCGCCCCCAGCGGCGTCAGTTCGACGATCGCCTGCACGACATCATCCATGTCATTGACATCGTCATTGTGCAGCAGCACGTTGAACGGCGGCAGGCGATCCGTGTTCGGTTTGGCCGGCGCGGGCTTGGGCGGCGCGGAGACGGCCGCGGGGGCATCGGCGTCCTGAGTTTTCTCGATCTCAGCCATGGCGACATGTCCTCCGTGCGTGGGAATAGTATGTCCGCGGCGGGGAGCGGGTTTGACGGCCGACACATGGCGGAAGTACACGACATTCTGATCGTCACCGGGGCGCATCTTCACGCCGAGGTCGCGGACCGCCCCATGGCCTATGCCCTGCGCTCGCGCGTGATGGAGACGCTCGCGCGCCTGCGCGACGTGCCGACGCCGGACGACCGCGTCATCGTGTGCAGCGACGTGTGGTATCTCAATACCGAATCGCTGCGGGCGTGTCCGGTGATCAGCATCGGCGGCCCGGGCGTCAATGCGCTCACGGCCTATCTCGGCGACAAGATTCCCAGCGCGGTGGCCATCGAAGGCGAGTTCGTCGTGCAGTATGACGTCGCGACACACGAGCCGATCGCGGCGTGCTGGGGCGCGAGCGCCCGCGGGACGCGCGCGGCCGTCGATGCGTTCGCCGCCAGGTTTCTCGAACCGTTCCTCCGCGCGGCGACGGCGGGGGAGTGAGGCGCCATCGCGTCTGGCCGCCGCGCCGGGCGTGCGATCACTTGCCGATGCAAAACGTCGCGAAGATCCGTCCGATGATGTCGTCGGGCGAGAGATGTCCCGTGAGTTCGCCAAGGGCATCGAGCGCACGGCGCAGTGCTTCGGCCGCGAGTTCGGGCGCATCAGCGTTGTCACGAGCGATCGCGAGGTGTTCCGTGACATCGCGCAGGGCACGGCGGTGTCGCGGGATCATCGCGGCCGATGCGCCGCACTCGCCCGCAAACGCCACGTCCGCGATGGCCCGGCGCAGCGACGCCAGACCCCAACCATCAAGGCCGCACACGGCCAGTGCGTCATCATCGCGTGTCGTGACGGCCAGATCGGCCTTCGTTCGCACGCGGATGATGCGCTGCGTGTCGTTGGCCGTGATGGGTGCGAAACGTCCGGCCGGGTCGCATTGAACCAGCACGTCCGCGTTGGCGAGTGCGTGGTGTGCGAGTCGCTGAGATTCACGACCGATCGTGGTTGTCGCGGAGGCGTCAAGGCCGGGCAGGTCCATCAGCGCGATCGCGCCGGCTCCGGGCGATTCGTGTGAGAGATCCAGTTCCTCCACCAGCACATCGCGCGTCGTGCCTGGTGCTTCATCGACCATGGCGCGTCTGCGCCCGAGCAGCGCGTTGAACAGGGTGGACTTGCCGGCGCTCGGGGGGCCGACGAGCGCCACGCGCGGCATCGCATCGCCCGACGCCCGCCCCGCCTCCGCGCCCAGGTGCGTGCGCATCGCATCGAGCAGCGCTTCCGCGCGGGTTCGCACATCATCCGGCGAGATCGCCACCACATCCTCCTGATCCGTAAAGTCGATCCCCGCTTCGACAAGCGACAGGATCGACGCGAGTTCTTCCGCCCACGCGCGATGCACAGCGCCCGCGCGTCCAGCCATGAGTTCGTGTGCGGCCGTCATCTGCGCCTGCGTCTGCGCGGCGATGAGATGCGCCACGCCTTCGGCCTGTTCGAGCGTCATCTTGCCTGCGAGAAAGGCGCGGGCGGTGAACTCGCCCGGCCCGGCGAGCACTACGCCGTCGGTCTGCGTCAATCGCGCCAGCACGCGCTCGATGAGCGCGGGGTTGCCGGGCAGCAGGATTTCGGCCGCATCTTCGCCGGTGTATGACGCGGGCGCGATGTACCGCAGCACGAGCACGGGGAGCGTGAGGTGGTCGCGCAGGATCAATCGCGCGGGGTGGGCGCGGGGCGGATGTGGCGGCGACTCGAGCACGCGTGAGAGCAGCGCCTGCGTGCCGCACCCCGAGATGCGGATGATCGCCCGCGTCGATCGCGTCGGCGCGGAGGCCCATGCGACGATCGTGTCGCCGGGTCGCATGTCAGCGATCCTTGAACTTGCGCGGCGGCGGGCCGCGTCGCGCATCGCGTCGGGCGTCTCGCGCTGAGGCCGAGGCCTTCTGACGCTGTTCCGCGATTTCGCGCAAGCGCTGGGCGAAGCCGGGCTTGCCGGGCGGGCGCTTCTTGGGGTTGAGCAGGTCGTGCTTGTCGATGTGGGCGCGAATCCAGCGGTTCTCGAAGATCGCGATCGTCGAGTTGGCGATGAAGTAGATCGCCAATCCGCACGGCGCGTTATACATGATGACCGGGAACAGCACGACCATCATGATCTTCATGATCTTCTGCTGCTGCTGCTGTTCGGGCGTCATCGTGACGGTCGTCGGCGGCGAGAGGTACTTCTGGTGGGCGAAGAAGACCACGCCGAGAATCAGCGGCAAGAGATTGAACGACGAGATCTGCCCCATCAGCGGAATCGAAAAAACCGCGCGCCCGAAACTGATCGCCGCGTCCGGAGAGCCAAGATCACCCAGGAACGACCACGCGCCGCCCGTGACGGCCTGAAATACGCCGAAGAACGCCGCTTCATGGCGAAGTTCAACCGCGAAGAAGAGCATCGCATACAGCGCGATCCACACCGGCGACTGAAGGAATAGCGGCAGACAACCCACCATGCCCATCGGGTTGATGCCCTCTTCGCGCCAGAGTTTCGTCATTTCCTCCTGCATCTTCTTGCGGTCGCCGCCGTACTTCTCTTGAATCTTCTTCTGTTTGGGTGCAAGGTCCTGCATCTGCTTGCCGAAGCGCTGGAGGCGGATCTGCGACCATCGCGTCACGGGGTGCAGGATGGATCGAACGATGATCACGAGGAAGATGATCGACAGCGCCCAGTCGAACAGGATGTAGTCATGCAGGACGTGCAGGAGCGCGAGTAGCGGAACCGTGAGCCATTGGAACGTACACGAGGCGCACATGCCGCCGAAGTTGTGGACGACGATGCCGCCGAGATTGATCGCCGTCAGCGCCGCCGACGCCGAGTCGTCGCGGTGCATCACGCGCTTGCTCAGCGGCCCCCCGTACAGGCCGAAGTCCATGCTGACGCTTGCGCCCGGCGCGGCCGTGGCCTCTTCGCTCGTCAGGCGCAGCACGATCGTCGATTCCTTGTCAAGGGGATTGAGCAGCACGCGCTCGACGGTTTGCCCGAGGCGAAGCACCTTGTCGGGCAGGGGCTGCGCCAGATTCGGCGTGGGCTGAATCGTCGCGGTGAAGTATCGCTCGGTCACGCCGGCCCAGACCAGTTCGTATCGCTGATCCTGGCTGCGGCGGTTCGGCCAGACGGGGTGAATCTGCGAATACATGCCCGCGGTCTTTGGTCCGAGCACCTGCCCGGCGCTGCGGCTCCACAGAAAGTCCGTCGCAAGAACGGACTGCCGAGTCGGATCGACGTTGGGCGCGAGGAGATATCCCAACCGGAATCGCCGCAGTTCCCCGCCATAGGTAATGGGCCCGGGCTGAAACTCGACCGGCCCGAACTGCCGCCAGCGGATGCGGAGTGGGCGATCGGTGAGGTTGTGCGCCTGCTGCGTCACGGTCATCTGATGCGAGGCGTGGGGAAGGTGATACGCACGCTCGATGCGCACGACGGGCTTCTCGTCCGCATCGACCACCACGGCCTCAAACGCCCCCGATCCCGTCGGTCGCCACACCGGCGCAAGCGATGTCCCCGCGAGACTGACATACGCGCCGTCGATGGTGACGCCGAGGAGGGCATACGGCGTGACGCCGACGCCCGTGGATGGGTCCACGCGCTCGCGCTGCACATGCACATGAGCCCGGCGGCGAATCGTTTCATAGTGATGCGTCAGCGTGATGGATCGAATGCCCGCGCCGATCTCGGAAAACTCCGCCCGCATCCAAAACGGCGATGTCGGCGAGTCATCGCCGAGACTGCCCATCGGCCCCGGCGCGACGACGCGGGCGCGAAGGCCCGTGGGCGGAGCGGATGCAGGTGGAGTTGGCGGCGTAGCGCCGGGCTGCGCGGCTGGTTGTGTGGGCGTGGTGGTTGGAGGTTGCGTGCCAGGGGTCGTGGGCTGGCTGGCCGTGGAGGGTTGCGCAGCACCCGGCGCTGTCGGCGTGGTCCGGCTACGGCCGGGGGAACTGTTGATGAGCACGGCCACTCCCACGCTCACCACCAGCAAGAGCAGGAGAACCGGGACGATGATCCTCAGGATTCGGGAGTTCTGCGTGGCCATGAAAGGTGCAAACGATAGCCGGATGGCCGGGGCGGATACGGCCAAAACTCTGCCTGCTTCACCGTCCGACGTAGAGGCGTTCTCCGAGCCAGTCCAGAAGTTCGGGCACGGCCCTGATTTTGCGGGCGGTGGCTTCGACGTTGTACTCGATGCGGACATACTCGATGCGATCGCCGTGCATGACGACATAGCAGGCGCGAGGATCATCATCTCGAGGCTGCCCGACGGAGCCGACGTTGATGATCGCCTTTTCATCTTCGTTGAACTTGTACGTCATGTCTCCGAGTTCGCCGGGACGGTAAAAGTCCGGTTCATCGGTGAAGACGCCCGGCACATGGGTGTGCCCGACGATGCAGACGCGGTCGAATCGCGTGAAGATCGATTCGAGTTTCTCGGGCGCGGTGCGCACGTCGTTCTCAAAGATGTACTCGTTGATGGGCCTGCGCGGCGAGCCGTGGACGGCGAGGACCGGAATCCCCGAGTCCGGCGCCTTGTCGAGAACGCGGACGCGCAGTTTGCCGAGAAACTCATAGCGATGGGTGCGCAGATCGGCGTCGGGTTCCTTGTCGAGTTGATCGCGCGTCCAGAACGCGGAAGACTCGGCGGCGGCGTTGAAGTTCGTTGGTTCGTAGAGCACGCCGAAGTCATGGTTTCCCATGAGCGTCCACTCGCAGCGCTTGCGGACCAGATCCACGCACTCGAGCGGATCAGGGCCGTACCCCACGATGTCGCCCAGGCAGACGATCCGCGTGATGCCGCGTGCGTCGATGTCGGCCAGAACGGCTCGCAGGGCCTCGGCGTTGGCGTGGATGTCACTGATGACGGCAATGGGCAAGGCAAGTCCCCGGTGAAACAGGCGGCGCGGCCTCCGCGACCGAATCCCCATGGTAGAAAGGCGGGCGTGACGGAGCAACGCGGGGCGTATCTGCCCAGTGCAACCGCAAAGTCCATTGGATCCGGTGGGGCGGGACGCCCGCCCCACCGGATCCGAAGACATGGTGCGGTTATCCGCCGATGCGCTCGAGAATCTGCCGCACGCCGCGTTCGAGGAGTTGATCCGGGCGCAAAAGTTTTGATCCCAGTTCGCTCGCGAACGCCCGCACGTCGATCGCGACGGACGTGTTGTCGAGTGAACCCGACGCGCGAATGGGAACCATGGTCAGATCGCTGATGACGGGCATCTGCCCCAGCAGCGAACCCAGACCCGTGCGCAGTTTGCCGATCGCTTCATCCGTCAGAAGGCCAAAGGGCACGAACGTGACCACGTTGATCGATCGCTCGGCGATGTTGATCGAGCCTTGCGTCTGAAACGTGAACTCGCCGACGGGAATCGTGTACCGTTCGTACGCGAGCACGCCGCTTTCGATGGTGAGCGTGAGCGGTTCGAGTCGGCGTCCGACGACGCCCATGTCGCGCTGATGCACCGCCTTGAGAATCCCGCCGAAGAGTGGGCTTGTCGTGAACCGTACCGGGCCCGGCTCAAAGCGAATCCCCGCGTTGAGTTTTCGCATGTCCCCATCGAGCGGATAGGTCAGGCCTGTGATGATGACCCGCGCGTGCGGGAGGTCCTCCTTGCGCTTCTCCACCGCCCCGATCGACGGAATCGCCGCCATCAGCGTCGAGCCGAGTTTCGGCGTGATCTCCATGAGCGTGAACTCGCTTTGGGCGATGGTGAGCACGCCGTCGCGGTTGACATCGCCGGTGAGGTTGGCCTTGGCGCGTGGAGAGTCCGCCACGGCCACCACCCGGCCCGAGTTCAGCGACACGCCGTTGGCCTGCACGTCGAGCGAGACGCGCGGCCCGAGGGCTTCGTTCAGCAGGCCGTTCTGCTGGAGGATCGCGTCGATGAGGGCGGTGCTCAGCGCGGGCGCCTTGGCCGATCCGGTGAGATTGATCGCGCTGGGCGTGAACGCGCCGTTGTCGTCGGCCACGCCATAGGCCACGCCCTGAATGCGAATCGGTTCCGGCCCGCGATGCGCCTGATCGTGTAGTTTCAGGTCAAGGCCGATGCCCGCGCCCTGCAACGTGTGCCCGGCCGTGAAGTCAAGGTCCGCCAGCGTCACGATGACGCCGTCGGGCACGGCGATGTTCATGCTCGGCGACTTCGCATAGAACTGAAGTTTGAAGACGCCCGGCTTGAGCGGACCGACATCGGCGCCGCGCGAGACCGTCGCCGCGGCAAGATTGAACTGAATCTCCGCCTCGCGATCGAGTTGGAACGGGCGCGGACGCGCCGCGTCGGTCACGAGCCACCGATTCGCCCAATCCGGTGAAAGTCTCCATGTGCCGCGCAGCGCCGAGATGCTCGCGGTCTCGGGCGTGATGTCGAGGGTCAACGGCTGGGCGATCTGCACGCGCGGCGAGGTGATCCGCGCCGTCATGCGGCCGGAGGTGAGTGTTGAGGCGCCTTCGGAGGGTTCGGGTTGAAAGTGCAGGTCAAAGGTGGCGTTGGCCGTGGCGGTGTCGCCGACGGCGCCGGAGATCAGGCCGGGGTCTGTGAGCAGGCGATCGGCGACGCGCAGGCGAAGTTCGGTGGCGTTGATCTCTCCGAGGGCGCGTCCGGCGGGTTTGCCGCCGCGAAGGGCGACGTTGGCGTTGACCGAGACCTGCCCTGCTGGACCACCTTCATCGAGCATGGTTGCGGTCAAGGTGAGCTTCGCGTCGCCCTCTTCTTGTCCGAGGATCGCCGCGAGCGGGACGCGCGCGCTCGCATCGAGACCCTGCACACCGACGGGTCCGATGGGTCTGGCCGGGCCGTCCGGCGGGGCGAAGCGCAGGCCCTGCACGACGAATCGCTGCGGGGCCTTGAGCGTGGCGCTGACATCGCGCACCTGGGCGAGGTCCACGCCGCCGGTGGTCGTGCGCGGGATGGTCATCGGCGAGGCCGCGATCGTCACCGGCCCGGGCTGCGCCAGGCGCGGGCGTGGTTCGAGCGTCGGCGCGAACGCCGCGAGCAATGTCTCAAACGCCTGCGCGGTGAGCGTCGCGGTAGTGGTGAATTCACGCAGGTCCACGGCCTGAGGCGTGATGCCCGCGGCGATCGTCGCGCTGGCGTGCTGCGCCCGCAACTCAACGCCCGCGTCAAAGCCCTGCGCCGCATCGATAAACCGCGCTCGCACGTTGACCGTGTCGCCAAGCGTCTCCTTCACAAGCGCCGCCAGCGGCGAGCCCGCCCCTTCCGCGCTGGGCATCACAAGATTCACGATGGCCGAGGGCGTGTCGATCGCGATCTCGCCGAGAACCTTCGCCGAGGCCAGATCGACGCGGCCCCACTGCGGTTCCGCCTCCGCCAGCAAGCCCGGCGCGCGAAGGTTGGCCGTGATGACTCCCGCCCGTCCAGACTCGGTCGCCCTGACATCAAGGACCAGTGTCGGTTCGCCACCCGCGAGAGTGACGACTGCGCTGGCTCGATCAACAACCACTGTCGTCGTTGCCTGCGCCAGCGCGGCCGAGACGCCGGCGAGTTCAACGGTGAGATTGCCCACGGCCTGCGCGAGATTCGGCCCGCCCGCGGGTGTCAGCGGCATCGAAAACTCGCGAAGCGTGATCGTGGTTTGCCCGCCGGGTTGATACGCGGTCGTCGCGGTCTCACCCAACACGGTCGTCAGCAGCGCGCCGACATCCTGTAGCGCGATCGCCAGTGGCTCGGCGAGCGTGAGTGTGTTCTGCGAGAGTCGCACCGCGCCGCTGACCGTCGCGCCCTCAGCGCCGATCGCGATCTCGCCATCGATTCGCGGCAGCCCGGCCGTCGTGCCCACCTGTCGCGGGTAGGCCATCGCGGTCAGTTCGAGATCCACATCCGTGCCGATGGCGTCGGTGGTGGTGGCGCGGGTTAGCCCAAGGGCGTCGATGGCGGCCGTGGTGATGTCCGTCACGCGCAGTCGTGCGTCGATGGACTCGGGTTTGAAGCCTGGCATGGCGCCTGCGGCGTCGAGGCCGGGTTTGATCGTGCATGTCAGTTCGATGGTGCCGGCGGGTTGATCGGCGAGGTGCGCGGCGGTGTTGATCGACGCGGTGATGTCGCGGCCCTGTCCCGGGGCTGTGGCACGGATCTGGGTGGGGGCGATGCGCCAGGTCAGCGGTTCGCCGGCGAGGCTCGTCTCGCCCCGCGCCTCGGCGATGTTCATCGCAAAGTTGCCCGAAAGGCCGCGAAGGTCTACGCCCGCGGGGTTTGTCACCGCGTCCAGGGCCATGGCGACGTTGCGCATGGACACGGTGATCGTGACGGGGCTGTCGATGCGCAGGCCGTGGGGTTCGAGGATGCGTGTCAGCAGCGGCCCCGCGCGAGCGACGCGTGCCTCGACGCCGCGCCCCACCGTGCGGAAGACGCCGTCGATGATCTGCGCTTCCAGCCGTGCGCGGACGTTCGCGGATTCGAGGAAGGCTTCGACGATGGTTTCGGCCGTGTCGGTGGCGGCGGCCCGTCGCTGGCTGGCCGTCAGGCGCGCGTTGAGTTCGGGCCCGATGTCGGCGGTGAGATCAAGCCCGAAGGGGCGCAGCGCGCCTTCGACGGGCGCGGTGAGCACATTGGTCAGGGCGAGCGTGCCATCAAGTCCCTGCGGACCCGTCGCGCGCATCGCTCCATCGCCGTCGAGCAGGCCGCTGAGCGTCAAGTCAATGTCGAGTTGGCCCGCCGGGCGTTGATCCATCGTGGCGCTGGTTGCGCCGCGCAGGCGCAGGCCATCGGCGATGTCCTGGGATTCGAGGCGAAGTTCCCACGGTTCGACGCGATAGGCCGTGGGCGCGGCCTGGTCCCCCGCCAGCCATGCGCGGGCGGTGAACTCACTGATGCGCAGCGCGGCCGTGATGGATGACCCGCGAAGATCGGGCGGCCCGGCTGGAGTCGGGCGGCCTGCGCGAAGCCGCGCTTCGACCTGGAGCGTGACGCTCGGGTGCGTATCGAGGACAAACACGCCTTCATTACCCAGCGCTTCACGCAGCGCGGGCGATGACACGACGAATCCCTCCGACAGCGCACGCACCATCAGCGGACGCGACGTCGTCAGCCACCCATCGGCATGTCGCAAGCCGACATCCACCGAGGCGTTCGCGCCAGACGCCGTCATGTTCGCGTATGCGTCGGACATCGTGCCCCAGAATCGCAGGGTGGCCTCAGCGCGTTCGCCCACGGCCGGGGCGAGTTGCCACGCATCCCCGGAGAAGAGATCGGCCAGCACCATCGACGCATCGGTGAGATCCACCAGGCCCTCGAACTGCGCCTGATCGAGGGTGATCGAGCCGTCGGGCGCGATGATGTTCTTGATCGTCGCTTCAAGCGAGAGCGCGCCCGCGGGTTGCATGCTGGCGGCATCGCCCTGGGCGTACATCGCGGCCGCGTGCAGGTGCGCCGTGATGGCCTGCCCGGGCGCGAGCGTCGCGTCGCCTGTGATGTCAGGAAGACTCACGCGAAGCGCCTCGCCCGCATCGCTGGCCTCGCGCGTGTAGGTGACGGCCAGCGCGTCGATGCGCACGGTGGCGGCGAGCGAGCGCGGCAGGCGCGGCGCGGCCCTGGGCGAGCCGGGCGCAGCGCTTCCAGCGGCCGGTGCGCCTTGCACGGGCGAGATCGCACGCTGAAGGTTCGTTGTGCCGTCAGCGCGCTGCACGATGTCGGCCGTGCCAGAGAGCGTCACCTCGCCCAGATCAAGCGAGCCGAAGGCGAGCGAGAGGAGCCCGGGCGTAGCGTGCACGTTTAGCGTGGCGAGTTCCGCGCCGTCAGGATCGCGCAGGATGGCCGGGCCGATGACCTGTGGTCCGAACCATGAGAGTCGCACGCGTTCGATGCGCACGTCACCCGCGATGCTCGCCGATGCCTGGCGTTCGATGATGCCGCGCGCGACGCGACCGGCGATGCCCGGCCCGAGCAGCACCACGCCGAGAATCAGCGCGACGATGACAACGCCCGCGCCGATCCCCACACGCCGCCACACTCGGCCCCACCGCCGTGTCCCTTCCTTCGCCATGCGGCCTCCGCTGCGAACTCCCACCGTGGCGCCCGGCCGTATGGCATGGGGCCGGAGGAAGGGTATGCGCGGACTCGCGACGATCCGCAGGAATCGGGCGGACGTTCGTTCGCCGGCTTTGTGAGTTCGATCGGTTTGATCGGTCTGGGCGTATCATTTGGGTACATGCGGTCGGTATACATCGAAACCAGCATCCCGAGTTTCTACTTTGAGACGCGCGACACGGATCAGGCGAAGTTGTGGCGCGAGCATACTCGAAGATGGTGGGCTGTGTCTGCGCCGGGCTTTCGCCTCGTGACGTCCAGTTTCGTGCTTCGAGAGTTGCACGAGGCTCCGGAAAAGAAACGGACTGAGGGGCTTGCACTCCTTCGCGATGTTGATCTGCTCGACGAGCCCCCGGAACTCGCCGACACGATCGAGTTTTATCTTCAGCATCGTCTGATGCCTGACGATGCGGTCGGCGATGCGGCGCACCTCGCCATCACATCGCTTTCGGGAATCGACTTCCTGTTGACGTGGAATCTCAAGCACCTGGCGAATGCCAACAAGTTCCGGCATTTGGCTGTGTTGAACGGTCGTTTGGGCCTTCCTGTTCCTGTGATTACCACACCACTGAGTCTCAGTCACGAGGAGTTGGACGATGTCTGAGTCGCGACACAATCGAACGCCGGCGCCAGTCACGCACGCGGTGTTGCCTGACGATCCGACCGTCGAGGAGATTCGCGACATTCGGCGCAGGCTCTGGGAAAGCGCCGGGCGAGACATCCATCGGTACATCCGCGAGACTCACGACGCAGTCAAGCGACTCAAGTCCGACGGCCAGGCATTGGATGCGCCGCGATAACGGCGAAATGCACTTGCCGTTCCTGGCTCAGCGTCTCCGATGTGGAGCAGCGCACATCCTGAATCACTCGGTGCGAGGTTTGCACGATTGTCAGTGCTGCGGAAATGACCTGCGCGGCCTGGGCGATCGGCCGACGTGTCCGGAGTGTGGACGTGGCCCATCCATTCCCGCTGAAGTCTGAGGGGCGTCATACGATGTTCCATGGACACGCTGACCAAAGCCAGTCGGCGATGGCGAGTGGCATTCTGGAGTGCCATCACGCTCGCCGTGCTGACGGCCGGTCTGTGGCTGTTCATGGACGATCGCACCATGTTTGTTCGGACGCCTGGTGGTGCGGGCGATCGAGTGTGGTTTGTGGCGGTCGATCGCGGCCGGGCGGAGATATGTTCCTACGTGCTGCAGGGTTGGCGTCGGCTCCATCCCTGGGGTTGCTGGCCCGGCGATGATTCCAATGTTTCGGTGTCGATGTACAGGGACATGTCGTTCTGGGGCATCAAGAATGGGCCGGAACTCTCCGTTCCGCTTTGGCATTTCATCGTCGGCTTTGTCGGCGTGGCGATGGTGTCGTGGCGTAAGAAACGCCAAGTGTTCGCGCGGATGCAGGGTGCTGGCCAGAACTCATTTTCTGCCGTGGGTGAAGTTGGACGCGCCGAATCGAGCAGCGTCGTTACTGCTGCTTCACTCGGCAAACGGCGCAAGCGCTGGCTCGCGGTATTGTTCTGGTTCGGAATCGTGATGGTCGGCACCAGCGCGGTGATGGAATGGCGATCACAGGCCGGGTTTAGGATCGTTGGATCGCCCCTACCTTACTCGCTCGACGAACCACTCTGGGCTGTTGCAGTATGGCCCGGGCAATTGATCTTTCAACGCCACGTTCCCGTCGATCCGATGTTGGTCGGTATTCAGCAGTCTTGGTACATGTTTGGAGACAAGCAAGCGTTTCCCGTCGCCGACGCGTTTGTCTGCGTGTTTAACGTCGGCGAGACATGGATCGCGATTCCGCTCTGGTCGATCCTGCTGCCTGCGTCCGCGCTTGTCTGGACGACTTACATCTTGCGGCATCCGATTCGACGACCGTGTGAATGTGCGGGTTGTGGCTACGACCTGCGCGGTCTCGGTGATCGGTCGACGTGCCCGGAGTGTGGACGTGGGCAGTCGTCGCGCCTCGAATCTACACCCCTTGAAACGGCTCCGCATATCGAATCACCCCATCCAATCGCGGAAGCGGATCCGTCCTGAGACTAAGCAGCATGAACGCCTCATCGGGCACATCGAATGGACATCGCACGCCCCACATCGACGCGGGGCGGAAGCCGAATCGCGGGTAGTACTCGGGATGACCCAGCACGATGACGATGCGTTCGCCATTGCGGCGCGCGGCGTCGAGGCCGTGATGGATCATCGCGCCGCCGATGCCCCGACGCTGAAACTCCGGCAGCACGGCCATGGGGGCCAGCGCGAGAACAGGCGTCGAATCGCGTGGCGAACCAGCCGTGCGTGATGCCGTCGAGGATGTGGAGTCGTTCGGAACCACCCACGCTCGCGTGAGCATCAAGTGCCCAACGATCCGGCCATCGACCCGCGCGACAAAGGTCAACTCCCGACGATACTCCTCGCAGGCGCGAAGCCGTCGCACGAGGTCGGCCTCGTCCGGCTGACCAAACGCGAGGCGCAGCAGAGCATCCACGGCGTCAATCTCCGCGGGAGTCTCGGGGTGGATAGTTTGAGCGGGCATGGAGCGCATCGCGATGGAGGTGAAAGGATATCCGACCAACGGACTTCGATTGACATGTCGAGCAGTCAAGCGTAACCGCAAAGTCCATTGGATCCGGTGGGGCGGGCGTCTCGCCCGCCTCCCTTGCGTGTCCGGCGCGCGATGGCTCAACCCATCGGCGCAGGCGTGAGCAAGCTTGCGGTTGCCCTGGTCAGGTGTCATGGCGGACTCGCACAGGCGGGACGCCCGTGCCACCGGATGAACGCATGCAACCTCATCGCGATTACGCCGCCTCTTCCGCCTGGCCGTGCCCCGTTCCGGCCACGCCGTCGCGTGTCACGAGGAACAGGTCGGGCGTGATCGGATACGGGAGTCGCTCGAAGTCCTGCTCGACGCGGTGGCGCAGGCGGTCGATGAAGACATCGGGTCCTGGCGAAAGGGCGACGAACATGTCGCGAGCGGGCGTCGCGACGTAGAAGTCGCAGCCGAGGCTCGGCGCGAGTCGTCGGTGAAGATCGGTGAGCAGCAGCCGCGCCGCGTCGTAGCCATCTTGTTCGGAGAGAATCGCCGCGCGTCCGCCCTCTTTGGATTCGACGATCTGCACTTCGAGTTCCGGGGCGTATCGCTCGAGGTTCTGCCGCGCGATCTCATCGAGGTCATCGACGGTGAGTCCCCAGCGGATCATCTGTTCGGTGGTGGCGCTGACGGTCATCTGCGGCAGGTCGATGACGAACACCACCACAGTTCCGTTGACGAATGGAATGTGCGCCACCTGTTCGCGCCCGAGGTGCGTGAAGATGCTCTCGGGCTGAATGCGCGGCATGAGGCGCGGTCGCGCGAAGTCGAGCGTGACGGCCGCGAGCCTGGCCGTGTCACCCGCGAGCAGTTGATCGAAGTAGTGCTCGATGATCTCGTCGCCGCGCGTGGGATCATGGTTGACCATGCGCAGGAGGTTCTGGAGATCGAGCCTGCGGCCGTTGATCATCAGTTCGCCAGGTCCGATCAGTTCGATGG
The DNA here is from genome assembly GCA_964614515.1 of uncultured Phycisphaeraceae bacterium. Lineage (GTDB taxonomy): Bacteria > Planctomycetota > Phycisphaerae > Phycisphaerales > UBA1924 > CAZTPJ01. The sequence continues at coordinate 4,996 of CAZTPJ010000041.1, read as the reverse complement.
AGTGGCTTGGCTGCCGCCTGCGCAGCAGCGTGATGATGTGTTCGGCAAAAGCCTGCGGTTCCCTCGGCATCCCCGGCATGAAAGCCCCCTGAAAGCACGCATACACATACCCGCCGATGCTCCCCTCCCTGCGCGGGCATCTCGGCTTCCTGGCGGCACTGGAATCGTCCATCCGATACGCCAAGTGAACCGGGCGGTTCCATCAGGGGTGTGGGTCCAGGTTCCCCAGATCGCGCCGCCCGCGTGATCCGCGAACGCCGCATCACCCGCCCGCGCAGGCCCGCGATCATGGGGATATCCATGCGCATCGCGCCGCGCATGTGCAGCGCCGGGCTGATCCGGTAACACGTCACCCCATGTTCCGTCGTGGGTTCGACGCCGGTGGGGGACTCGCGCCGTCGAGCCGCGCCGTGGGCCGGACGCCTCTACGATCGCCTTCGTGAAACTCACCGACCTCTCAACCGACTCGCGGATCGCCAGCCTGCTCAACCTGGTGCGCGACATCAGCACCGCGCAACGGCCCAACGACGCTCTGAGTTCGGTCGTGCATCATTACTGGCCGATCCGCCCGGTGGACTACATGATTTCGGTGTCCACGCGCGACCTCAAGCCGGGTGAGTACCGCGTGACGCGGCAGATCAACATCGCCGACGTGCTCGCGGGCAAGACGGTGCTCGTCCCCGCCGAGCCGTGGCGGTATCGAGACTTGATTCCGGTCCACACCGGCGGATTTGTCGGCGCGGCCATCGCCGGGCGCGGACCAGCGCTCACCACGGACCTCAACCTGCCGCAAGATCCGGCGCTGGGGAGCGAACTGCGCGAGATGCGTTCGGCCCTCGTCGTGCCGTTGTATCACGAGGGCGAACCGATCTATTGGACGATTCAACTCTCGCGCAATCCGAATCACTTCACCACGGAAATCATCGAACACGCCCTCTTGTTCGGCAATCTTCTCGCCGGCACGAACACGCGACTGCTGCTGGTTGAGGAAGTCAGGGCGCTCAATCGCGAACTCAACCGCCAGTTTGAAGAGGTTGCGCGCGTCCAGCGCGCGCTGCTTCCGGCCACGCTGCCGGAGATCCCCGGCTTGACCATGGCCGCGAGTTATCTCACCGCCGACGAGGCCGGCGGCGACTACTACGACTTCTTCAAGTTCTCCGACGGGCGATGGGGCATTCTCATCGCCGACGTCGCGGGCCACGGCCCGGGCGCCGCGACGGTCATGGCCATGCTGCACGCGATCCTGCATTGCTACAGCGATCCGCACCCTTCGCCGGACTCCGTGCTGCGGTTCGCCAACGAGCGGCTGCTTGGCGCATCGCTGGGCGGAAGTTTCGTGACGGCGTTTTTCGCGGTGTATGACCCGCGCACGGGCGAACTTGAATACGCCCGCAGCGGGCACAATCCGCCGCGCCTGAAGATCGGCGACACCGGGCGCGTGCATGAACTGCTTGGCGATGCCTCCCCCCCCCTTGGCCTGCTTGATCGGCTGGAACTCGGGTGTGAGAAAGTCACGCTCGCGCCGGGGGACACGGTCATTCTGTACACCGACGGCGTGACCGAGGCGTTCAACACGTCGCGCGAGATGTTCGGGACGCATCGGCTCGACGCCGCGCTCGAGCATTGTACCGGCGCGCCCGATTGCGTCGTGGATTCCGTCCACGGCGCGCTCTTTGAACACACGCGCGTCCGCACACGCGCCGATGACCAGACGCTTGTCGTCTTTCAGCGCACGCGCGAGGGCTGATGCGATGGCCGTCGATCACAACAACGACGACACGCACGAATGGTTCGATCGCCCCCGCAGCGGCGAGCGCGAGCCCGGCCTGCGCTTCGCCTGCACGATGTGCGGCAACTGTTGCACCGGCCCGGCCGGGTATGTCCTCGTCAGCGATGAGGAAATCGCGGGCCTTGCGCGGAGATTCGGCATGACGCCGGCGCAGTTCGAGGCCACCTACACGCACATGACCCGCGCCGGGCGATCACTCACCGAAGTCAAAGGCCCCGGCGGGTGGGACTGCGTGTTTCTCGATCGAACCTCGCGCCCGGGCAAGGCGATCTGCAGCGCGTATGAAGCACGCCCGCGGCAATGCCGAACGTGGCCGTTCTGGAGCGACAATGTGGCAACCGAAGATGCGTGGCTTCGCGCCTCGCGCACCTGCCCGGGCATCGATCACGGGCCGTTGCACGTGCCGAGTGTGATCCGCATGACGCGCGACGGGCGAGATGTGTGACAGCATGTGTGCCCGCGATTGTGTGCCGTGGCCACGGCCCTGCATGGCCACGACGAACGCCAGACAGGCACACCACTGGAGGGTCAAACGAAAAACCGGGGCGAAACGCCCCGGTTGGGATGCAGAACGGGAGTGCTGAGTTCTGAGTGCTGAGTGCTGAGTGCTGAGTGCTGAGTGCTGAGTGCTGGGTGCTGGGTGCTGAGTGCTGAGACTTGACATCTCGGATTTGAGATCTGCGATTCGAGCCTTATGGACAACCCGCGTTGAACGCGTTGCCGAAGCAGAGGAAGTCGAAGATGTCGCACACGCCGACGCCCGTGGATGTGTCGCAGTCGCACGCGTATGGATCGCCCGCGCTGAAGCGGTTGCCAAAGCACAGGAAGTCGAAGATGTCGAGCACGCCCACGCCCGTGGAGGTGTCGCAGTCGGCGTAGCAGAACGTGGATTCGCCGATGAACGCGGCCGCGGAGAACGTCCCGCTGCCGGTGAACGGCGAGGGCAGCGTGCCCAGCGGCGCGCCGGTGTCAGCGTCGTAGATGTAGAAGTTCGCCTGCAATGTGTTCGGGCCGTCGGTGACGTAGTACGCGATGCCGTCGAACATGGCCAGGCCGTCGATGTCCGTCTCGCCCGCGGGATACGGCGCGCGCAGCGTTGCGGAACCGGCGACATCATCGATCAGGTACAGCCCCGCCCCGCCCGAATCGCTCAGGCCGTAGAGCGTGCCGCTGGTGGCGTCAACATCCAGCCCGCCAAAGTCGAACGTCGTCGGATAGACCCACGTCTGCGTCGCGATGCGGGTGACGGGATCGATCTCATACACGGCCTCGGTGGCAATGTTGCGCGTGCCGATGAGTTTGCCATCGCGGAAGCCAAGGCCCACGAAGTTGACGGTCGAAGCGCCGAAGGTCATTGTGCCCAGGTTCGTCGGCGTCAGCCCGGAGATGTCGAAAGGTGAGGAATACAGCACGCTGCCGGCGTTCCAGTACAGCGTGTTGGTGTCCGGGTCATAGGCCATGCCCCACGGCTTGGCGCTGGCATCGGCGGCGGAATACAGCGGGGTCGCCGCACCCGTGTTCACGTCGATGTGCCAGATCGTCGCCGTCCCCGATTGATCGTTGCCGACGACGAGTTGGGCTGAAGCGCTCCCGGCGGCGATGGCGAGCACGGCCGTGGCGGACAAAAATCTACGCATGACGAATTCTCCTTCTCCATTTGACCGTTGATCGCGCCGTGGCCCGTTCCAGCCACGCCGCCCGCGACGATGCAGGCGTTCTTCCTCTGACGCCGGGCCTCGGGGACACGGCCAAATCGCGATCGATGTGTGTGACAAGGATAAAGGGGCTGGCCCCGAAAGGCAAGCGAAATCTGCCCGTCTCATAACGCGACATCCGTCATCAGCACACAGAGAATCATGGGAGATTCGCCCGCTTGGAACCCGCAGCATGACGCCGCTCGCTCAACAATGGCTCGATGCCCTCGCCGACGCTGGCGTTCGCGCTGAACTCGAGGCCGTCTATGACTACATCGCCGCATGCGTCGAAGCGCGTGCGCCGATCTGCACGGCCTCGGGACGCTGCTGCAACTTCGACGCTTTCGATCATCGCCTCTACGTCACGGGACTGGAAACGGCATACACGATGCTGCATCCCGATGGCGGGCCGGTTTCGTCGGAAGCGCTTGATGAGGCGATCGGTCGTGGCGGATGTCCGTACCAGCCTGCGCGGCTATGCGAGGCCCGCGCCGCGCGTCCGGCCGGGTGTCGCGTGTACTTCTGCGACCCCACCGCCCAGGCCTGGCAAGAGGGCCTCGGTGAACGAGTCTGCCAGGCGATCCGCGACATCCACACGCGCCACGGCATCGAGTACCGCTACGGCGAGTGGCGAGCGATGCTGCGGGAGTTTGTTGATGGTCATGTCGCGGGAGAACCGTGACACGTCGCGGTTGCCTGCGACTCAAAGCAGCGCGGCCACCCATGAGCAACGGGTGGCCGCGTGAGAGTACTTGATTGGGTGACGGGTCTCAGCGGATGCTGCCGCGTCTACGGGAGAGTGGAATCACAAGCAGCCCGGCTCCTGCGAGCAGACCGGCGGAAGGAAGGGGAATAATGGTGCTGTCAAACTCGATGAGGAAGTTGTCCCAATAGAGGCTGTTGGGGAAACCGGAAACTCCTTCCTCTCCACGGAAGGCGAATGACTGGATGCCCGTGCCGGAATAGGTAAAGAAACCAGGGGCTGAGCCAAGATTGAAGTTGCCATTCCACGCTTGGCTCTGCGAAGACAACTGTGCTCCAGTTCCATACAAGCCGTCGAGAACGACGAGACGCGCATTTCCAGTATCTCCGCCGTAATCGCCGTACTCCATTCGGATAGATGTGACAGCGCCGGGAGCCGCCGTAATGGAGGCAACAAACCAATCATTCTGTGACGCGTTGAAGAAAGGCGAAAGTGCTTTGTTGCCCCATGTCGCCGGTCGGTTGAAGGGTGAAAGGTTCTCGATGTCGAATCTCGTGCCTGACGGATTTGCCGGCCCGAACATTCGCGTGAACTCCAGAGTCACTCCACCTTTCGAGTACACGAGTGTGGAGTAGGTGCCCGGTGCACCAGAAACGCCCGCGTATTCCTCGAAGCCAAACAGCACGCTGTCGGCGGAGGCCGCACCTGCGCTCGTGAATAGCACCGCGAGCGTTAAGGACACACGTCGATCGATCACATTCATGTTTTCTTCTCCTCTATCTGCCATGGAGGATGCAGCGCTTGTCGACT
>CAZTPJ010000040.1:0-34108 GCA_964614515.1 uncultured Phycisphaeraceae bacterium | reverse complement strand
CGCCCACGCCTGCTCGCCGCGCTTGGGCGAGCGGACGATTGAGTCGATGCGGATGCCGCCGTCGGGCAAACGCTCGATGGCCACATGGCCCGCTTCGCCGTCGAGTTCGATTCGTCGTGTACGCATGGTGATGCTCCTCGTCAAGGCTCGCGTTCATGTTCCCCGGGCGGCCACCGCGCCCGGACATGACACATGAAGCCCCCTCACGAGGCCGATTGCAAGGCCGAATTCGCTGATTTCCGCTGCAAAACCGCAGATCGAGGACATCCCCTGTAATGGGCGCACGCGGGACGAAGTTCTGTCGATCGTGCGTTGGTCCGCGCGGCGAAGCGTGGCAACAGGGCAGAACCGCCATCAGGAGCTCTTCGCGGAGGCGTGCAGGTTGTGATGCCCAATGAAGAGCGGCCGCGCGATGAGCGCGGCCGCGGTGGTCGATTCAGGCGATCAAGCGGGCTGGCCTGGGCCGGTGCTAAGGTCCCAGTTGCACGCGTAGGAGCCAGATCGGGGCGGCGTCTAACGGGCCAGCATGGGCGCTGGGGCCGCTCGCGATTCAGAGCGTTGAGACGGTCACCGGCAGCCGCAGCCGGCGTAGAAGTCGCTCAGAAAGTGCAGGAAGTCGAACATGTCGCAGTGGCCCGGGCCGGTGCTAAGGTCCCAGTTGCACGCGATGGGGTTGCTGGCGGCGTATTTGTTGGAGAACTCCAGGAAGTCGAAGACGTCGAGCACGCCGCAGCCCGTGGACTGGTCCAGGTCGGCCGCGCAGGTGACGACGAAGTCGTCCACGAACATCCCGTCGATGCCGGCGCTGTAGAGGGCCACGGCCGCGATCGCCGGCGGCGAACCGGCGCCCCCCGCGTTCAGGGCGTTGTCGGTCCACTTCATGATGACGCCGGGTGTGACGTCTTCGGAGAACGTGAGTTGCATGCCGTCGTAGACGTCGTGGAAGGTGTCGTTCGCGAGGTCGATCATGCCCTCCCACCGAACCCACTGGTCGCGGATGAGGGGGCGTGTTTTCGAGCGGCCAAAGCCGCCGGCGTCGTTGCGGACAAGGTCGGTGGCGCCGCTGAACTTGACCTGGCTGGCCCAGGAGGTGCCGACCCCGCCGTTGGCGTACGCGTTGCACAGGATGATGTACCCGTCCCCGTGCGCCGTGCCGGGTACGTACGTCAGGGCGGAGACGTAGAACTTGCCGCTGGTGAAGCCCAGGTGGTGGACGTTGTCGTTCATCGCCGCGACGTAGCGGAGGGCGTTGCTGCCACTGGTGCTGCCGGCGGGGGCGGCCACGATCATGCCGTCGGGCGCCGCGCCAGCCCAAGGAAACCAGCCACCTAGGCCGTGGAGGCCGCCGACGGGGTAATCAAAGGGCTCGCAGAAGTAAGGAATGAACTCGCAGCCGGTGAGGTAGATCGCGTATGCGCCGCCTACGGCGGCCGTGCCGCCCCACCCGTCCACCGGGTTGGTGGCGCCGGGGCCGTCGGGAGCGCGCTCGGAGCGGAACGGCAGGTCCATCCACATCTCCGCGCCGCCCGACGTGGCGTCGCGGTCGTAGGCGGAGATGGCGAGGTAGTACTCGCCGTTGGCCGTTACGAACGTGCTCGACAGCGCCGACTGCAGGGTCGTCCCGCCGACGTGATCGTCGTTCATCGCGCGGCCCGTGCCGTCGAGGTTGAAGAGCCACAACTGCGTGTCCCACGCGGCCCCGCCGACGGTGCTGGCGGTGAAGTTCGCCTCGTCGCAGATTTTGATCCTGTACATGTCCACATCGTTGACGGTGATCACGCCCGTGATCTGGTGGAGCGGCCCCGAACCCGTCACCCCTTGCGCGGTGCCGGCAAGGTCGCCCGCGTCGCCCTGCTCCGCCCACACCTGGCGGAGGAAGAGGGCCAGGCTGTGATCCCGGCCCCCCCCCGCGACGGCCACAAAGCCCGCGTTACGCCCCGGAACGTTGAGCTGACCCGACCGGTTGTCTCCCCACGCCGCGATCGAGCCGTCGGCTTTCAGGCCCAGACTGTGGCTGCCGCCCGCCGCGATGGCCACAAAGCCCGCGTTGGGCACCGGAACGTTGCGCTGACCCGCCCGGTTGTCTCCCCACGCCGCGATCGAGCCGTCGGCTTTCAGGCCCAGGCTATAAGCGCCTCCAGCCGCGATGGCCACGAAGCCCGCGTTGGGTGCCGGGACGTTGCACTGGCCAAAGTTGTTCGCTCCCCACGCCACGATGGAGCCGTCCGCCCTCAGGCCCAGACTGTGACTGCCGCCCCCCGCGACGGCCACAAAGCCCGCGTTACGCCCCGGAACGTTGCATTGGCCCGAAACGTTCCATCCCCACGCCGCGATCGAGCCGTCGGCCCTGAGGCCCACGCTGTGCGCAAATCCTGCCTCGACCGCCACGAAGCCCGCGTTGGGTGCCGGGACGTTGCACTGCCCCTCGAGGTTGTGTCCCCACGCCGCGATCGAGCCGTCGGCCCTGAGGCCCAGGCTGTGTAGGTTGCCCGCCGCGACGGCCACAAAGGCCATGTTGGGCGCGGATACGTTGCACTGGCCGTAGACGTTCAATCCCCACGCTGCGATCGAGCCGTCGGCCCTGAGGCCTAGGCTGTGATCCCCGCCCCCCGCAATCGCCACGAAGCCCGCGTTGGGCGCCGAGACGTTGCACTGGCCGTGGTCGTTGGATCCCCACGCCGCGATCAAGCCTGTGCTCTGCCCGCGGACGCTAACGGCCAGCCACGCGCACACCGCGATCGCGCCCAGCCCCCACATTTTCATGTTCGACATGTCGGTCCTCCTGGGGACTCTTCGCCCCTGTGCCGCCCGGTTCTGAACCCACTCGGGCCCGGGCTATGAGGTGGTACTTCTTCTACGGGCATCCGGCGCTGAAGGCGTTGCCGAAGCAGAGGAAATCAAAGATGTCACAGACGGCGGGGCCGGTACTCGTGTCGCAGTCGCAGGCGTAGGGGTCGTTGGTGGCGAACTTGTTACCGAAGCAGAGGAAGTCGAAGATGTCGAGGACGCCAGTGCCGGTGGACTGATCGCAGTCGGGGTAGCAGGGCTCCTTCTGCGTGCAGATCGGCCTCAGCACGATGGCGTCGAAGTACGTGCCGGTCGTGCCGCGGCCGGGCTCGTCGGCGTAGAGGTCCAGGGCTTCGATGCGGGGAGTGCCTGGCGCACCGCTCCCATTGATCCAACTCTTGCCCGTCACGAACTGGATGCCGTTGTAGGTGCAGTCCACGCGGTCGGCATCAAGGTCGATTTGCACCGCGAGCGGCACCCACTGGCCCTTGACCAAGGGCGTACTCGCACCGGGATTGTCGTCGTCGCGGATCAGCCCGGCGTCCGCGTCGAGTTGCAGAAGCAGCGCCCAGTTGCGGTCGTCGGGGTAGGAGTCGAGCATGATGACCCACGCGTCGCCCGTGGCGTCATTGGGCACGAAAGTCATCATCGAGAGTTCGTGGACGCCCCCTTCGATGTCGAAGACCTGCACGATGTCGTCGCCGCGACCGGTTGGCCCGCCGGGGGTGCCGACGATCTTGAGCGACCGCATTCCGTCGAAAGCCACCTCGTTGGTGACCGAGCCGCATACACCAGTGCGGTCGAGCCAGGGCTCCCACCCGCCCAGCCCGCAGACCTCGCCGAGGGGGTAAGCCTCCAGGTTGTCGTCCAGCGCGGGCGGGCATTCATCGGCGAGGGTGTTGGTAATGGACATGGACTGGAGGGGCTCGTAGATCCCGTTCCCGTCGAGGTCGCCCTCAACGAGGATGGTGTACCAGTGGAGGGGGTCGTCGAGGACGAACTCAGCGGTGAGGCTGATCTCGCGGGTGCGCCCGGGGAGGATGCGGAGTTCACCGAGGACCGCCTCGCCGGGCTTGAGGCCGTTGAGGCGGACGGTGTGGGTATCGGGGAGCCTGTCGGGGCCCAAGACACTGATGCGGTAGGGCAGGTTCAGCAGGCTCGTGCCCGTGTTGGCAACTTGGAGGGGGCCAAGGTCCACCGGGCGACCCGTGTAGGAGGTGGGATTGGGACACGTTGGACACGGAGGTGTGACGCAGGCGGACCCGGTCCAGTAGACCGAGCCATCGCAGCAGTGCGACTTTCCGGTCGCGACGTTGGTCATGCACACTTTGTAGCAGGCCCGGTCGCCCGGTGCGCTGAAGGAAGGCGCCGGGATGGTCAGATGCACCGTGATGCACGAATTTTCGGGAACGGTGTAACACAGTCCAACCCCCGGCGGAGGGTTCGTCGTCCAGCCGAAAGGTGGCGGGGGTGTCCAAGTGGTGAAACAGTTACTGTCCGAAAACGAGAGGTTGTAACACTGCGGGAACCGTGTGGCGTTGCAGAGCCGCACGGGCACGGTAATCGTGCTGTTGGAGTGCAGGAAGCCGCAGAACGCGCTGGCCCACTCCACTTGGCAGAATTCCTTGCACTTGCCGCCGGGTGCCTCGAAGATCCCGCGGATTTCCTCGACTGAAAGCAACCGGTTGAAGATCTCGAGTTCGTCGATGCAACCAAGGAACTGGTGGGAGAAGGTGTAATCCTGCCCCACACGCAGATTTCCCGGGCTGTAACTAAGTGGGAAGGCGTTGAGGCCCCCCCCTCCCCACTGGACTCCGTCCAGTATAAAATCCACCCCGAGAACGGGCAAGGAACCGCCGCCGCGATTGACTCTGACGGCGATGTGCTGCCACATGTTCAGAGTGATCGGCGGCCCGGAATGCACCGCGACCGAATTGGGCGGCGCAAAGATTTGCATTTCCAAATTGCCCGCGGCGTTCACGTACAGCCAGAACCCTTGCTGTCCCCCACCGACGGGGGACCGCGTGTCCACGATTGTGTACTTCCCGCTACCAGGCAGTCCTGACAACAAGATCCACGCATCGATGGTGAAGTCTCCGGGGAGTTTGATCGCCGGGTAATGGTTGACGACGACATTAACTAAGGAGCAGACGCAACTGCCGACCTTGCCGAGTACGAACCGCGTCGGATGGCAGACTCTCCCGTCGTTGGGATGCACCGCGTTGCGCGTGATAGGTCCGTTGAACCCGGGGGGCTCGTCGAAGGGGAGCCAGAGCACCATGTTCCGCGGGGGAGCAACGCATGTCAAACATGGCTGGACGCAGACGTCGTCGATGTAGTAGTACGCAAAGGGGGAGGGGCTCCAGCCGCCCGGCACGGGCGTGTGGTTCGTGCCCGCGTCGTTGACAAAGTTCCCGATGGTGATGTGGTCCTCGCCGCCCGCCGCAGTGAAAGAGCCGCAAACCTGCGTCCAGCCGTTCTTCTGGGTGATCGGCCCGCCCGAATGGGAGACCTGGGGAATGAAGGAGACCAGCGCCGACTGTAGGGTGGAATTTACCGGGCCGACCGAAAGGTGGGCGCCGATATTGCTCACGGCAAACTCTGAGCTCTCCCCGAGAGAAACGTAGAAGCAGACGTCGTAGCACCGATTCGCCACCAGAGGGCTTGTCAGTTGGACCTGAATGTACTCCCGGTACTCTACCCTCGTGTCGAAGGCGTAGAGGCCTGCATAGCCGCTGCTGGAGTTGTGTCCCGTTTCGATCCCCATCCAGTTGGTCGGAACTCCGGCGGCGGGCGAGGTGCAGGCGAAGTGGTCGGGGGTCGCGGGAGTCGGGGTACGCCAGGGCGTCGCTCTGAAGAGTTCTGAGAGGTTCACCGGACACGCCGTTCTGGTCTCGAAGCCCGGGTTAGGGACGAGGTTGTTCGGACATTGCGACCGGGCCGGAAGCGCGGCGGCCGCGATCGTGATGCCCGCAGCGGCGATCCGAAAGAGAGTTGCGTTCATGTCAAAGGTTCCTATTTGCAACGTGACGAAGAAACATGAGTCCCGGCCCGCATCGCCCATGGCTCGTCACCGTCGTGCGGTGCATAGCGTCCAGCGGCCTCCTGCAGCCTACTCTGCAGGCGGCGTCGCCTACGGCCCCATCGGTGTGATGAACCGAAACACTCCGGGGATGAGCAAGGTGCTCTGACCATTGCTCCACCGATGAACGCCGGCATCATCGCTGTAGAGCAGGTCGCCGTTGCCGAGTTCGTACACGCCGCGGACGCCGGTGCCTCCCGTCGCGATGTAGTTGACCTGTGTTCCCGCGGGGTCGTATTCGTAGATGCCCAAGGGGGGCGAGAAGCCCGCAACCAGGACGTTCCCGTTGCTTGGCTTCACGCTCATCTGGCCGGGGAAGTCGATGCCGTTGACGCCGTTGGAGTCGTGGAAGATGCCCGCGAACACGCCCTGGGACGTGAACATGAGAATGTCCTCCACGTTGATGTCGGTGACGAGAAGGTTTCCCTGATAGGCCAGAACGTCGAATGGGTTCGTGCCAGCGACGAAGTGGCCAAGGTGGTTGCCGGCGGTATCAAACATAACGACCGCCGGTCCTGGCGCGCCGTTGTTAGTTCCGGCGTTGGAAACGTAGACGACATTGCCGAGTGCTTCCATGCCGCGAATGTCGTCCATGCCGCCGGTGATCGTGCCGAGGTGTCCGCCACTTTGGTCAAACCGGAAGATGGCGTCAGCGAGCTGATCGCTGACCCAGATTTCCGCGCCACTGGGCGTAGGAACGTGTAAGGCTTCAATGGGTCGCCGCATACCGAGCGGACCTCCGACGATGAACTCGGGGTTGAGAGGCGTGCCGTCGCAGCCGTCGAAGAGCATCACGACTTCGGTGTCAATGCGGACCGCCATGAGCGGAGGCGACGGGCATGCGGATGGCTCACACCCGGCGCTGAATGCGTTCCCGAAGCAGAGGAAGTCGAAGATATCGCAGACGCCGGGGCCGGTGCTCGTGTCGCAGCCGCAGGCGTAGGGATCGTTCGTGGCGAACATGTTGCCGAAGCAGAGGAAGTCGAAGATGTCAAGGACGCCGGGGCCGGTGGACTGGTCGCAGTCGGCGTAGCACGACGACGGGGCCACCTCAAGCTCGACCGTGGCGCAGTCGAAGAAGAGGCCGGTAGGAGGAATCGTCGCGTTCGCACCCAGGAGCTCGAAGTGAAGGAATCGGGTGCCGCTGGGGAGCAACAGGGAAACGCTCATCGGTTCCCACGATGCCGGGTCGTTGTCTACCGTGAAGCCCGTCAAGGCACGGTTGAATCCCTCGATGACGGTGCCGAGTACGGGGTTCAGCGTGCCGACGACGGTTTGCGAGGTGCCGGCGAGAATGAACATCGAGGGCGCGGTGGTCGCCACAGCGGCATTGACCCACACGGATGAGCCCACAGTCACCAAGCCGGCGTCAATCTGAGAGGCAAAGGCACTGACATCGACGATCTGGCTGACTTGTGAGGCGGCGCCGCCCGTGGCGTTCACGCGCAGCATAGCGTCGCCCTCAAAGGGGTTGATGCCGGCGTCCGGACCGGTGATGGTCGCGGCCTCGGCGTTCCACTCCCCCGGGAGCCAGGGGTTGCCCGGCGTACGTGGGTACGTATGAAGCACGGTGTCAGAAGGGAAACAGCCGTCCCGGAGGCGTTCAAGCGGTTGGAGTTCCACCGTCGCGCAATCGAAAAAGAGGCTCGTAGCAGGGATCGTCGCGTTCGCACCCAGCAACTCGAAGTGAAGGAAGCGGGTGCCGACGGGGAGCACCATGGAAACGCGCATCGTTTCCCACGATGCCGGGTCGGCGTCCACCGTGAAGCCCGTCACGGCGCGGTTGAATCCATGGATGACGGTGCCGCGTACGGGGTTCAGCGTGCCGACGACGGTTTGCGAATCGCCGGCGAGAACGAACATCTGGGGCGCGGTGGTCGCCTCTGCGGCATTGACCTGCACCGAGGCCTCGATCGTCACCCTGCCAGCGTCAATTTGAGTGGCAAAGGCGCTCACATCGATGATCTGGCTGACCTGTGAGTGAGAACCGCCCGTGGCGTTCACGCGCAGCATCGCGCTGCCCTCGAAGGGCGTGACGCCAGAGACGGGGCCGGTGATCGTCGCGTTCTCGGCGTTCCACTCGCCCGGGAGCCAGGGGTTTCCTGGGTTGCGCGGGTACGCGTGGAGCACGGTGCCGGTGGGGAAACAGCCGTCTAAGAGGAGTCCCCCCGACGGTGGGGGCGGGCACCCGGGGTTGTCGAGCATGATAGCGATCCCGCGGAACGACTGTGCGGACGTCCCTTGCGCGATTACCTGCGGCGACGATCCATCGAGTTTCGCCGTACGCACCGTCGGGTCCGTCGCGGCTGTCCAGTACATGTCGCCGCGGTTCAGATCCAGCACGACTTTCGACGGGTCGAGGCCCACGTCCCCCGGAAACCCGGCGGGGGCCTGGATGAGCGTAATGAGGTTTCCAGCGTCGCTCAGGTCGGCGCGTCTGATGAACCCCGCGGGGACGCCCGGGTGCGGCGCGGTTTTTCCGACGGAGAAGATAAAATCGGAGCAAGTGTCGATCGCGATGCCGAAAACATCCGGGCCGATCGAGTTGGGCAGCGCGACCGCGCCTGTTCCGTCGAGATTCGACCGGACCACGCGTGTTCCGTCTGTGTAGTACAGATGGAGTTTGGTCGGCCTCAGATCGAGCGCGATGTCCCTGAGGGAGGCCGGGTTCAGCGGCAACAACTGCGGTGAAGGGCTCGTGATGCTCGAACGCCAGATGTGCAGGGTGTTGAAGTTGTCCCAGTAGATCATCTGGTTGGCGACGTCGATCTCGATGTGATGGATCTGTTCCGACAGACCCGTTGTGAGCAGAATCGTTGGCGTCCCTCCGCCGTTGAGGTTGGCGTAGACGATCCTGCCGGGAACCGTCGAGTTGTCGCTCCAGTAAATTCGGTTGGTCGTGGGATCGACGGCGACGTCGACGGCGCCGAACGCGGGATACAGCACCGTCTGATTGGCGCCGTTCAGGTCGGATCGATAGATCGCGGACCCCAGCGTCCAGTACACAAAATCGGCGGCGAGCGCCGGGCCGGCTGTCGCGGGAGTGATGGCGGTTCCGACCCAACCAGCCAGACGGACGGCGTGGCGGCGGAATCGACCAGATCGAATCCCGGCGTTCGCGTTTGAAGGGACACCCGGCGCCGCAACTCCGCGCCGGCGCCGCCCGAACCCCGAAAGCCCGTTCCATCGGTCCGACACCCACTGAGCAAGACGAGTCGCGGCAGCCCAGATCCGTCCTCCGTGAGGTGCGCGATAGACTTGACAGCCCGCAAGTCCACGACCGGCGGGAGATGGAGGAGATGCGCCAACGAGAGTCGGGCGATGAGTGCCGCCTGAAGGGCGAGTGCGTGTCATGTTGAGAACTCCTTTGCCTTGACCGACACTTCCCAGTTGACCTCCGCCCCGCGACGCCGCCGGGCCGATTCGATAATTCTCCACCGCATTCGGTCTAACCTCTGATACGGCTTCCGCCACTCCGTCTGACAGCGCGACAAATTAATTTCACGCCACGCGAGATCGACGGGACCAGGCGAAGCAGCCGTGGCGTGACAAGATACCAGGGCGCCGATTGAAAACCCGTTCTGTATCCGCACCGAACGAGCATCGACGCGGATTCTGGTTTTGAATGGGGAGACACTGTTCAGCCGATGCCGCCGCTTCAATGGTGGGTGCGGCTTCCTCTGTGACCGGCTGAGCAAGTGGTTGAGAGACAAGCGCTTATGCGAATCTCGACCGCGAACTTTCCAGATGTAAAGCTCGCACAATCCCGTGATCGGGGACTACGCTTTGGTGGCGATTTGGAGACGATCGGGGCCGAGAGAGTCGCCAAGGTCCATCTGACTCGCTTCGATCCCATGCTTGACATGACCAAGACAACCAGTTCCCTCCTCGCGGCCTTGATGGATAGAGAGGATCAAGGCGTCTGGTATGAGTTGGATGGTCGGTATCGACCTGTGGTGATGGGGTTGGCGCGGAAGATGGGCTTGTCCAACGCGGATGCGGAGGATGTGGCGCAGGAGATGCTCTCCAAGCTCGTCACGGCGTATCGGGAGGGAAAATACGACCGTACACGAGGCCGTCTTCGGTCATGGATCGTGCAGATCGCGCGGAACTGCATCGTGGATGCACACCGGGCGCGGTCTTCTCGAGGGGTTCAGCGGGGGGATTCGGCGATAACGGGAGTGCCCAGCGAGAATGAATTCGAGCGCCTGTGGGATGAGGAACACCGTGGCTTGATACTTGACAGGGCGCTGTCAGAGCTGCGAGGCTCGACCCGTATGGATGAGAGGACGATTCGAGCCTTCGAGGAAGTGGGGCTGCGTGGTCGCTCCGCCGAGGAGGTCGCGTCGGACCTCGGGTTGAGCATCGACTCGGTGTACGCCGCGAAGAGTCGATGCACCAAGGAACTGCGTGAGATCGTGTCGCGACTGTCGATTGTGTACGAAATTGAGTGAGGTGGCCGGGCGATGCAGGGGTGTCCGACCATCGCGGAACTTGAGGCACTCGCGGCTGGGCGCGGGTCAGACTCGGTGCGCGAGCATGTTTCAACGTGCGCATCGTGCGCTGAGCATACTCAGCAAATTGAACGAGATAATGCGTTCCTCGCAGAGGTGTCTCGTCACACGTCCTCCGTCGGCGACATGGAACATGGGGCTGCGTTCCTAGGCACCTCGACTGACGCGCCGGGACGGACGCCCAGTTCGGGCGCGTTGGAGAGCATCTCGGGATATGACATCCGCCGTGTCATCGGCCGCGGCGGACAAGCGGTCGTGTATGAGGCCTGGCAGCATTCGACACAACGCCGTGTGGCGCTGAAAGTGATGTTGTACGGCTCCAGCGGCGGGCTTGTCCGAGGCGCGCGTTTCGCGCATGAGATCCATGTGGTGGCGCAACTGCGGCATCCCGCGATCGTGACGGTTTTCGACAGCGGAACGACCACGGATGGACGCCCGTACTTCGCGATGGAGTATGTCGATGGCGAACCGATACACGCCTGGGTGATCAGAACCACACGGGAGCTTGGCAGGACGTTTGCGTCGGTGCGATCGACACTGGAACTCTTCATCAAAGTCTGCGATGCCGTGGACTACGCTCACAAGCACGGCATCATTCACCGCGATCTGAAGCCGTCAAACATTCTGGTGGATGCGGCGGGGGATCCGCACGTCGTGGATTTCGGCATTTCCAGATCCATCGTCAGCGCACGCACCCACACGATGACCGGCGAGTTCATCGGCACCCTCGCCTACGCCGCCCCCGAGCAGGTCCGCGGCAGCCCGGATCTCATCAACACGCGCAGCGACGTGTACAGCCTTGGCGTCATGCTGTACGAACTGCTCACCGGGATCATGCCCTACGACGTGGATGGTCCGGTTGGTGAGGTGGCCCGTCACATCGAACTTTCCCAACCTCGCCAGCCGTCGAAGTCGGGAGTGCGGCTGGGGGCCGATCTCCAGACCATCTTGCTGACGGCTCTGATGAAGGAACCTGATCGGCGGTATCAATCCGCGCAGCGGCTCGCCGACGATCTGCGGCGATTCTTGGCTGGCGACGCCATCGAGGCGAGGCGCGCAAGCGGATGGTACCTCCTGCGCAAGACCAGCCGACGATACTGGCCGGCCCTCGTCGCCGCCGGACTCTTTGTTATTCTTCTCACGACCTTCGCCGTGACCTCGCGCATGCACGCGGCGCGTCTTGGCGTACTCCTGTCGGAGAGCCGATTGGAGCGAGCGCGGTCGATGCTCGAGCGGGATGAGTACGTAGCCGCTGAATCCGTCCTGTGGCGCAACTTGTTCGAGACGCCCGGCGGGCACGATGCATGGGATCCGGGCGATGATCGGTTGCCGATCTCACGCACCTGGTGGGGCCTGTGGGAACTGTACTCGGCACAGCCGTGCGCACGAACCGTTCGCGTGAGTACGACCCAAGTGAACGTACTCCTTCCCTCAGGTGTCGAGCGAATCGTGTGGGCCGACGCGGCCGGGGGGATCGGCCTGCGTTCGACGCGTGACCTGACCTCCGTTCGCGAGGTCGCCGCCGACGTGCGGCCCAACAGCGATGGGCCGTTTCCCGGCCAAGGCATCCGGTTCGCCACGATCCGCAAGGACGGATCGATCGTCGTCGCTCGATACGATGGCGAAATCGCACGCCTGGATGCCACTACCCTGCGTCCCCTCGGGCCGGAACCGGCTGAGCGGATCCCAATTGAATTTAGCAGCAGTTTCTCGGCGGATGGCACCAACATCGTCACCGGCGATGCCAACGAGATCCGCGTCGTGAGCCTCACCGAAGGAGCGATTCTCGCTCGGACTGCTTACACCTCGCAGGCCTCCAATCCACGAGCAGTCTTTAGCGCCGACGGTAAGTGGCTGCTGTGCGCGGATCGCGTTGGCTGGTCCGTGCGTCGCGTCGATGATCTCCAGTCCGGCCGACTCGTCCATTTTGACCCAGTCGAAATGCGGTCATCGTTTCCGGTGGCCACCGGACCAGGGCCTCGTTGGATATTCGCGGCTGGACCCCACCTGTACGACATGGATGGGGATGTCGGGACCATGAGGCTCATCGGCATCATGGAACGAGTCTCCCGATCCGGGGCGCTCTATGTTTCGGCCGACGGCTCCTTGTGCGCCGCCGCTGGAGAAGACAATCGAGTGTCCGTTTGGGATACTCGCGCAGGAGTCGAGAGTCGCGCCATGTTGTACCTGGAAGGACACGCACGGGCAGTGATGCGAACACTGTTCATTCACGACAACACGTCGCTGCTCTCCTCGGACGACGCGGGCGTCGTCAAGATGTGGGATCTGCCGGGCAGCAGTGGCAGGGGCGCACTTCGACGTTACCGTGGGCACCACGACTCGATCTTCGCCATCGCTGTCTCGCGCACGGGTGATCGAGTGTTCACGGCCTCGGAGGACGGCACCATCGGGTCGTGGAATCTCGATACGGCGGATTCCAGCCATTCTGAGCCTCTCGGTGGATCGGTTCAGTCACTTGCGATCTCCTCCGACGGACGCACCATCGTTGGCGCGATCAAGGTCGTATCCCAATCCGATGGCGTTCGCGGCGACCTTGTCTACCTCGATGCGAACACGCTCGCCGTGACTCGCCGAATCATCGGCGCGCATCCTCACAAGCGCTGCTCGGATGTGGTCTTCGCGCCCAGTGGTGTACTCGCCAGCACTGGAGACGATGGGTTTGTGCAGTTGTGGATCGCTGGCGATCAGCACCCGCGACGTCTCCAGGGCCGGCCGCCGGACATCTCCACCAAGGATCAACGCTCGGTTCAGTTTTCTGCTGATGGCCAGTGGATCGCGTGGGGCGGCACGGGCTTCGTCGCACTGGCCCCGGCCGACCTCTCGACCCCGCCTCGGTTCTTTCGTACCCGGCAGAATGACATAGTTCGCTGCGTTCGGTTCAGCCACGATAGCCGAAGGCTCGCTGCGGCGGGGAACGACTTTGGAATCCGCATATGGAACGTTGCCGACGGGAAGCCGCTGGCCACATTGCAGGGCCATCGGAGCGTCGTCTACGGCCTGGCTTGGAGTCCGGACGACCGTATGCTCGCGTCCTGCTCCGGCGACCAAACTGTTCGCCTGTGGGATCCCGCTCGCGGTCACGTTCTATCTGTGCTTCGAGACCGGCCCGAGAACTCGCCGAGTTCATACTTCGCCGTGTCCTTCACACCCTCGGGCCGCCATCTCGTCGTGGGTGGATCACGAGGGCCGGCATCGCCGACTGCGCCCAGTGGGACGCCTGACGGCTATCTCGGCGTCTGGGATCTTCGTGCGTTCGACAGACACATCGCTGGCAATCTCGAGTTCTGGGCCGATGAACTGCGCGATGACGGAGTGCATGCTTCTGCCGCCGCACGGGCCTGGGCCCGGTCGTTACTGGGGCGAGACGACGATCGCTAAGTTCCTGACTTCGAAAAGAGCGGATTGCACTACTACCGCAACCACAAGGAATTGCGAGGGCGGGTTGCGAAAGTCTTCGAGTCAGGACACTGGTTCAGCGGCGCGGTCGCTACCGAATCGCGCTAACGACTGTAACTGCGCAGGAGGATCGCGGACCCTTGAGGTCCGCGATCGGAAGGTGCGGCCTGCTTCTGGACGATGCCCTTGCTCCAGCATTCGCGATCGCCAGCGAACACGGCTGCGCTCGGTCAACTTGTCGAACGCAGTCAGCGCTCTCTTGAATCGGTGGGCGTCGGTATCGAGCCGGTGGACGGCCAACGTGCCGATGAGTTGGCTGACCTGGCGCTGTCGCTCATCGACGCACGCGCCGCCGCACTCGCTCCGTCGGACCCGTGGGAGCGTTACCTCCTCGACGCCGAGCGTGAGCAGGACGCGGGATTTCTTGCTGTTCTCGCCATGCTGCATCACGCGCGAGGCCGAAGCGAGGTCGCGGCGACACTTGTTCGGAGGGCTTTGGAATCGCCGGTCGCGACTCGAATTCCAGGTTGGCAGCAGGGGCTTCGAGAGAGTCTCCAGGTCTACGAGTCGGAGTCACGAGTCCGGTAGTCGATCATGCCTCGCTCCCTGCATACCCCCTCATCACCCAGGCCTCATTCCCAATGACCGTACGCCCGCTGGAGCGCGTCAGGCAATGCGAAGGCGGCGCGACCGAGCGGTCTTGCCCTCCCGCCCTAACAGAGACCGCGAACGTTGTGGTACGTCCACTATTCGCACGACCCCCGGGTTGCAGAACCTGGGGGTTGTCGTTTGTGGATCATCGAGCGGCTGGTTTCGCCAAACACCGACTGCGGTGATCGACCAATATGATTGCTTCATGACGACGAGCCGCGAGTTCTTCTTGGCTCAGTGCAAGCGACGTTTTGGCGTGCGCAACCCCGAGAGGATGCGACTCGAACACTGGGAATGGATGGTGCGGCACGGTGGCGGACCATATGGCGTCAGGCAGGGATTGGGACTCGAGGCCGACTATCCGTCGTGCTGCGGGGATGAAGGGTGCGGCCTTCCGGATCCGGACTGGTGCTTCAGCCGATTTGGGATGACCCGGACGGACATGAGCGATGGCCGCGTCATCTGTGTTGGTGGCGAGCACGAGGACTGGTACGACCCGGACTTTTGCATTTATAACGATGTGATCGTTCTCCGCCCCGCGGCTGGCCAGGCGTGGGTCACGCTCGAGAGCGGAGACGTTGAGATCTACGGGTACCCGGCGGAAGTCTTTCCGCCAACGGACTTCCACTCCGCCACGCTTGTCGGCGATCGGCTCATCCTCATCGGACGACTGGGGTACGCTGCCGGAGAACGCTCGCGTGACCACACGCCTGTACTGGCGCTGGACACCACGAGTTACGAGATGGCGGAACTCGCGTGCTTCGGCGAGCATCCCGGCTGGATGTACAAGCACCACGCCTCGTTCGATCCGATCTCGCACACCATCACCGTGCGTGGTGGGAAGGTCCAGCGTCCCGATGTCGAGCGGCCGCTTCCGTTTCGAGCGGTCCACCGGTTGCACCTGGGCGAGATGCGATGGGAGTTGGTTTCGGCAACCGATGAGTTCAGAATGTTCGTGATTGAAGCGGTGCGCACGGGGGAAGCGTTCGAGGAACCTCGTGCTGAGGACTTCAAACCCGCCTCGGTGCCGCACAGGTGGCTGCCGCCGGAGGATCGTGGCTGCGAGGTCTTTCTTCTCGACGTGTCGGGCGTGAGAGTCACCTTCGAGGTCCTCTACACGGAGGTTCGCGTCACCATCGAGGGAACCCTTCTCCCTGCGGTTCGCGATACGCTGCTGGAGGACGTTCTGGCGAACTTGAACCAGCGCGGCGCCGAATGGGAGTTGCGAGAGGTCGACTCACACCACGAGTGGTGATGTGTGACTCGTCGATGTTCGCGCGCCGGCAGGATCGCATTGAGATGTCCTCCGTCGTGCCGTCAAGGTCGGCCGTCGATCTTGATGCTTGGGGCGTCCGGGTTCGCGGGCGCGACTGGGCGTGCGACGGCCGGGGCGCGGTTCGGACATGATGGCCATCGCGTGAGTGGCTGAGTGATGATGGAAGTCTGACGTCGTGCATGACGCTGACCTCGGTGTGCCTGGCCGCAGCCCCAACCCTCAACGCGGGCGTTCTGTCCACTTCCCAGTCCGCATCCGTGTTGACCGCGTCTTGGTCCGCTTTGCGGTCCCGAAGCACGGCGTCAATGTACTGACTTTCGGGCGCTCTGTCAAGTCTGCTGGCGCGTGGCAGCCTTGGCGGGAAAGTGGTGGGGCGTTGGGCGGCCGGGTGCGGTGGCCATCGCTGTGGATGGCCACGCGGAGGTCTCTGCGGTATCGGGCATACAGCGTGGCCACTTCGAACCGTGGTCACGGCACACGCATCGCCACGCAGAGCCGTGGCCATGCCACCCACCGCATACGATTCCGCCGATGGCCGTGGTTGATGCGCTTTCGATGACTTCTCACGCTTTTGCCGAGGCGTATGCGTCGGCGCGTGGCGGGCGGGTGGGGGCGATCGCGGCGTACAGTGCGTTTCATCGCGAGGGGCGCATCGCATGGCCGGGTGGTGCGCCCGTCGCCATCGAGCGCCGCATTGAAGAGCCGAACGATGAGGGCGTCGTCATCAAGTTCACGCAGCGGGTCAGCGGCGGCGGCGGCGGCAGCGCGATCGCGCCGCATCGTGCAACGACTCATCTTGACACGATGCACCGTGAAGCCACTCACGTTGCAGCGACGCCGCGTGCAACCACGCACCTCGACTCCACGCGCCTTGAGATCGCTCACCTTGAAACGGAGTCCGTGCTGATTCCCATGGTCGGGCGTAAGGGCCGGCTCACGCACACGCTCTGCGTCTCGTCGCAAGTGGGCTGCGCGATGGGCTGCACGTTCTGCGAGACGGCGCAGATGGGCCTGATTCGTTCGCTGACTGTGGGTGAGATCGTGCAGCAATGGTGGGCCGCAACGCACATCCTCGGGCGACGCCCGGCCAACATCGTCTTCATGGGCATGGGCGAACCGCTCGACAACCTCGACGCGGTCATCAGCGCCATCGCCATCCTCACCGACCACCACGGCCCCGCCCTGCCGATGAGCAAGATCACCGTCTCAACGGTCGGGCGCGTTGACGGCCTGCGACGGCTCGCGGAACGGGTGCGCCGTCCGGGGTGGCATCGACTGAACCTGGCCGTGTCGCTCAACGCCGGCGATGACGCCACGCGAGCGAGCCTGATGCCGATCAATCGCAGGTATCCGCTGGCTGAACTTCAGCGGGCGCTGATCGAGTGGCCGATCTATGGCGGGAATAAGTTGTGCTTTGAGTATGTGCTGATTCCGGGCGTGAATGATCGGCGTGAGGATGCGGCGAATGTCGCCGGGTTCCTCCGGCCGTTCCGCGGGCCGCCGCGACGGGCGATGGTCAACGTGATCCCGTACAACCCGCGTCGAAACTCGCCGTGGCCCGCGCCCAATGATGAGGTTGTCTCGCGATTCCTCGCCTGGCTCATCGAGGAGGATGTGTACTGCAAGCGACGGCGGACGAAGGGTCGTGACATGATGGGCGCGTGCGGGCAACTCGGAAACGAGCAAATCCGGCGTCGGCGGCTCGTGCCGCTCTCGACGGGTCAGGGTTCGTAGCATTGCACGGCCGGTTTCGGCAGTTCCCGCATGGATCAATCCACTTCCAGCCCATCGCGTTCCACGGCCGACGGCGCGCCACCTGAAGTCGGCGTTCGTCCGCGATCCCGGCGGCGTGGCTGGGTGGTGCTGACGTTGTACATCATCGCGCTGGTGGCGTCGCACGCGGCGCAGTTCATCGCGTTTCGACCCGCGCCTCGCGTCGCGGACGGGTTTGATCCTGACCTCGGCGCGACGCGGCGCTTTCTCACGCTGCCGGCGATGGATGAACACGGGCCGGTGCCCGAAGAGCCGATGACGCTGTCGCTGCTGGAATGGACTCCTGCGGCCAGCGTGCCGCGCGCGGGGACCGTCATCCTGCTGCACGGCTCTCCGGGCAGCGCGACGAACTTCTCGCACCTCGGCCCGCTGCTGGCACGCGATGGATTTCGTGTCATTGCCCCCGACCTTCCCGGCTTTGGCGAGTCCGACGCCTGGGTTCCGCGATATTCGATCCTCGCCCACGCCCATGCGACGCTCGCGATGCTCGACGCCTTGCAGATCTCGCGGGCGCACGTCGTGGGGTGGTCGATGGGTTCGGGCGTGGCGCTGCACATGGCCGACCTGCGCCCGCGGGCGATGGACTCCATCACGCTCCTGGCCGGCATCGGCGCGCAGGAGACGGAAGGATCAGGCTCGTATGCGTTTGAGCGTGTGAAGTACGCCGTGCAATACGCGGGACTTGTCGTGTTGCCGGAGGTTGTGCCGCACTTTGGCCTGCTCGGCCCGCGCGAGACGCGGCACGCCCTGAGCCGGAACTTTCTTGACTCCGATCAGCGGCCGCTTGAAGACATCATGCGCTCGCTCGCGCTGCCCGTGCTGGTCATGCACGGCCGGGACGACTTCCTCATCGCCGACTGGGCCGCGGAACACCATCACGACCTGATGCCCGGCAGCGCGCTGGTCATGCTCGACGCCAATCACTTTCTCCCGTTCTTTCAGCCGGAAGAGACAGCCGAATATTTGACATGGTTCTTCAGCGCGATCAATCGTGGACAACCGCCGCGCGGGGCCATCGTCGAAGCGCCGGCCGATTCGCCCCTGGGCAACTTCGGACTCGCCCTGGAACGCGCACGCATCGACC
Source organism: uncultured Phycisphaeraceae bacterium (assembly GCA_964614515.1). GTDB lineage: Bacteria > Planctomycetota > Phycisphaerae > Phycisphaerales > UBA1924 > CAZTPJ01. The sequence continues at coordinate 15,524 of CAZTPJ010000040.1, read as the reverse complement.
TGCCATGGTGGACGCTCGCCCTGGCGATCGCGGCCATCGCCGTGTGGCGCAGCGATGTTGCGGCCGTGGTCGTCGGCCTCGCGGCCGCGCTCATCTCCGTTGATCTCGCGGTGGGGATCGTCGGACTGACGGCCGGGGTGACGATCGAGACGGGGCTGATGTATGTTGTTGGCCGCGTTCGATCACGGCGATTCGTGGCGGCGCGTGATGGCATGAGCCTGATCGACTGGCGTCGGCGATTCGAGGCATCACCCATCGGCACGCCCTTTGTCACGCGGCTCCAGCCCTGGCGGCGTGTTGATGCGGCACTCGCGGCCGGCGCGTTGCGGCGAAGCGCGTTCATCATCGCGATCGTGTCACCGATCGCCGCGCTGGCGTGGGCCGCGCCCGCTGGTGCGATCTCGTGGGCGATTGTCGCGGCGACAAGTCCGGCGGGTGACATCCTCGGTCCGCTTGGCCTGATACCCGTGGCGCTGCTGACGCTGCTCGGTGTGCGAACGCTCACGCTCGCGATGACGTGGACCGGGCGGCGCAGGCTGCTCATGCACGTCCGCCGCATGTTGTCGTTCGAGTTCTGGCCGGCGTCGGTCGTGTACGTGCCCGTCGTCCTCGCCAGCATCGCATACTCGCTGCGACATCGCGGAATCATGCTGCCGAGTTGCTGCAACCCCGGCGTCAGCGGCCACGGCGGGATCATCGGCGAATCCAAACATCAGATTCTCCAGGGTCTGGCACACGCCGAGTCACACCTGCTCCACGCGGTGCTTGTTCCGCCAATGCCTGACCCGCGCGAGCGAGCGGAGGCCGCGCTGGATCTCATCGCGGAAGACGCGGCGCTCGGCGGCTTCCCTGTGATTCTTAAGCCCGACAGCGGCTTTCGCGGCTTTGCCCTCAAACTCGCGCGGAATCCCGCGGATGTGCGTGAATACTTCGAGACCATGCGCGATCCCGCGATTGTGCAGCGATATCACCCCGGGCCGTATGAATGTGGCGTGCTGTGGGCGCGATATCCCAATGGCCCGCGCGATGGACGCGTGGGGTTCATCTACGCGATCACCGTCAAGGACTTCCCATCGCTCACGGGCAACGGGCGCGACACGCTCGAGACGCTCATCTATCGCCATCCGCGGTATCGCCTCCAGGCGGATGTGTTCCTCGCGCGACACGCCGACGCGGCGTCCACGGTTCCCCGCGCTGGCCAGCGCATCGCGCTGGCCATCGCCGGCAATCACTGCCAGGGCACGCTCTTTCGCGATGGCCAGCACCTCATCACCCCGCAACTCGAGGATGCGATCGACCGCATCGCACGCGGGTTCCCAGACCCCGAGGGCGATGGCCTGGACATCGGACGCTTCGACCTGCGGTATGCCTCGCCCGAGCGTTTCGCACGCGGCGAAGACTTCGCCATCGTCGAACTCAACGGCTCCACCGGCGAGCCAACGAACATCTATGACCCGAAGCGCTCGACGCTCTGGGCATATCGCGTGCTGTTCGGACATGTGCGACTGCTGCATGAACTCGGCGCGATGCGCCGGGATCAGGGCGTGCGCCCTGTCTCGCTCGCTCGCGTCATCACCGCCACGCGCACGCTGTATCAACAGCGCACCGGTTCATCCATGTCGGATTGACCGCGTGCTACGCGGCCGTGCGCAGGAATGAATCGAGTTGCTCCGCCTCGTCCATCGCCGGGTGCAATCCAAATGACTGCGCCAACGCCTCGGCCGAGATCGAGTCCGCCCGGAACGGCACGCCCATCACGCGCTCGCCCTTGAGTCCGCAGAGATACGCGTGTCCCGTGCCGTCGGCCGTCAGACAGATCTCGACTTCACTTCCCCCGATGCTGAATCGTTGCGGCACGAGTTTCGATTCATCGCGGATGTCGCCGGCGAAGACGGCATCCACGGCCTCGATGAGCCGGTTGTGCACCAGCGGGGCCAGCGACTCCACCTCGCGCATCGGCTCAAGCACCTGTCCAAAGACCCGCCAGATCGCGGAATACTCAATCGCCGCGCGTTCAAACGCATCGACGAGATCCGCCGGCACAAGTTCAAGCAACTCCGCCGCGAGTTCCGCCCGCGCCAGAGTCTCGACGACCCGATTCTCCGCGCCCAGCCGCAGCGACCCCACATACCGCGCGATCCGGCACAACACGCCCAGCGGCGAAGCCTCCACCGATGGCTGTGACGCATGATGCCGCTCAATGGGCAGGGCCAGCACCTCGGGCAGCCGCCACTTGCGAAGCAGCAGCGTGATCACATCGACGTGCGTGAACGGCTGCGTGGCCAACTCGCGAGCGTAGAGGTCCTCCGGACACTCGCTTGCCTCGATCAGTTCCGCGTAGGCGTCCCCGGCGAGCCGTCGGGCGATGGGGATGCCCGCCTCGAGCATCAAGCCGATGACAAACGCTTCGGCCTGGTGTTCGGGGCATCGCGTTGCGGCGATGCGCGACGCCAGACACCCGCGCATCAGCGACTCGCCCCAGATCCGCCGCGTCGTGGAGGTCGTCGTGTCCGTCGCCGTCGCACGCGTCAGATAAAAGCCCAGCGCCAGCGCTCGCAGGCGATCAATCCCCACGAGGATACACGCGCGTTCCACCGTCGCCACCGGCTTGCGCTGCGCATACAACGCCGAGTTGGCCAGACGCAGGATCCGGCCCGTCAGCACATGGTCAGTTTTGATCGCCGAGGCGTAATCGAGCAGCCCGGCCGTGTCGTCCGACGCCAGCGACAACACGCGAAGCGCGACCTCGGGTTGTGTTTCAAGCGAAAGAAAGTCCAGTTGCTTGTCGAGCGCGGCCAACATCGCCTCGACCCTGTCGGACGGCAGCGAGCCCCGGGGGCAATCCCGGCCGTGAACTGTCGAAAGGGCTCCCGTCATCACCCAGTATCCTCGTACTTCGCGCTGTGCAACATACTTCGAACCTTCGCCGGGGCCGCTGGAGATTGCCCCGATGACCGACGCGGCCGCCGCACGTCCGTCGGACGCTACAGTCCGTGCAACCGGACCAATCGCCCGCGTCGCGCCGCGGAGTTATCCACGCCGTATCTGAATGACCTGTCACGCCCCGGGGCCTACGCCCGCGCGTCGGGAGCGTCCGATAGAATGGAAAGCATGACGCAGGCTCCAGTTTCAGAATCGCGTGCCAACGCCGGGCGCGGGCGTCCGCCCCTTGATGTCGGCAAACTCTTCGACCGTCTCCCGCCCAACTCTCCCGAGGCGGAGATGTCGCTGCTGGGGTCGCTGATCCTTGATCCGCGGATGATGGCCGAGGTCCTCAGCACCGTCGCCAAGCCCGAGGACTTCTATCTCGAACGTCACGGCACGATCTTCGCCGCGCTGCTTCAGGTCTATGACCGGCATCAGGCGGGCGATCTCGTGGAGATCAACGAGATTCTGCGCGACGCGGGCGTGCTTGATGAGGCCGGCGGAGCCGATTATCTGGTGCGTCTTGCGGAGTCCGTGCCTTCGGCCGTCAGCGCGCCGCACTATGCCCGGATCGTCGCGGAAAAAGCGCGGCTTCGTCGATTGATTGATGCAACGTCGCAGATTCTCTATGAGGCGTATCACAGCGGGCATCTCGGCCCCGATGGCGCCCGCGAAGTCTTTGATCGCGCCGAGATGGCCATCTTCAACATCGCGCAGGAAGAACAGAAGTCAGACCCGCAGCATCTCGCAGAGTTGATGCAGTTGGAATGGGACCGGATGATCGCGCAGGAGGGCCGGGGCGTCACCGGCATCTCCACGCACTTCCACGATCTCGACAAACTCCTCAGCGGGTTTCAGCCGGGCGAGATGATCGTGCTGGCCGCGCGTCCGTCGATGGGCAAGACGGCGCTCGCGCTGAATCTCGCCGAACAGATCGCCCTCGGCTGCGCCTTCCGCGGACCCCGAACCAGTGACGGCGTCCCCGTCGGCGTGTTCAGTCTTGAAATGACCAAGTCGGCCGTGGTCCAACGCCTGATTTCAGGCCAGTCCGGCGTCAGCACACAGGTGCTGCGCTCCGGGATGCTTTCGCAGCGGCATCAGGAGGACATTGAGACGGCCATCGATGAACTTCGCTCCGCGCCGGTCTATGTGGATGATTCGGCCTCGCTGACTTCCCTCGCCCTTCGTGCCCGCGCTCGGCGCATGGTCGCCCAGTACGCCGTGCGTGTGATCTTCGTAGACTATCTCCAGTTGCTCACCGCTCCGGGCGCCAGCCGTGAATCGCGGCAGGTCGAAGTCTCGACGATCTCCCGCCAACTCAAGGCCCTGGCCCGCGAACTCAACGTGCCGGTCGTCTGCCTGAGCCAACTCAATCGCGCCAGCGAACAGCGCGAGGGCCATCGCCCGCGCATGGCCGACCTGCGCGAGTCTGGCTCCATCGAGCAGGATGCCGACGTCGTCATGCTCCTGCACCGCGAGGATTACTATCACATCGGCAATGAGGAATGGGCCGCGAACAACCCGGACAAGATCGGCGTCGCCGAACTCATCATCGCCAAGCAACGCAACGGCCCCACGGGAACCGTCCACCTCGTGTGGGATTCGGACACGACCCGCTTCAAGAGTCACGACGGGCGCTCGCGCGGGTACGCCAGCGACCCCTCCGCCGGATACGCGCCGCCCAGGCGCCAGCCCGCCAACGGTTCGCACAACAAACCGCCCGCGCCCCCACCGGAGATGGTCGATGACGACGAGCCGCCGTTCTGATCCGCGCGCTGTTCCCTCTCCCCGGCGGCATGGGCGTCTCGCCTGTGCGCATCTCCTCACCACCCTCGCGCTCATCCTCCTCATCCTTCCCCTTCGCGCATTGGCCGCGACCGATCCCGCCATCGCCGCCGCCATCACCTCCCTCGTCTCGGAGATGGAAACCGCCGCCCTCGCCGCCGATCGCGATGGCTATCTTCGCTGCATCGCTGCGCACGATCCGCGCTTCCGCGTCGAACAGGAACACTGGGCCGACGACCTGCGTGAGCACAAGCCCCGCGAACTCTCGTGGACCGTCGGCGACCTCACACACGTCAGCGACTCGCGCGTTGAGGCGATGATGCGATTGAAGTATCGCATGGACTCGGGGCACGCGGCCGTGACCGCCGGCAAGGCGACCCAGTGGCGCGCGGCCTTCGAACTCCGCGATCCCGACGGCGACGGGCCGGAACCATCGCGCTGGCTCTATTGCGGCGAAGTCTGGCTCGAACTTCCCGGCGAGAACTTCGTCGTCAAGCACCTTCCCGGCGATGAGGCTATCGCCGCGACCATCCGCGACATCTTCCCGACCGCCAAATCCCACGTTGATGAAGGCTTTGAGATCGTCAACGATGAGCCGCAGGAGATCAAACTCTACCGCGACATGGAACACCTCAAGGCGTCGGTGTATCTCGGGATGCCCGATGAGTGGCTCGGTGGATGGAACGAACCGGGCGAGTCGATCAAGTTCATGTCCAACTACGCAAGCACGCCCGCGAAATGGACGCGCGCCTTCGCCCATGAATACGGCCACGTCGCCACCTGGCACATGGGACCGCTCGCGCACAAGATGCCCTGGTGGGCGTGCGAAGGCGTCGCGGAAGTCGCCGCCGAAGCCTTCTTTGATGACGCCGAACGCGACATGCTCGAAGGTGCCGTGCGGCGCTGGGTCGCGACACGCAGACTCGCGGATTGGAACGACATCGCGGACTATCGCACCACGGCCGCACCGCTCAAGTGGCAGGCGTATGTGCAGGGTCGATCCATGGTCGGCTACATTTCCGAGCGGTTCGGGCGTCAGGGACGCAACGCTTGGTTGCGACGCATGGGCCACGGCGAGAGCGTCGAGGAAGCCACGCTGGGCGCGCTGCACATCACCTTTGAGCAGCTCGACGCCGATTGGCGCGAATCGCTCGGCGTCAAGCCGCGGGAGGAGGCACGATGATCGTCGCATCGCGCGTGCGTGCGTGTGTGGTGGCCGTGGTGGCCGTGGTGGCGATGCTCTCGGGCGTGTGCCGCGCGGACCCGGAACAGATCCTGCGCGATGTCGAACTTGTGCTACGCGATTTGGAGACGGCCGTGCTCGCGGGAGATCGCGATGGATACCTGCGGCACGTCTGGCCGGGGGAGGCCGTGTTTCTCGCGGAGCAGCGTCACTGGGCGGAGGATCTGCTGCTGCATGTGCCTGAGGAGTTCTCACTCGCGATTGACGCGGAGCGTGCGACGTTCGCCGATGGCTGGACATATGCGCCGCTGACGATGACGTGGCGCATGAAGGAAGGCCGCCCGCGCGCGGTGGACTATCCGGCCATGTTCGCCGAACACGAAGGCGCATGGAAGTACGCCGGCGAACGCTGGCAGATTCACAAGGGCGAGAACGTCGAAGTGCGATTCTTCGAGGGTTTCGAGGAGACCGCGCGGAACGTCGCCGAGGCGTATCCCGAAGTTCGCGCCCATGTGCAGGAGGGCTTTGAACTCACCATCGACCGCGTGCAGCAGGTGAAGTTGTATCCGAACATGCGGCACCTTCAGGCGTCGATCTATCTGTCGTATGTCGATCCGCTCAGCGGATGGAACGAGCCGGGCGAGGCCGTGAAGATGCTGCTTTCGCGTCGCGGCGGTGGAGGTGGGCTGAAGATGCTGCTTGCGCACGAGTTCGGGCACGTCTGCACGTTCGAGATGGGCGACAAGTCGCGGACCATGCCGTGGTGGGTGGCCGAGGGTGTGGCGGAACTCGCGGCCGAGGCGTTCGCCGGCGGCGGCGCGGGGCTGGATCAAACGATGCGGAACTGGGCGAAATCCGGCCGACTCGCCGACTGGGAACTCATGCACGACTTCCGCACCACGCCGCGAGAAGTCATGATGAACGTGTATCGCCAGGGCCATCACATGATGGCGTACATTTCGCATCGCCACGGCCGGACCGCGCGGAACAACTGGGTGCGAGGGCTGACGCAGGGCAAGACGCTCGATGAGGCCTCGCGCGAAGTCCTCGGCCTGAGTTTCGCCGAACTCGATGCGCAGTGGCGAGAGTCGTTGGTGAAGCCACCCGCGAACCCCGCTTCGCAATGATGACGGTTTATCACCATCCGTGCCAGTGAAGTCACGACACGTCGTGCCAGTGAGGTCGCGACACGCCGTGGCAGTGAGGTCGCGACACGCCGTGCCACTGGCGGCTGGTCCGCCATTGTTCCGTGTTCAACTCTCGCCACGATCCGTGCCACTGAAGTCGCCAGAGGCGACTTCAGTGCATCCCCGTCCACCAACGTCCTCAACAACGACGAACTGCATCCGGAGGAACAAAGCCTGTTGAAACAGGCTGAGGAATCTTCGATTCAGTGTTAATTATGCTCGCCGGTCAACCACCGCTGAAGCGGTGGCGTATGAGTGGGAAAGACCGCTGAAGCGGCCTCAGGAGCCCGGCGTGCGATATCAAAGGTCAAGTCGTGCGCATGCCACTGGCGGCTCGCCCGCCGGTGCCGCGAACCACCGGAAATTCGCCCGCCGGGTTCCGGGTGCCGTGGCCATCGCTCTGGTGGGGCGCGACGGAGCCTCCGAAGCCATCAACTCGAGGAAGATGCCAAACGCACCCTTCGCCAGTTGCCGCAGCCAACCATGCCACCTGAGTATACATCGGGCCTTGGGTTCACCTCGACGGGTGAAAGTCTACCATATCAAGCACGTCTGGCCGCACGTCCCAATGCCGCCGTGGCGGGCGAGACGCGTGGATTGACGTGAGTCCCAATGCGACAGCAACGAAGGTGTACCTACGCTTTGGCCGGATGATAAGAGAGTATGGACTCAGCGATTGCGCCAGCCGCCCATAACACATGTAGTGAGCATACGCATGCCCGTCCTTTCGCCTAACGAAGTGTTTCGTGAAATCTGTCGTCAGATCCGTGACCACGGGTGGACAGAAGCGGAGTGGTCGAAGCACTGTTACGAAGATATGTTTCAGCGCCCCAGATACAACGGAGGATATGTGGCCGATGAAGGGGATGGTGGACCAGGAGCGTTTTGGTTCAGTTGGTATGACCCCGACGACAAGGAATGGTGGTTTCGAGTGTCGTTGCAAGAGGTTATTGCTTTTGCAACGGGTGGCGAATTGCAGGTGACGCTTCTGCCGCCTCTCAGAAGGCAATGATGCATATGGCAACTAGTGCATCACGAATATGAAAGGCGGCGGTCGCCATGTCCATCGTTTTGGATGGCCACCCGATCGCACGCCGCTATTGGCCAGTTGAAATCACACTCGCCATCGCCAGCGTGCGCGTGTGCGTGATCGAGATGTGCCAGTGCGTCAGGCCGTGCTTGATCGCGATGTCGCCCGCGCGGCCGTGGAGCCGGACCACCGGCCGTCCCGTCGGTTCTGACACAACTTCCACATCCGTCCACGCGATGCCATCGCTCCATCCCGTGCCCAGGGCTTTGAACACGGCCTCTTTCGCGGCAAATCTCGCCGCGAGATGCTGCGCCGCGTTTCTCTTTCCGGCCGCGTGTACCCGCTCGCCCGGCGTGAACACGCGCGAGAGGAATCGCTCGCCATGCGCCTCCACCAGCGCCGCGATCCGCGCGATCTCCACCGCGTCGATGCCGTGGGCGAGGATGGTCATGGTCACTCCAGGTGCGCTCGCGGCGCACGAGCCTGATTCTACTTCTTTCGTGTCGCGGGCTTGCGGGACTTGGCGCGATTGGGCGTCGATGCGGCACGCTTGCGAGGCTTCGCGCTGGATTCCTTCGGCGCCTCAGTCTTCGCAGGCGCTGCGTCGGCCGTCGCGGGCTTGGCGTCGCTTGTCGCCGGTGTGCCCGACGCGGCATCCTTGGTTTCCGTCGCCGGCTTGCTCTCCGCCTCCGCCGCTTTCTTATATGAGTCCGAGCGGTAGTCCGTTTCGTAAAACCCGGATCCCCTGAACAGCACGGCCGCACCCGTGCCGATCAGTCGTTCGAGTTTCGCCTTCTTGCACGCGGGGCATGTGCGCTTGGGCTTGTCGCTCATGGACTGAAAGAGCTCGAACTCGTGCCCGCACTCCCTGCATCGATAGTCATACGTCGGCATGTTGCGTCCCTTCACCGTCCCGCGAAACTCACGCGCCTTCGCCGGGCGTGACGGCCACCTGCGCCGGACGAATCACGCGATCGCCCAGCGCATACCCCGCGCGGAACATCGCCGCGATGTGCCCCGGCGGCACACCCTCGGCCGCCTGCTGCATCACGGCCTCGTGACGCCCCGGCTCGAACTCGTCGCCCGCGCGCGGCGCAATTGTCGCGATACCGAACGTCCCGAGTATCTTCATCATCTCCGCGCGAATCGCCTTCACACCCTCGAGCAACTGCGCCACGTCCATCTTGGACGAATCCTGCGACAACGCCAGGTCCACATGATCCAGCACGCGCACGATCTCGCTGACCACCTCGCGACGCCCCTGCTCCTTCGCTTCCTTCTCGTTGGACAAGGCCCGGCGCTGATAGTTCTGAAAGTCAGCCATGATGCGCTGGGCCTTCGCCGTAGCTTCATCGCGCGCTTCGACGGCCTCCGCCGCTTCCGTACGCAACGATTCGATCATCGCATCGGTCTGATCCGGATCGCGCGACGGCCGCGAACCGGGGTCATCCATGTCATTCTCACGTCCTTGCTTCTGCATGGTGCGTCCACCTTGAAAAGGTCGAAACTCGAACTTGTCCTCCCGCTTCGCCATCACCTCTCCCGACCATCATCCGCCGAGCATGTCGCGAAGCCGCTTGAGAAAGCCCTGCGACTCCGGCAAGACCTTCTCATCCTCCGTGGCCGCGAACTCCCGCAGCAGGCTCTCCTGCTTTGTCGACAGTCTGCGTGGAATCTCGATCGAAACGACGATAATGATGTCGCCCCTTCGTCCGGAACGCAGGTTGGGCAGGCCCTTGCTCGTGATGCGGAAGATCGCGCCGTGCTGCGTGCCGCGCGGGACTGTCAACTGCTGATTGCCATCGAGCGCGGGGACTTCGATCTCCGCCCCCAGCGAGGCCTGCGTGAAACTGATCGGAATCTGCACGACAAGATGATCGCCCTGCCGCTCGAACATGTCGTGCGGCTCAACGCGAATCACAACGTGCAGGTCCCCGCGGCGACCCTCCGCGCCGGACGACGCATCCGCCGGCGGCTCACCCTCGCCCGCCACACGCACCGCCTGACCCTCCGCGATCCCCGCAGGAATCTTCACTGAAATCGTTCGCTTTCGCGGCACGCGACCCTTGCCACGGCACGTTTCACAGTGATCGGTGATGATCGTGCCGCGACCGCGACACGCCGGGCAGGCCGTGACCATGCGGAACATCCCGCCAAGGCCCGTCTGCTGGACCTTGCCCTGGCCGCCGCAGGTGGGACATGTGGTGGGTTTGGTTCCCGGCTTGGCGCCACTGCCGGCGCAGGTGTCGCATACGTCAAGCCGCGTGAACTCGACCGTCCGCTCGCAACCGCTGAGCACATCCGCGAGTGTCAGCGTGACTTCGGTCTCCAGGTCATACCCGCGCGACGGCCCGCGACGACCCGTGCGGTTTCCCCCGACCCCCCCCCCGAAGATGTCGTTGAACATCGAAAAGATGTCCGAGACATCCATCGACGAAAAATCATGCGTGGCCGCGCCGCCCCCACGAACGCCCTCGTGCCCGAAACGGTCATAGCGCTCGCGCTTGGCCGTGTCGCCGAGGACTTCATACGCCTCGGCGGCCTCCTTGAACTTCGCCTCGGCTTCGGCATCGCCCGGATTGCGGTCCGGGTGATACTTCATCGCCATGCGGCGATACGCGCGCTTGACCTCCTCACCGTCCGCCGTGCGGTCGATGGAGAGGATCTCGTAATAGTCGCGTGTGGTGGGCATTCGGTCGGTTCACAGGAGACATGAAGACGTGGAGTTCGGAACTTGTGGGAAAGGTTTGCCTTGAGCAAGTCTGCGTGTGCGAGTTTTCGTGCTTGTGGGGAAGAGTGTGGTTGGGTTCAAAGCGTGAGACGTGTGATGCCATCCTTGAGGACGGGCACATGGAAGTTGAGGAGGAGTCCCGCCGGTATCCGTGAGAGTTTCATGTAGGTCAGGAGTTGCGCCTTGTGAACGCCCAAGATCGCCTCCACGGCCTTGACCTCCACAACGACCTGATCGTTGACCACGAGATCCATGCGATACACCGCATCGAGCGGCTGGCCCTTGTATTGAACCGGAATCACAACCTGACGCCGCACTGAAAGCCCGCGATCCGCGCACTCCCGCGCGAGGCATTCCTCGTAGATCGACTCCAACAATCCCGGCCCGAGGCATCGATGCACCTCGATCGCGGAGGCGATGATCGCGGATGTCAGTGTTTCCACCTCCGGCGCGGTGGCCACGGCATGCTCCATCAGGTGCGTCAACAGTCATTCGATCCTTCAAACCCGCTCAGTTCCTTATCGCACAGTTTCAGTTCGACCGCGGACAGCGAGCCGCGCGAGATCCAGCCACCTTCACGGTCTCTGTCTCTCTCCCCCCTCCATGCCTCCATGCCTCGCTGTGAATCCCTCCTCACGACACCGCGCCGGCCGTGGCCTTTGCATCGTCCTTGAGTTCCGTGATGAGGCAGTCCGTCGTGAGCATCAACCCCGCGACGCTGGCCGCGTTGATCAGCGCGGTCTTGGCCACGAGCGCAGGGTCGATGATCCCGGCCTTGACGAGGTCTGTGAACTCGCCGGTCCCCGCGTTGAAGCCGAATCCGCCCGAGCCGGCCTTGATCTTCTCGACGACCATGTCGCCGTCGTGGCCCGCGTTGACGGCAATCTGATACGCGCACGCTTCGACAGCGCGCTTGACGATGTCAAAGCCGATCTTCTCATCGCCCTTGGCCTTCTTGCGATCGTTGTCGATGGCCTGCTGCGTGCGGATGAGTGCCACGCCGCCGCCGGGGACATAGCCGTCGCGTGCCGCGGCCCGCGTTGCGTGCAGGGCATCATCGACGAGGTCCTTGAGCGCTTTCATGGCCGTCTCGGTCGCCGCGCCGACGTTGATGATCGCCACGCCGCCCGTGAGTTTGGCGTGACGTTCCATGAGTTTTTCGCGGTCATAGTCGCTGGTGGACTTGTCGTGCTGCGCCTTGATCTGCGCCGCCCGAGCCGTAATGTCCGCCTTCTTGCCCGCCCCTTCGATGATCGTCGTGTCATCCTTCGTCACCACGATCTTCTTGGCGCGACCCAGTTCGCTCACCTCGATCGATTCGAGGCTGCGCCCGAGGTCTTCGGAGAAGAACGTCCCGGCCGTGAGCACCGCGATGTCGCCGAGCATCGCCTTGCGTCGATCGCCAAAGCCCGGGGCCTTGACCGCGCAGACCTTCAACGTGCCGCGCAGGCGATTGACCACCAGCGCCGCCAGGGCCTCGTTCTCAACTTCTTCCGCGATGAGCAGCAGAGGCTTGCTCGACATCGCCACCTTGTTCAGCAGCGGCAAAAGGTCCGCCAGATTCGCGATCTTCTTCTCGTGAATCAGAATCAGGCAGTCTTCAAAGACGCATTCGGCCGTCTTCGGATCGTTCATGAAGTACGGGCTGATGTACCCCTTGTCGAACTGCATGCCTTCGACATAATCCAGCGTCGTGTGCGAAGCCTTGCCCTCTTCGACTTCCACCACGCCCTCGGGACCGACCTTCGCGATCGCCTCGGCGATCTGTTCGGCCACATCCTCGTTGTAGTTGCATGAGACAAGGGCGATCTTGCGATAGTCATCCTTGCCCTTGCACTTGACGGCCATCTCTTCAATTGCCTTCGCCGCCGTATTGGCCGCGGCGTTGATCCCGCGCTGCACATGCACGGGGTTCGCCCCCGTCGCGACGTGACGCAGGCCCTCGCCGAAGATCGCCTGCGCGAGCACGGTCGCGGCCGTGGTCCCGTCGCCGGCTTTGTCGTTGGTGCGCTTGGCGACTTCGTTGACCATCTTGGCGCCCATGGACTCGAACGGCTCGGGCAGCGTGATCTCCTTGGAGACCGACACGCCGTCCTTCGTGATCGTCGGCCCGCCGTAGGACTTTTCGATCACCACGTGCCGGCCCGACGGTCCCATGGTGCATTTGACCGCATCCGCGAGGCGATCCACGCCCTTTTTCATCTCAAGAAGGGCCGCATCATCAAACATCAACTGCTTCGTCGACATCATCGTCTCCTGTCTCGTTGGCATGGCGCCGGCGAAACGTCGCCCGCCACGGTTCACTCGTTCACCAGTTCAGATCCTGCTCATACCCCATTTCGATCAGCGCGGCCCCGGCCTCGGCCTTGAACCACGCCTTCGCATTGTCCGTGAAGTACCTTTCCCACCCCCGAACCTTCCCCGCGCGAAGATGTCCGAGCGGATTCTCCTCACCCTTTCGCCCCGGCTCGGCCTTGGGCGATGACGCCAGCGGCAACGCCTCGTCGGGATCAAGACCGAGGAACTCGTACATCCTGGTTCGCACGGCCTCGATGTCCTCGTGCAACTGTTCATACCGCACGACGCACACGCGCCCATCGACCTCGCTTGCGAGCATCCGCCGCACCATCTCGCGATCGTGCCGCACGAACGTCGCCCATTCGCGGGCCGCGTGGCGCACCCACGTCTCACTGGTGAGCAGCTGCTCCGGGTTTGACTTGAAGTGGTTCGGATCGCGCCGGAACAACTCTCGATGCTTCGCCAGCGTTGCACGTCCACCGCCGGCCGGTACGCCATCAACCAGCAGCCAGTGAAACGTCAGACTGACCAGAACATCGCGTCCATCACGCTCGATCAGGAATGTCGGCGCGCCGGGTACGAGCGGTACGAACATGCGCGGCGTCTGATCCCCGATCCACTCCGCGCCGGGCTTCTCGGGCGAGATCGTCGCCATCGTGCGCCGCACGAGATCGTGGAACGCGCGTTCGGCCTCGGATCGCGTCGGCTCCGCGCACGCGACGTGCCACGCGCGGTCCACGAAGATGTCCATGGCCGTGCGAAGCACATCAAAGTGAAACTCCCCGCGCGCGTAGACCTTCGGGTGAAGGTTGAGGATGTTGGTCATCCAGTTCGTGCCCGAGCGCGGATGCCCCGTGATGAAGAAGAACTTCAGTGCCGTCGGGGTTGGCGGGCGCGCATCATCGCGATCGCCCGACGGCCGTGGCAGCCCGGGCGCGATGCTGATGGTGCGAGGTTTGTCCGCCATCGTGGTCATCCTTCGATGATCCCCAGCAGTTCGCTCTCGCGGATGATGAGTTGCTTGTCGCCTTTGACTTCGACTTCGGTGCCCGCGTATCGCCCATAGACGACGGTGTCGCCGACCTTGACGGACATCTGCGCCCGCTTGCCGTTGTCGAGCCGCTTACCCGGCCCGGTTGCGACGACCTTGCCCTTGATCGGGCGCTCTTTCGCGGTTTCGGGGAGGTAGATGCCCGAGGCCGTCTTGCTTTCGGCTTCGATGGGCTTGACGAGAATGCGATCTTCGAGAGGTTTGATGGCCATGTGTGTCTGCTCCAGGTTCATGTGTCGTTCGCGCCGCTACGAACGCGAATGCGTGTGGTTAGACGGTCTCCCCCGCGCGGCTCCCCGCCGGGACTGTGGTGACTTCAACGTGAGGCGTCGATTGCACGGGCGCCGCCGCGGCGAGCCGCGCCAGCGCTTCGCCCGCTTCATCCTCAAACCAGGCGGTCACTTCAGGCGTGAAATACTTCCGCCAATCGCCGACGCGTCCGGCGCGGAAGTGTGCGGCCGGGTCTTCGCGGCTCAGGCCCGGCGCGGTGTTGTTGTCGCCGGAGATCGGCAGCGCCTGCGATGGATCAAGTCCGAGGAAGCGATACATCTCCGCGCGGCACGCCTCGACGTCGGCATGCACGCGTTCGTACCGCACGATCATCGCCCGCCCGCGAAGTTCGCCTGAGGCGAACTTTTCGACCGTGTCAAGGTCCGCGAGCATCTGCCGCGCCCAGCCGCGCGCAGCGCGACGAATCCATTCCTCGTGCGTCAGCAACTCGTGCGGATGATTGTTGAAGTAGAACTTGTCCTGCTTGAACTGCCGGATCTGATCCGCCAGAATTCGCGTTGATTCATCCTTCGGGTTCGCGTATGACATCTGCTGGAACGTCAGGCTCACCAGCACGTCACGCCCATCCCGCGCGACCAGGAAGTGCGGGCAATCCGGAAGCAGCACAGGCTCGAGCGGACCCGGCGTGCGATCGCCAAGCCACCGCGCCTCCCACTTCCACGGAATCGAGCACATCATCACCGATCGCACCATCTGCCGGATCGCCTCTTCCGCGACGCTGCGCGGCGGCTCCTGATGCAGCAGATACCCAGGCATCGACGCGACCTTCTGCAGCGCGTTGTGAATCGACTGAAAGTGCATCTCGCCGCGCAAATTCACCTGCGGATGCAGGTTCAGCAACCCGCCGATCCAGTTCGTGCCCGAACGCCGAAAGCCGCGGAGAAAGAAGAAGTCACGTTGCATGGAAAACCTCGCTGAATGTCGTTGAACTCGACGTGGCCTCCGAGTACGACTGTCTCTTGTGTGTGGTCGCAACCATCACGAAATCATGCCCTCCTCGGCGAGCGCCCGAGTCACTCGATCCACCACGGCCGTCGCGGCCT
>CAZTPJ010000039.1:0-34521 GCA_964614515.1 uncultured Phycisphaeraceae bacterium | reverse complement strand
CCAGGCGCGCCGCGTGCCGCGCCCTCGGTC
The DNA here is from genome assembly GCA_964614515.1 of uncultured Phycisphaeraceae bacterium. Classification (GTDB taxonomy): domain Bacteria; phylum Planctomycetota; class Phycisphaerae; order Phycisphaerales; family UBA1924; genus CAZTPJ01. Next base: position 34,491 of record CAZTPJ010000039.1, on the reverse strand, counting down.
TGACGCCCACGGGTGGGGAGCATCGCACGTCCAAGCGCATCGCGCGACTCGCGGACATTCTCGAGGATCAGGATCAGTGGCAGGCCGTCTACGCCGCGCTCGACGATGCGCGGTCACGCGAACTGTTCATCTCGCTGCTGGCGTATCGCGTGCTGGGTCGTCGGCACGTCAAACTGCCGACCAACACGGCGGAGTACTGGCGTTCGGAGGCTCGGGCGCTGGGGCCGCTTCGCACACGCCGTCGCGTCAGGCGGATCAATGCGCTTGATGGCTGGCTTGATGAGTTCGATCTCGCGCCGATCGGTGCGCCGATGCGCCTCACGGCGCACGCGATGAACATTCTTCAGGTCTTCCTGCTGGAGCAGTATCGCTGGCGCGGCGAACGACATGCAATCGCGCCGTGCGAGGGCGATGTCGTGATCGATGCCGGCGCGTGCTGGGGCGACACGGCCTTGTGGTTCGCCAATCGCGTCGGGTCGCGGGGGCGCGTGGTCTCGCTCGAGTTCATGCCGGACAATCTCGCGATCTTTCGCGAGAATCTTGGGCACAATCCCGACGTGGCCGGGCGAATCAGCATCGTTGAACACGCGCTGTGGGGCGAGTCTGGCGCGACGGTGTCGACGACCGGCGCCGGGCCGGGCGGCCGCCTTGACAGTTCCATCGCGACCGACGCATCCATGCCCGCGCCGCGCGACCGCGCGACCGCCACGACGATCACGCTCGATGACCTGGTCGAGCGTGAACGACTCGATCGCGTGGACTTCATCAAGATGGACATCGAAGGGGCGGAACTCGCTTCGCTTCGCGCCGGCGAGCGGACGCTGCGCCGCTTTCGCCCGCGACTGGCGATCTGCATCTATCACAGCCTGGCCGACATGCGCGAGATCCCGCTGTTTGTTCAGTCGCTGAATCTGGAGTATGAAATTCACATCGGCCACGCCTCGATTCACGAGGAAGAAACGGTCATGTTCGCCCAGCCGCGCGGCGCGGCGGGACAAAACACGCCTTCCTGAGCCGGAAACAGGCTCTTGACAGGCGGACGGCCGTGTGATAAGGTGATCCTGACATTCGTGCCTCTGGGGGTGCGCATTCGCGCGGTGGCTTTCGATTGGACATCAACCACAGGAGGCGACGAGATGAAGACCTGCATCGCATTGTTTCTGGGCACGGCGTGCTGCGCTGTCAACGCCCAGACCGCGTACGAATGGCACATTCGCCTGAGCAACCACATCTCGCCCGCGAATCCGCAGGTGACGATTCGTCTGGAGGCCGGGTTCCCTGCGTGGGAGTATGCCTTCGCGGCAAGTTTGTTTCAAATTCGGGCGAGCGAGCCGGGCTGGACCGATCACCGCGTCATCCTCCCGCCGCCCGCCAACCGCGGCACGATCAACGGCTCGGCCATCACCGGTATCACGGCCGGACAGATCCACTTCCCGCCGGTGATCCTGGCCGATCCGACCAATCCGCTGCCGGTGTTTGAGGCCGTGTGGCGCACGGATGATTTCACACCGCGATGGGTGGACGTGGACACGTTAAGTACGCGATATGACATCTACCTGTCCGCGCTCAATAGCACGGCCGAGTGGCGGGGCCATGCGCTCCGTGAAGGCTACGCCCGCATCCGTGTCGTTCCATCCCCCTCGGCTGTGGCCGTGCTTGGGCTGGGCTTGGCGGCGGCGCAACGGCGGCGGCCGAAGCGGGCGTGACCCCGCCGTGGGCCTTTGCAAGGAACATGAGGCGTTGCAAAGCAAACTCGCCTCTGGTAGACTGGTTCGGTGGCTCGTGGGGACGCGTTCGGCGTCCATACCACTTGGGAGGCAAGACATGAAGATCGTGCGTGCGTTCCTCGCGGCCACCGGTGCGCTGACGGCCACGGCCGAGGGCCAGACCGCCTGGACCATCGAAGTCACCAACGTCGTTTCACGAAGGCAACCGAGCACAACGGTGCGGTTCCTCGCGGGCGTCGACCTCGGGCGTGACTTTGCGTTCGCCGCGGCTCGGTTTGACGTTCGCGCCAGCGAGGGAGAATGGCGTGACCCGACGGTGCTGTTGCCGCCGCCATTTGACCCCGGCACGATTGTCGGACCGAACATCACAGGCATCGCGCTGGGCCAGATCTACTTCCCGGGAGTTCCGCCTCCGTGGATCAACCCCCTGCCTGTGTATGAAGTGACGTGGGAAACCTCGACGTTTTCGCCATTGCGCGATGTGGAGATCACGACGCACACGCAGCGCTACGACGTGTACATCAGCCAGACATCCCCGGCGTCGCAGAGTCGGTTGTTCGAACTTGTCGAAGGGCGGGCATACATCTCCGTGGTGCCCGCGCCGACGTCGCTGGCGATCATGGGCTTGATAATGATGTTCACCGCAGGGCGCAGGCGGAATCGCAATCCCTGACGCGGCACGAGCCGCGAGGACTGTTCGACACGCCCCGCACCACGGGGCAAGGGAGGAGTTGACATGAAGATTCGATGTGCATTCCTGGTCATCACGGCCGGGTTGTGCGCCAGCGCACCAGCGCAGACGCAGTGGTTCATGGAACTCGACCGGCCGTGGGTCACGCCGGCGAACCCGACGGTGACGATCCGCCTTTCGGCGGGGTTTCCGCCGCAGTACCTCGCGTTCGCCGCAGGGCGGTTTGATTTGCACGCGACGGAACCGGGTTGGTCCAACGGAGCGGTGCTGCTGGCCCCGCCATCGAATCCGGGAGTCATCAGCGGACCGAGCATCACGGGCATCACCGGCGGACAGGTTCACTTTCCGCCGATCGTGATCGCCGATCCGACGAATCCGCTGCCGCTGTATGAGTTGCAATGGACCGCGACCGAGTTTTCTCGCCGCACCATCGAGTTTGATACGCTGACATCACAATACGTTGTCTACACGATCAACCAGTTTCCCACCAGCAAAGATCTGGTGCGTGAACTCACCGAGGGCCACGGCCAAGTGCGCGTCGTCCCTGCGCCGGCGGGCGCGGCGATCCTTGGCCTGGCGGCCATCGTGGGAATGCGTCGGCGGCGCGATACACACAGACAGGAGGCCCAACGATGAACCGGAATGCAATCGTTTTGCTCATCGCCGTGACCTGCTGCACCAACGCCTGGGCGCAGCAGGGCTGGCACATCGAACTCGACCGGACGACCCTCACGCCCGCGCACCCCACCGTGACCATCAGACTCTCGGCGGGATACCCAACCCAGGGGTACATCGCGTTCGCGGCGGCGCTGCTCGCCCTTCACGCAACCGAGCCGGGATGGTCGAACCCGGTTGTGCTGCTGCCGCCGCCATCGAATCCGGGAGTCATCAGCGGACCGAGCATCACGGGCATCACAGGCGGCCAGATCCACTTTCCGCCTAACTTTCCCGCGAACCCTGCGAACCCCATCCCGTTCTATGAAGTGCAATGGACCGCCACGGAGTTTTCACGCCGAGATATCGAGTTCCGCACTCAGACCACCCGATACGAGGGGTATCCGCACTTTCCCATGGGGACATATAACCTGTTGGGATGGTTGCATGAGAGTCGACGCGAAGTACGCATCGTCCCCGCGCCGGCGACCGTTTGTGTCCTGGCATTCGCGGTCGCGGCCGTTGCTCGGCGCCGACGATCCTCAGCGCCGGATGTGCGACCGCTACGCCGCATATCCGAGTCTCGATGATTGCAGCACGCGCTGCAGCCCGGCGGGGCGAAACATCTCTGGAGTCTTCAGGTCCACGACACGGCCGAAGAGATCCGATAGATCCTGCTGAATCCCGCCAAGCTCAAACAAGTCGGGATCGACGCCCGACTCGAACTCGACGAGTACATCCACGTCGCTGTCCGGCCGAAAATCCTGCCGAATCACGGAGCCGAAGAGGCGCAGAGACTTGATGCGATGACGCATGCACAACGCGGCTAACCGTCGCTCGTCAATCTGCGTGCCACCGATGTTGATTGCGTCAGCCATGCGTGTCCCCAAACGTCCGCCAGAATCTTATCACTCATCCTGCTCCAGCACGGCCATGAACGCGTCCTGCGGGATGACGACCATGCCCACGGATTTCATGCGTTTTTTGCCCTCTTTCTGCTTTTCGAGGAGTTTGCGTTTACGGCTGACATCGCCGCCATAGCACTTGGCCGTCACGTCCTTGCGGAAGGCCTTGATGGTTTCGCGAGCGATGATGCGTCCGCCGATGGCGGCCTGAAGTGGGATTTCGAACTGATGTCTTGGGATCTGCTGGCGGAGGCGGACCAGAAGGTGTCGCCCGCGCATCTCCGCGCGGTCGCGGTGGCAGATGAGGCTGAGTGCTTCGACCGGCTCGCCGTTGATGAGGATGTCGACTTTAACGAGTTTCTCGGCGAAGTATCCGATGACTTCGTAGTCCATCGTGCCGTAACCACTGGTGATGCCCTTGAGTTTGTCGTAGAAGTCATAGATGATTTCGGCGAGGGGGATCTCGAAGATGAGCATCTCGCGCGTTTCGGAGACATACGTCTGCGACTTGTATGTACCACGGCGATCCATCGCGAGTTTCATCACATCGCCGATCTTGTCCTTGGGAAGCATGATCTCGACGCGGCAGACCGGCTCGCGAATCTCCATGATCGAGCCGGGGTCGGGCAGGTCGGCGGGATTGTGAACTTCGATCGTCTCTTCTTTGGGCGGGTCATTGGGTCCGCCGCCGCGCGTGCGCACGACGACTTGATACGACACCGTCGGCGCGGTCTGGACGACTTCCACCCCCCCCTCACGCTCCAGCCGTTCCTGGATGATGTCCATGTGCAACAGGCCCAGGAACCCGCAGCGAAACCCGAACCCCAGCGCATCGGAATGCACGGGTTGAAAGGTGAACGATGAATCGTTGAGGCTGAGTTTCTCCATCGCCTCGCGCAGATTCTCAAAGTCGTTGCCCTTCTGGTCCTCGGTCGTGGCCGGATAAAAATCGCAGAAGACCATCTGCCGCGGCGGTTCGTAACCGGGCAGGGCCTCGGCCGCGGGGTCGATGTCGAGCGTGATCGTGTCGCCGACGCGCACGTCTCCGAGGGTTCGGATCGCCGCGACGAGATACCCGGTTTCTCCCGCGCCAACCTGCTGGACGCGCATGGGCTTCGGGGTGTACTTGCCGATCTCGGTGATCGTGTACGTTCGGCCCAGGCCCATCATGCGAATCTTGTCGCCGACCTTCAGCCCGCCATCAAACACGCGGAAGTACACGATCACGCCGCGATAGTCGTCGTACACCGCGTCGAAGATCAGCGCCCGCGTCTGCTTCTGCACCGAGGCCCGCGGCCCGGGCAATCGCTCGCAGATCGCCGCGAGCAGTTCCGGAATACCCCGCCCCGTCTTGGCCGACACGAGCAGGCAATCCTCGGCCGCGATCCCCAGAACGCGCTCGACCTCCATCGCCACATCATCGCAGCGCGCGGAGGGCAAGTCGATCTTGTTGATGACAGGAATGATCTCGAGGTTCTGATTCACGGCCAGGTAGGCGTTGACGACGGTCTGCGCCTGCACGCCCTGTGTGGCATCGACGACGAGGATCGCGCCCTCGCACGCGCTCAGCGCCCGCGAGACTTCGTAGTTGAAGTCCACATGCCCCGGCGTATCGATGAAGTTGAGCATGAACAAGTCGCCGTGGACTTCGGCCGCGCCCTTCTTCGTCCGGTGCTGCCCCGCATCATCCATCGGCGTTTCATACTCGGATTCGAGTTCGTCGGCCTTGGCGCCGGACTTGTGCCTGTGCATGACGGTGACGGCCGAGGCCTTGATGGTGATGCCGCGCTCGCGCTCCAGATCCATCGAGTCGAGCATCTGCTCGCGAGCCTCGCGCGCGGTGACAGCATTGGTCGCCTGCAAGAGCCGGTCGGCGAGCGTGCTCTTGCCGTGGTCGATGTGGGCGATGATGGAGAAATTACGGATGCGGGGAGTCGGATCGGGCATTCGGGACAATCGTAGCGACCCGGGGAGTCGCACAATCGGCCGCCAGCACGTTCCCCCGTTCGGCACGCAGAAAAGCGGAGAGGGAGGGATTCGAACCCTCGATACAGGGTGATACCCCGTATAACGGTTTAGCAAACCGTCGCCTTCAGCCGCTCGGCCACCTCTCCGAAGGCGATGAAAATGTCCCATGCCGGACCCGCTTCGTCGGGGCCAGGCCCATTGGCCACAACGGTATCCACCCCGGCCAAGCCTCGCCAGAGGCCCCCTATCCTTCGAGCATGCCCAGCGACACGCCACCCCGCGCCCTCGTCCTCCGAACCGCGGGAACCAACTGCGACGCCGAGATGGTCCGCGCATTTCACTCGGCCGGCGCGGAACCACACCTCATCCACCTCTCACACCTCACGGCCAACCCCGCCCTGATCGATGACTTTGACATTTTCGGGTTTCCGGGTGGCTTCAGTTATGGCGATGACATCGCCTCGGGGCGCATTCTCGCGATGCGCCTTCGCACGCATTTGTATCCCGCGCTGCGTCGCGCGATCCTGCGCGGTTGCCCGATGATCGGCGTCTGCAACGGCTTTCAGGTGCTCGTGCAACTCGGCCTGCTGCCCGGGCCGGAGATGGGTGAGTCATGGCCGACCGATGCCCCGCCCAGCCAGTCACTTGCCCTCGCGGCCAACGCCGGCGGACGATTCATCGACCGCTGGATTCCCGTCGAATTTGATGCGCTCTCGCCATGCGTGTGGACAAGTGGCCTGGCGGGCGTGTATTCCACGGCCGCCGCTCGACTCCCCATCGCCCACGGCGAAGGCCGACTCGTCGGCGCACAGCCGGGCTGGGTTCATGCACTGGCCGCACGCGGACAAGCACCCCTGCGATATGTTGAGAATCCCAACGGCTCGGAGTCCGACACGGCGGGCATCTGCGATGCCACGGGCCTGATCTTCGGCCTGATGCCGCATCCGGAGCGATACGACCAGTGGACGCGGCATCCGTTCTGGACGCGCCTGTCGGCCCAGGAGCGATCAGGCGAGCCGTTGGGCTTGGCGATCTTCCGCAATGGTGTTCGCGCCGCCAGGGGCGGACTTACGCCTGCGTGCTGAGCGGGATGCGCTCGGGGCGATTCGCGGCGGGCGTGGCGCTGGGGGTGCTGGCGCCCCGCTCTTCGGCGAGTTTGCGCATCAGCAACACCCACGTTTCGTGTTCATATTCGAGCAGTTTGATCACGGTGTCCACGCGCGTGGGCTCACGCTGAAAACTCGCCTCGACCAATTCGTTGTACATAAACGTGTAGAGCCCGTGGAGGCGATCGCACAAGTCAGGATCGACCTCGGGGCGCATGGTGGTGATGAGTTCAACGATGATGTCGCGGCATGAGGAGAGTCCTGAGAATGAGGCTTCATAGTCCTTGCGCGCCAGGCCGTCGCGCCCCTGCCGCGCGAAGCGCAGGGCGCCCTCGATCAGCAGCAGGCGCAGTTCCTCCGGGCTGGCGGTCAGGACTCGAGTTCGCAGGTATGGATTCATGGGAGTGACGGCCATGGGACTCGAATCATCGGCCCGAGTCGGGCGCAACTTCAGGCGCTACCGGACTCGCTGGATGCCCGAGAGCGACGACTGTTGCCCCTGAAGTTGCGCGATGGCGCGTTCCATCGCGAGGAACTGCTGCTCCAGGCGCGATCGCCTGTTGGCGAGTTGCGCATCGATGAGCGAGATGCGCTGGTTCTGCGACTGGATCTGCGCATCGAGCGATTGCCGCCGTCCGGGCAGCACGCCATCGACCGTGTTGACGAATCGTTTGGCGAGTTCCTCGATGCGTCCGAGGACGCCGAGGGAGAGGAATGTGTCTTCCGTCGGGCGCACCGTGATGCCGGGGATTGAAGGGTTCACGGGCACAGGATCCTTTGGCGCCAATTCGCGGGCGGTGAACAGCGCCTCGACGCTCTCGGCATCCTCCTCCAGCGCGTCGCGGAGTCGCTCGACATCCAGCGCCAGCACGCCCCCGCTCCCCATCGTGATGCCCACGTCCGTCAGTCGATCGAACGTGCCCGAAAGGTTCAGGCCCGTGCCAAGCACGGTGTCGAACAGCGAGCGCCGGAGCGACTGGGCCGTGGAGTCGCCAATAAGCGAACCGCGCTGGTTCGTCGTCGTGTCGAAGCGCGTGTGGAACTGGATGCGCGAGGCCGCGTCGTTGAACGCGTCGACAAACTCCTTGATCTTGTTCTCGATCGCGGAGGTGTCCTTGGAGATGGTGAGCGTGACGGGATCGTTCTTCACGCCCGTCAGGTCGATCGACACGCCTTCGATCACGCGATCGAGCGTGTTCGTGGACGATTGCAGCAGCACGCCCAGCGCCGGGTCCGACGCGCCGAAGAATACCCGCGCGTCGCGCCCGGCGTCCAGCGTCGTCAGGCCAAGATCGAACGAACCGGAATCGACGATCATGCGTCCGGCCGTGCCGGATGATCGCGCCGTCAGACTCAGGCGATACGGCGTTGCGCCGTTGCCGTCGTTGATGATGGTGGCCGAAACGCCGACGTTGGCGGCGTTGATCTTGGCCATGATCTGCGAGAGGGTGTCGTTGGCGGCGAGTTCGACGACTTGTTCTCCCGAACCATCGATGAAGTTGTCGTTGCCTGTTCCCTCCGCCTCGCCGAGGATCCGCAGGTTCCTGGCGACCGATCCGGACACGTCTTCCACCTTGATCTTGACGGACCCGCCGCCGGTGTCTTCATACAGCAGCAGACCATCGCCGCCGTCGTTGATGCGAGCCTTGACGCGCGATCCCGCGGAGTTGATCTCCTTGGCGAGGTCGCCGAGGGTCACGGCGTCGGTGCCGACGTCGATCTCGCGCGTCACGCCGAGCGAGTCGGTGATGCGCATGACCCCGGTGCCGATGCCACGTCCCTGGTTCATCGTCGACAACTGCGTCTGGTACGAAATGTACTGATGCTGAAGATTCGAGCCGCTGACCGTGTTGGACGCGACGCCCGCGGCGCCGGTGGAGATGCCCAGGGCCACGGCCGTATCGCCGCCGCCTGCGCCCTCGATGCGCAAGTTGCCGGAGCCGCCTGTGTGATCGGTGATGAGCAGGCCCGTGCCTGTGTCGTTGACGGTGACGGTGAGTCGCGGTCCGCCGCCGGGGAGTGTGCCCGAGGCTGTTTCGATCTGCCGCGCGATGGATGACATCGACGTGTCGAGATCGAGGGTCATCGCGACGTTTGTGCCGTCGCGCAAGGTCATGTCGAGTTGGCCGTTGCCCAGCGCCGACAGGCCCGTTCCTCCGAGCAGGCGCGAGGCGAGCGTGGAGTTCATGTCCGCGAGAATGCGCGTGCCGGTGAGCGTGCCGGTGGTGGGGAAGTCGGTGGCGAGTCCAAGGTCCGCGAGGGTGTTTCCGAGCGTGCCGGGCCGATTGGTCAGTTCGATCATGCGGTTCTGCGTGTCGTTGATGACCAGGCGCGTGCCGGTGGCGTCGATGGAGGCCGTGACTTCAGGGTAGTTCTCACCCATGGCCTCATTGATGCGGTCAATGACATCGCCGATGGTCGCCGCCGCGGGCGCGATGACCTCGGATCCGCTGTACTGCGCGCCGAGATTGACGCGGATGGCCGCGGCCCCGCCGATGCTGATGTCAAAGTCCCACGCGCCTTCGCCAAAGACGTTGCCGACGAAGATGCCGTTGCCATCGTTGAGCTGGCTCAGCGCGGTCTGTTCGGTCAGCCCGTGAACGCGATCACCGGTAATGACGCCTCCGACCGCGGCCTTGGCGATGCCCAGGCTGTCGGCGGTGGTGTAGGTCGCGACATTGGCGATCTGCATGGTCCCCGCGCCGCCGGCGCGATCCTCGATGATGAACGCGCCGTCGCGCACCGATGCCCGCACCTGCACGCCCGCCGCGCTGTTGATCGCCGACAGCACTTCCGATACCGTGCCAACCCGCGAGAGATCAACCGTCGCCGCGCCCCCGGCCGAGTCGGTGATGGTGATCTTGCCGCGGCTGACGCCCGAGCCGCCGTTGAGGTTCGCGAGATTCGTATCGCGATCCAGCCTCGCCTCAGCGCTTTCAAAACTGATCGATGTCGCCCCAAGCCCCGTTGAGTTCGAGTTGAGAAACCCGCGCGAGAGGAACTGCTGCGTGGACACGAGGCGATCGACGATGAAGGAATGGACGCCTTCGCGGGCGTTGGTCGTGGCCGTGGCCGTGAGTACTTCGGGGGCCGAACTCGTCGCACGGTGCGTCTGAAAGATATTCTGCGTGCGAAGAGAGGCGGCGACGTTTTGCAGCGTCTGGAGGCGGCTGTTGATGTCCATGTACCCGGACTGCTGGACCTGCAACTGCGCGATGCGCTGCTGGGCGAGGATCTTCGGCCGCGATGAGATCGCAAGCAGTTGCGAGATGATCTGGCCGGTGTCCAGCCCGCTGAAGATGCCCACGCCCGTGCTGATGCCGCCCATGGTGACTCCTTCCTCCGGTCGTCAGGCCGCGCGCCGTCGCTGCGACGAGCGCCTCGCCGGCATGATCGTCCACGCCCCGCACCTTGCCGATGGCCTGTCGAGACCCAGCCGACGCAGGCGCAACAGATCAGACGCCCACGACGCCATGACCCGACGAGTCATGCGCTGCGCGACGACCCAACTCGATGGGTCCGATATCTCAACGGTGCGCATCGGGGAGCCTCCGGGAGATTCCAACTTCCACAGAATCGGCGTTTTGCACGGCCTGGTTCCGGATTACCCTCCCCCAACATCTTCACGCGCAGGAAGCCGACCGCGCGATCTGCGGGATTGCCCCAAGTTCCGCCAGTCGACGGCCGAAAAACACACATCGCGCCAGGCGTGTCCGTCTCGCGCGGCGTCGCGAGGAGAACTTCGACCACGATGGGGCGTACCGCCTATAACGATCGACCATGACCGACCACGTCGCACATCAAGATCACAACGATGAATCGCTGGCCCCGCAGTGGTCGCGCGTTTTCTGCGGCGGCGTGTGTGCCGTGATTGGCGTGTCCGCGCTGGCCGGGGGCGTCGCGTCCGTTCTGCCGCTCCCCAAGCCCGCGTGGGCGATGTTCTTGTTTGAACCCGTGCATCTGCTCGCGTGCGTGCTGGGGCTGATGTTCGCGCGGGGGCGATTCAACAACCACGCCGCGATGACGTTGCTTTCCATCGCGGGCGTGTTCATCCTCGCGTCGCCGCTGGCCTTCATCGCCATTCGCGGCGAACGCATCAGCGCCATCTTCGGACCCGTGCTGCTGTTGCGAACCGCGTGCGGCATTGCGCTTGCCGCCACGGCCGGGGCACTCGTCCTGAATCGCAAGCCTGCGACATGGCGGCCGTTCCTGATCGGGTCCGCGCTGTTGGCGCCGCTTGGGCTGGTGGGCGGGTTGTTCATCACGGGCATCGGGCGAGGCTCGATGCAGGCCGTGCTTGGCATGGCCGGCTTTGCCGGGTTCATGGTGCAGTTGGTGCTGTTCATGGTGGTCACGGCCTTGCTGGCTGCGGGCGTCCACCTCGTGGTTCGCGCGTTTGAACAAGCCCAGACGCAATCACGTATAACAGAGTGACGGCGACGTGTGGTTGTCGCGGAGGGGCAAGCCAGTCTCTTGGCGAGTACGATGCACCATGGCTCGTTCAGCGGCACGTGCGCGACAAGCCTGCGGCCGCTTCGGTTGATGTTCGTTGCACAAGGCACGTTCAGGCAAACCCCCTGAAATCGCGCGGGCACACTTCCAATTGAGGGTAATGTCATGGACCTGTTGTCACTGCTGTGGATGATGGGACTCTCGGCCGGCGCGATCGTGATTGCGTTCGGCGCGGGTTGGTTCATCTCGCGACGGCGACGCCCGCGCGAGGATGCGCCCGTGTCCGCGAAGATGCTCACACAGCGCGTCCGCGCTGTGGGCAAACTCGTCGCCCTCGAAGTGTGCGCGAAAGAAATCGCCACGGCCAAGCACGGCTGGGACTGGCTCCCGCCCATCCTCCTCAGCCCCGCACGCATCGCCATGATCTTCCACTATGAGAAGCAGTATTCCGTCGATCTGTCAAGCCTCGGCCCGGGCGACGTGCGCGAACGCTCGCCGGGCGTTTTCCGCGTGCGGCTGCCCGCCATCGAAGGCGCGCTGCGATTGACCGACGTGACGCCGTATGACATTCAAAGCGGGCGACTCATCGGCCTGCTCGACATCATTCAGATGAACGCGGAGCGTCAGACCTCGCTGATGCGGGCGGCGCAGGAACAGGCCACCGCGCTCTTCGCCACGAGCGATGCGCGATACCTCGAGGCCGCACGCCTCGCCGCCGAACGACAACTCGCGTCGCTGCTCGAACTGTTCGATGTCGAAATCGAACTTGCATGGTCCGAACCTGAGCAGGAAGAGGCCCAGCCGCGCGTCGATGTCACCGGACGCGCGAAACTCCTCACCGGCTCGGCCGCGTGACGCAAGCGCGATTCGCCGCCATGACCATCAGTCCAACGACTCGATCTCGGGCAAATCGCCGATGAGCGGGCGGCAATAGTCGATGAATGCTTGCGAGACGTTGTTGTGGCCGTCGATGAACTCCGGCGGCATGTAGCGGGTCTTGGCCGCGACATCGGTGAGTTCAACGCGCGTCATGTCGCTGGCGTATGGCTCGCCGTGGGCCGATGTTCGAAGGATCGCGATGGAGCCATCGGCGATGCCTTCGGCGGCGAGCGTGGCCGCATGTCGCCCGGCCTCGCGGGCTTCGCTGCGATCGATGAGCGAGGCATCTGGCCAGCATCGCTGCAAGTATCCAAACGTGTCGGCGCGAACGCGCGGGGGTTTGCCGCCCTTGGGCGTCAGACGCGTCTTGAGCAGATCCGCGAGCAGGTCGCCCAGCGCGCCCGTTCCCGAGAGTTGCACGTTCCCGTGCGCATCGCGATCCGCGTTCTTGACCAGCGAGGCGCCGATCGACTCGTGCGCGGCGTTCTGAATGCCCTCGCTCACCGCGATGTGGCAACGGCCGAGTTTCGAGTAAACGCGATCGACATCGCTCACGAAGCGATCCGTGTCGAAGGGCACTTCGGGAAGGTAGACGAGGTGTGGGCCGTCGTCGTCGCGTCGGCGTGCGAGTGCGGCCGCGGCCGTGAGGAACCCCGCGTGCCGACCCATCACGATGTTGATCTTGATGCCGGGCAGACTTCGATTGTCGAGGCCATCAGCGAGAAACGCGGTGGCGACGAAGCGCGCCGCGGATGGATATCCCGGCGTGTGATCGCTCTTCATCAAGTCGTTGTCAACGGTCTTGGGAATGTGAAAGCATCGCAGGTCATAACCTCCCGCCACAGCCGCCTCGCGCACGATGCGACAGGTGTCCGATGAATCGTTGCCTCCGATGTAGAAGAAGTATCGCACATCGTTAGCGCGGCAGGCGTCGAGAATCTTCTTTCCATAGGCCGCGTCAGGCTTGTCGCGAGTCGAGCCCAGCGCGGCCGAAGGCGTCTCGGCGAGGCGATCGAGCGTGGCGCGCGGCGTGTCTGAAAGGTCGGCGAACTGGCCGGTGGTCAAGCCGCGCACGCCGTGGCGCATGCCGAGGATGCGTGTGACATCGCCGGTGCGGACCAGCGATTCGCGCAAGCCCTCGACAAGGCCGACGAGCGATTGGTTGATGACGGCCGTGGGCCCGCCGGATTGCCCGACGACGGCGACGCCTTTGATAATCGGTGGCATGGGAAACTCCCGAAAAACGGATGATACTCGCGGTGCGGCGGCGGAGCGGAATCGTGATGATTCAGAGACTTCGTGGCGGAAACCTCGCGGAGTCGCGACGGTAGAACCAAGGTGGTTGCGATGCGCCGAAAGGCAGGCGAGACGCCTGCCCCACCGGATCCGGTGAAGGCTTCGCGGAGGCGCTGCGTCGATTGCTTGCGCGATCGGCTCTTTCGGGGGGGACCGCTACGATACGGGCAGAAGGGAGGCCGTATGGCTGATCCGACAAACGTGACGAATCCCGAGGCGCTGGTTCAGGAGGTGCGCTCGGCGTATAACCGGCTCAAGGGTGAGATCCACAAGATCATCGTGGGTCAGGATGAAGTTGTGCATCAGATGCTGATGTGCATCTTCTGTCGTGGGCATGGGCTTGTGGTGGGCGTGCCGGGTTTGGCCAAGACGCTGCTGATCTCGACGATCGCGCGGACGCTGAGCCTGGGCTTCAGCCGGATCCAGTTCACACCCGACCTGATGCCCAGCGACATCACAGGGACGGAAGTGATCGAAGAGGACAAGGCCACGGGCGCCCGCGAACTTCGCTTCGTCAAGGGGCCGGTCTTCGCCAACGTGATCCTCGCCGATGAGATCAACCGCACGCCGCCCAAGACGCAGGCCGCGCTGCTCGAAGCCATGCAGGAGCGGCACGTCACCATCGGCGGTGTGCAGCATCAACTGCCCGCCCCGTTCTTCGTCCTTGCGACGCAGAACCCCATCGAGCAGGAGGGGACCTATCCGCTCCCCGAGGCGCAACTCGACCGATTCATGTTTCAGATTCAGATCGGCTATCCCACGGCCGAGGAGGAAGTCGAGATCGTCCGGCGCTCGGCGAACAAGGCGAAGGTGCAGATCGACGCGGTGCTGATCAACCAGGATATCCAGCGCGTGCAGGACTTCATCGTGCAGTGCCCGGTGCCCGACCATGTGATTCGTTACGCGCTGCGCCTGGTGCGGGCGACGCGCATCAAAGAGCCGATGGATGGCGGGCTGACACGCCCGAAGATCGTGAGCGACTATGTCGGCTGGGGCGCGGGGCCGCGCGCGAGCGAATACCTCGTGCTCGGGGCGAAGGCGCACGCGTTCCTCACAGGCTCGCTCCACGTCACGCCCGAACACATCAAGGCCATCGCCAAGCCCGTCCTGCGGCATCGCATCCTGACCAACTTCAACGCGGAAGCAGACCAGGTGACAACCGACGCGATCATCGACGGCCTGCTCGAGTCCATCCCCATCGAAGGCGCCACCGCGAGCCAGCGAAAGCAGATGGATGCGGTGATGAGGTAGCCGTATCAGAGCACGAAGCGCGAGCGAGTGCCCCCCCTCGCACACCAGCTACCTCCGAACCACCGATGCCGGATGCCTCGTGAATCACTCAACACTTCGCACTCGCACAGGGGAGTCGCCTGTGCCACGAGTCGATCCGGCATTCGGCGAATCGTCCGCAAGGCGCATCACTCGCATGATGCCGTTGGAGGATCAACATCATGGCATGGATCATCCTCTTCATCGCGGGCCTGTTTGAGATCGGCTGGGCGGTCGGCCTCAAGTACACACAGGGCTTCACGAGACTCTGGCCCAGCGTGCTGACCATCGCCGCGATGGCCGTCAGCATGTATCTGCTTGCGGTCGCCGCGCGGACCCTTCCGATCGGCACGGCCTATGCCGTGTGGGTGGGGATCGGCGCGGCGGGCACGGCCGTACTCGGTGTCATGCTGTTTGATGAATCTGTCAACGTCTGGCGCGGGTTCTTCCTCGCGATGCTCATCGCGGCGATCGTGGGTCTGAAGATCACGGCCAAGGCGTAGCGCATTTTCCCGCATAACCTCACCCATGAACGAACGAGAGACTCAGCATGAGACGCGCGAGGCGGACGGGCCGAGCACCCCACCCGACACGGCCGGCAACGGCTCCCGCCCATGGGGCAAGGGCACATCATCGTTCGAGGAACGCTCGTTTCTCGAAGGGCCGCGATATCGCCGTACGGAACTGGCGCGGGTGTTGCGAATTCTTGTCGAGTTCATTCGCGGGTTTCGGCGATTGCACTTTGTCGGGCCGTGCGTGACGGTGTTCGGATCGGCGCGATTTCGCGAGGGTGATCCGTACTACGAACTCGGGCGCGAGATCGGGTCGCGCATCGCGAAGATGGACTTCACGGTGATGACCGGCGGGGGGCCGGGGATCATGGAGGCCGCCAACCGCGGCGCTCGCGAGGCTGGTGGACGCAGCGTGGGATGCAACATCCGCCTGCCCCACGAGCAGGAGCCGAATCCATACCTCGACTGCTTCATCGAGTTTCACTACTTTTTCGTGCGCAAGGTGATGCTCTTGAAGTATTCCTACGGCTTCGTCGTGCTGCCCGGTGGCTTTGGCACGCTGGATGAACTCTTCGAAGCCCTCACGCTCATCCAGACCGGCAAGATCAGGCACTTTCCGATCGTGCTGATGGGTACGGAGTATTGGCGGCCGTTGCTTGATTTCATGCAAGGCACGCTCGAAGCTCGGGGCACGATCAGCGCTGGCGACATGAACTATCTCACCGTGACGGATTCGCCCGACGAGGCCGTCGCCACACTCGCCCGCGCGGCGAAGCACCACGAGACCTATGTGCAACGCTCGCGACGCCCGAACCGGCTGTGGATGCTGGGGGAGTGGTGAACGCGCCGTCCCTCACGACAACGCCGCAGCGAGCATTCGATGGAAGTGATGCACGCCCTGCTCGCGCGTGGGTGAATAACGGCCGCGGTCATACAGCCGCGAGCGCACGCCGCGCTGCACGGCCTCCACGATCGACTCATCCTCGCGCTCCACGCGATCAATGTCCGCCCCCGCGCCGCGATCCAGTTTCGATCGGTCCCACACATAGGTCAGGAACGACACCTTCGTCAGGTCCACCGCCAACGGCCGCACGATGTTGACCGAAATCCCCCACGGATACACGTTGATCATCGTATTGGGAAAGAGCCAGTAGTAGAATGCCGCGATGTTCTGGCCCGCGTCGGGCGAATCGCCCGGCGGCGCGAACGCATCCTCCCCCCCCTTGGCCACGCCGAGTTGCAACACCGACCACGGCTGGAGTTCCGTTCGATACGAGCCGTAATCGAGCACGTCGCTGAGCGAGGCGTGAACAAATGGGATGTGAAAGCCTTCGAGATAGTTGTCGCAGTAGAGCGCCCAGTTCGCGCGGACAAGGTAATCCTTCGACCGCGCCGGCTCGTGGGCCAGCGCTGCGAGGTCCATCCACGCCAGTCGCTCGCGCATCGGCCCGATGAACGCGTCAAACTCGCACGCGGGCGAAAGTGACGCGAAGACGAACGGTCCCCAGCGTCCCATCGCGATCCGCGGCAGGTTATCCTTCTCCGACGGAAACCCGCGGGCCTCCTCAAACTCCGGCATGGACTTGAAGCGCCCATCGAGCGAGAAGCGACGCCCGTGATATCGACATGTCAATGACCGCTGCGCCCCGCCGTGTTCGCACACCAGATTCCCGCGATGGGTGCAGACGTTGGACAGGCAGTGCATGACATCGCGTTCATCGCGCGTGAGCAGGAGCGGCTCGCCGAGCAATCCGTCGAGCATGGACACGGGCTGAACGTGTCCCGGCGCCTTGACATCGTTCGCATCGCCGACGAGTTGCCACGAGCGCGCGAAAATTCGCTCGCGGCACGCGTCGAACACGCCGGGGTCTGAATACACCCGCGACGGAAGCGTCGAAGCCTGGGCAATGTCGGGATGAATATCAAATGGTTCCATGCCGCGTTCCTCCGGCCGGGCGGATCATTCTGGCAGGCCGTGGTCGATCACCCACTCCATCGCATCGCAGAACCGCTCGATCTCGTTCATGGTGGTGTAGACGCTGGGCGTGATGCGGATGCCCTCAAACTCGTCGTGCTTGATGGCCGTGACGAGAATTTTGTGCGTTTCCCAGAGCCAGTTCATCAGCCTGGAGGAGTCGATGCCCTCAATCTGCACGGTCGCGACGCCGCAGGCGAACTGCGGCTTGAGGCTCGTGTGCAGTCGCACGCGATGATGGGCCAGCAGCCGCTTCGCCCAGGCATCGCGAAGGAAGCGCAGGCGTGCCTCCTTCCGCGCAGCGCCGATGGCCTGGTGAAACGTGATCGCCTCCGCGATCGCCAGACAATTCGCCACGGGATGCGTCCCGATCTCCTCGAACTTTCGAATGTCATCGTCGAGCACTTCGGGCGCGGCCATCAGCGGCCACAAGTCCCTGATCTTGTCCCGCCGTACATACAACAGACCCGTACCGTGCGGCGCGAAGAGCCATTTGTGCAGCGAGACTCCGTAATAGTCACACTCAAGGTCACGCAGTTGAAAATCAAAGTGTGCCAGGGCGTGCGCCCCATCGACGATCACGGGTATTCCGCCGTTGTGCTCCCGCGCCATCGCCACGATTTCACGCACAGGCAGGATCTGCCCCGTGATGTTCACGATGTGGCACATCAGGATCATGCGGGTCCGCGGCGTGATGCTCCGCCGGAACAGATCCACGGCCAGCGCATCATCCTCGCACGGAATGGGCAGTTTCACCGTGCGCACGACCACGCCTTCGCGGCGCTCGCGCTGGCGAAACGTCGTGAGCATCCGCGGATAGTCGTGCGTCGTCGTGAGTATTTCATCGCCAGGCATGAGTCCCAGCCCGAACTGGCAGATCTGAAGGCTCTCGGAGGCGTTTCGCGTGATGGCGATCTCTTCCGCATCCGCGCCGAACTCCCGCGCCAGTTGCGCCCGCACGCCCTCAACCTGCGGCTGCTGCACCGTCCACAGCGCCCGCGGCGGCGGCATGGAGTTCGCAAAGTCCAGATGCCGCTTCATCGCGTCCTGCACGATCGCCGGCGCGGGACTCACGCCCCCGTTGTTGAAGTTGATCACGCTGCGATCAATCGTGAACGCCTGCGACACCATCGCCCAGAAGTCCTCATCATCCGCGAGCGCGGCGGCGCTGCCCGGCGTCGCCGCGATCTCGCGCAGCACCCCCGCAAGCGACGCCGCCGGCAAGGCGAACAGTATCGGCGCGGCCGCCGGAGCGGCAAGATGGCCAAGAAACTCCCGTCGTGTGCTCATCGCGGAACCTCCGATGGTGCCACCAGTCTACCACATCCGCGGGGGCTATCGTTAATCCACTTGGCCGGGCTTCAGAGGGGAGACCGGCGGATCACGAACAGGAGAATCTCCATGAAGGCACTGAGGATTGTCGTCGCGGGTGGGTTGATGCTGGTGGCCGGGGCTGGCGTGGCGCTGGCGCCGCGGCATGTTGAGTCCATCGAGTCGGCCCCCGCGCTGGTTCCCGCATCGGCCGCCGCGTTCAATGTGGACAACGTTCACTCGGCCGTGATCTTCCGCATCAGCCACAACGAGGTCGGCACGTTCTTCGGTCGATTCAACGAAATCTCCGGCAGTTTCCTCCTCGACTCAGCGGACGCCTCCGCAAGTTCCATCGACGTGACCGTCAACCTGGAACGGGTCGATACGGCCAACGAGCGTCGCGACAATCACCTTCGCAGCCCTGACTTCTTCAACACCGCGCTCAACAAGACCGCGACGTTCAAGAGCAAGTCGGTCTCATCGACCGGCGAGGGCGCGTTCAGCGTCTCCGGCGACTTCACGATGATGGGCGTCACCAAGCCCGTCACCGCGCAGATCACCAAGGCCAAGTCCAAAACGGGCAATCGCGGCGAGTTGGCCGGGTTTGAGGCCGTCTTGACCATCAAGCGCAGCGAGTTTGGCATGACCAAGTTCGCCGATTCGCTGGGCGATGAGGTGACGATCATGATCGGCATGGAAGGCACGCGCTGATTCGCGTGCGATGAAAGTCACGGATGGACCCATCGCAGGTTGCGATTCAGGTGCTGCTGCTGGGCGTACTGCCCGGGGCTGTGGGTGCGATCGCGCTGACGGCCGCGTGGTGGAAACGTCGCGATGACGCCAAACCAGGCCCCGCGTGGCTGCTTCCGCTTCTGCTTGCGCTCGCGGTGATCTGGGCCGAGTGCGTCGTGCAGCAGCGTTTGCCGATGCTCTGGCCGCGCGTCGGCCAGGCCACGGATCGCGTTCCACACGCCGCGGCGCTGCTGGGCATCGCGGGGGTCGCGCTCGCGCTGGTGCGGGCGCCGCTGCTGGTGCGGCTCATGACGATGCTTGTGGTGACGCCGTGCGCGTTCTGGCTGATTTTCGGCGCGCTGCATCAGGCCGGATCATGGACAACGGCACAACTCGCCACGCGACTTGGAGCGATGACGCTGATCGCCCTGGCCCTGTCGGCGCTGCTGGATCGCGGCGCGGTGCGCGAGCGCGCGCTTGAAACCACGGCCGCGCTCTTCCTCACCGCGCACGCCGCGGCCGTCGTCATCCTCCAGGCCGCCGTCGCACATCATGCTCAACTCGCCGGAGGCGTCACGGCCATCCTCGGCTCGTGCCTGGTCGTCGCCGCGCTGCGACGAACATTCACGCCCCTTGGCGGAGTCACCACGGCCATCGCGCTGCTCACGCTGCTTGTGAGCATTGGACTCATCTTCGGCCCCTCGGGCATCGCGCCTGCCCAACTCATCCTGCTCGGCATCACCCCCGTCACGGCCTGTCTCGCGTGGCTCCCCCCGGTGGCTCGGCTCAATCGCTGGATACGCGCCGCCATCGTCGCTGCCGCCGGGACGCTGACATCCGGCACGGCCATCGGCCTCGCCCTCGCCGCCGCGGCCGCAAACCAGTACCCGTACTGACCTTCCGCCCGCACGCCCTACGATCCCCCGTGCGAGCGACCCTGGACCTTTGTGGCGGTCTGTATCAACTCCTGCGGCTGGCGGTACTCTCGCGCGGACGTCTTCGCGGGGCTTATTGGAACTGGCGGATGCACACGGCCGTGGGCAACCAACGCCTGCCCCTTCGCGAGCGCCTGCGGGCAATCCTCGAATATGGCGTGTGGGTTCACCGCATGCGCCGCGGATAGGGCGATTTCTGGTATGATGAAGCAGCGCGAGTCTCGTTCGCGCCTACACGGCGGAGTCAGCAACGATGAACAACGGCAGGACCATCTATCTCGACAACGCTTCGACGACGTGGCCCAAGGCTCCGGGCGTGGCCGAGGCGATGGCGAAGTTCGTCAGCGAAGGCGCCGCGACGCCCGGGCGCGGGTCATACACCATGGCCTCGCGCAACGCGGAACTTGTCTCCCGCGCGCGACTGAAACTCGCCCAACTCATCAAGGCCCCATCGCCGGATCACGTCATCCTCACCCCAGGCGCCACCGACAGTTTCAACATGGCCATCCTCGGCCTCTTCCGCGATCACACGCCAAACGCCGCGCCCGCGGGCCAACGGCCGAAGGTCATCACCACCGTCCTCGAACACAACGCCATTCGCCGCCCCATTCATCATCTTCACTCGCGCGGCATCATTGACGTGGAAGAGGTGCGATGTGATGGCAAGGGCCGGGTGTGCGGCGATGAACTGCTCGCGGCCGTGGATGAACGAACCGTGCTGATCGCCACGATGAGCGCGAGCAACGTGGTGGGGACGATCGGGCCGTGCGCCGCGGTCTTTCGCGCGCTGCGGAAGTCACGCCCGGACATCATCACGCTGCTGGATGCGTCGCAGACGGCCGGGCTTGTGCCGATTGATGTCGAAGCCGACGCGATTGACCTGCTCGCGTTCCCGGGACACAAGTCGCTGATGGGTCCGACGGGCACGGGCGTCTTGTATGTTTCCAAGCGAGCGACAGGCCAGACGCCGGGCGCTGCGCTGCGCCTGCTGCCCACGCGCTTCGGCGGCACCGGCGGCGACTCCGGCAAGGATGACATGCCCGAGGCCATGCCGCGACGATTCGAGCCGGGTTCGCCAAACTCCGTCGGATTCGTCGGCCTGCTCGCGGCGCTTGAGCATCGCGAAAGGCACGACCCGGCCGTGACGCTGGCGCATGAACTTTCGCTCGTCTCGCGATTGATCCAGGGCGTGTCGAGTTTGCCGGGCGTGGGCATCGTCGGCCCGCCAACGAGCGATGGACGCGTCGGCGTGCTGAGCCTCACGGTTGACAACTGGGCGCCGACGGACCTTGGCGCGCTGCTCGATTCGCAGGCCGGCATCGCCATTCGCGCCGGCCTGCACTGCGCCCCCGGCGCCCACCGCGCCCTGGGCACCTTCGACCGCGGCGGCGCCATCCGCGTCAGCCCCGGCGCGTTCAACACGGAAGAGGATGTCGATGCGTTTGTGGAGACGATGAGGGAAGTTGTGAGTGTCTAACGCTCGTTCATCCGCGGTGGCACGGGCGTCTCGCCTGTGCGCAACCGAAACGAATGCACGAGGGAACGCATCGAACCCCACATGCGAAGCGAGGACGAGCGACAGATGGCGACAGATAACACTCAATCACCGCCCGAGACTTCAACCGATCCGTTTCTCGATGAGATTCGTGCAATCAAGCTTGCCGCATCCGCTCGATACGGGCACGACCTTCGACGAATCGCCGAACGACTGCGAGAGATCGAACGTCACGAAGCCGCTCGCGTCGTCGCTCCTCCCGAGTATCGCACTACGCCAGGTCGTGTGGCGTGACACTCGCTGTTGTCGATCTGAAGCGCGACTGACCTTCGCGGACACTGAGAGTTCTCCGCTCTGTTCTGATGTGAGCATGCATGGACGAATGCCGTGAGTACCGCGCTACATCATGTTCAATTTCTAGCGCGATTCTTGCTGCGAATCGCGGTGCTTATCGCCTGCGGCGCGATCCTGACGTTTGTCGTCGCGATCGCCGCGGCGAGATTCTCAACCGTGACTGTCGTATCGCGCACTGACTTTTCGACCTCATCAGTCGCCAACCACGCGCAATGCGAATCGACTTCAGCACTTGCTTGGCTTCGTTCGGCCCCACCGGGCGCCATCCGCCACGCGTACGTTGACAACGCGATCGGATTCGGACTCTCCGACCAGATTGTCGGACTCGGGGAGAACAATTATTGGGCCAGGAAGCTGGATCCGCGTGCGCCGGACTCCTGCCATCGAGTCGTGCGCGCGGGTTGGCCTGTCCTCGCGTTTGAAGCCCGCTTCGAGTGGACGGGATTCGCGACTCCTCCCGCACACCCAACGTTCTGGAACAAGGTTCAGCGCACCTCGTACTTTGACGCGCAGAGCATCGGTTTGTGGCACTGGGCAGGCATGACATACCGACCGCTGCCGCCGCTGCGGCCCGAAGTCAACGGATTCATCGCGAACACAGCGTTCTATGCCGCGATTCTCGCCACCTTGTACACACTCTGGCGCCTGGTTGCGTGGTACAACCGCATCAGACACGGGCGCTGCGTCAAGTGTCGCTATGACCTGCGCGGCCTGCCCGGTCCTGTCTGCCCGGAGTGCGGCCACACCTCCATGCAGCTTTCTAGTCACTCACCGCCACCTTCACCACCCGCCCGCGCAGCACCTCCCACCCCTCCGCAAACGTCATCTCAAGCCTCGGCCTGACGACTTCGCACGGCCAGCGCTGCGCCTCCACGCGCCGCAGTTTCGTCCAGTCCTTTTCCGTACACACGATCGCGCCGGCGGCCTCGCGACGCGCGGCATCAATGATGCGCGACACCACGCCAGGCGCGAACGCATCGTGATCCGGGCGCACCACGCTCGCCGCGATCCGCGCCCCGGCACGCTCGATGCCCGCGATAAACGCCCGCGGATTCCCAATCGCGCACACGGCCACCACGCGACGACCATGCAGCCACGACACCGGCCGGTCCCGGGTGGCCTGCCGCTCCGCGGCAGGTTCCTGAGTGGCCGGCCGTTCCGCGCCGATCGCGGCATCACCACTTCTCAGCCCCGTCCATTCATGCCTCGCCACGCCCACCAGCGCCCTGGGCGCTATCTCTCGCACGCGCGACGCCATCCGCTTGACCTCTCCCGCGCTCACGTTCTCCGCGTGCGTCACCACCACCGCGTGCGCCCGCGAAAGCGATGCGACCGGCTCGCGCAGCCACCCGGCCGGCAGCAACCGATCCGCGAAGACATCGCACATCGCGTCGATCAACACAATGTCCATCTGCCGCGCGATGCGCCGATGCTGAAACCCATCGTCAAGCACGATACAGTCCACGCGTCGCCCGCGTTCAGTCGCAAACAGCGCGATCAAGCCATCGACACGATTCGCCTGCGCCACCACGGGTGTCTCGGGCAATTCGGCCGTGTAGACCGCCGCCTCGTCAGATTTCCCCCCCGTTTTCGCGGCGCGATAGCCGCGCATGGCGATGCACGGTTCGCGTCCCGCCTCGCGCAGCGCCCGCACGATCGCGATCACCATCGGCGTCTTTCCCGTGCCGCCCACCGACAGGTTCCCCACGCTGATGACCGGTCGATCAAACGTGATCACGCGCTTGCCCGCGTCGAACGCGCGGTTGCGCTGCGCGATGGCCCGCCCATACGCGAACGCCAGCGGCGCCGCCAGCGGCTGCCGAAGTGGCCCGCGGCGGCGATCATGCATCATCATCACCTCCGCGCGGGGGATCAGCGCGCTTGAGATCGTCGCGCAGGCGCGAGCGAAGCACAGCCTCGGCCATGCGCCGCAGACGAAGCGTGACCATCGCGTCCGCCAGCGCCACGATCACCACAGCGCCCGCCAGCGCCATCGTAATGGTCCACGCGAACACGAACCGCTGCCCCGCCGCCGGCGCGACTCCCGCGAGGCCATACGCGCCCGCCAGCGTCCCCGCGAGCATGAATAACGCGTTGGTCCCACGCAGCCTCCGTCGAATCGCGATCCGCTCGTGACGCCACACCTTCGCCAGGTGCGCCGTAAGTCCGAGGATGACCAACCCCGCGATCGGCGCCACAACCCAGGGCGACGCCAGCGGAACCGGACTTGGACCCTGCGCCAGCAGCATCACGGCACGGCCTCGCGTACATCATGCCGCGCGAACGTCGGCGTCCGACCACGCGACAACATCGACAGCAATCGACGCATCGGCAGGCCCATCACCGTGTCGGGGTCGCCGTCCACCTCGATCGGCCACCCGGCCGCGAGCCGCTCCGACAGGTTGTACGCCCCGGCCTTGCCGCGCCACAAACCCGAAGCGACATACTCACTGATTCGCGCTGCACCAATCGCGCCCACGCGAACCACCGCCCGATCGGTGAAGATCACACGCGCCCGATTCCCCGGCGAAACCAGCGCAGCGCCCGTCAGCACGTCGTGCTCGCGATTCTCAAACGCTTCGATGGTCTCCCGCGCGGCCGTGGCGTCCGCGGGCTGGCCGATGATGCGATCATCCAGCACGCAAACGGTGTCCGCGCCGAGCACCCGCCATTGCCGTGCATCCGCCTCGCGCATCGCCGTGGGCGATGACGCCTTCAGGTACGCCAGGGCCGCGACCCATCGCCCGGGCGTGACCTGTCCCGGGCGCAACACGCCATCATCAAACCCCGGCGGCACGACCACATGCTCAATCTCGTGGCGCAGCAGCATCTCGCGCCGTCGCGGCGAAGAACTCGCCAGCACCACAGGCTCAAACGCCGACGCCGCGCTGTCAACGCCTTCAACGCTCACACCCAAGTCTACGGAACGTCACGCGCCGACGTTCGCCGTCGCCTAACCTCATTCCATGCGAGTCCACCTCGTGCAACTCGACATCCGGTGGGAAGACAAGCCCGCGAACTTCGCCCGCGTGCGAGATCTGCTCGCCACAGCCGCAGTCTCGCCAGGCGACCTCATCGTGCTTCCTGAGATGTTCGACACCGGCTTTTCGCTGAACATCGACGACACGGCCGATGACCGCGACGAGACGCTCGCCTTTCTCCGCGACCTTGCGACTTCGCACAGCGCGACGGTTCACGGCGGGCGCACCATCCGCATCAGCGGCTCAGGCCGGGCCACCAACCGCGCTCCGATCATCGCACCCGATGGCTCGCTGCTCACTGAATACGCCAAGATCCATCCGTTTTCCTTCGGGCGCGAGGGTGAGCGCTTTGATGGCGGCACGGCCGTGGAGCAGTATGCCTGGCAGGGCCTTCGCATCTGCCCCGCGATCTGCTATGACCTTCGGTTTCCGGAGTTGTTTCGCATGGGCCTCTTGCGTGGGGCCGGGGCGTTTGCGCTGGGCGCGAACTGGCCCGATGCGCGGCAGCACCACTGGCGTGCCTTGCTCATCGCACGCGCGATTGAGAATCAGGCCTTCGTGTTCGGCGTCAACCGCACCGGGCGCGATCCACACCTGAACTATGTCGGCGGCTCGATGGCCATCGGCCCGCGCGGCGAGATCCTGGGCGAACTCGATGCTCGCGAGGGTGTGCTGTCGGTCAGCATCGACCCTTCGCATGTCGCCCGCTGGCGCGAGGCCTTCCCCGCGTGGCGTGACATCCGCCTCATGCGAGAACCGCCTCACAACCAGTGACTGGGAAACCAGCCCCCGCATCTCACCGCGGCTCATATCGCATCGTCTCGGTGACGCGATTCCCCTCACCCATGATGAGCACCTTCGGCCGATGCTCGCGATACTCCTCATCCGTCATCATCGCGTAGTGCATGATGATGAGGCGGTCGCCAACCTCGACGAGATGTGCGGCCGCACCGTTCACCTCGATCACGCGCGACCCGGGCTCGCCGCGGAAGATGTAGGTCTCAAACCGCTCGCCGTTACGGCAGTTGGCGACGTGAATCGCATCGTTGACGCGCATGCCGCACGCTTCGAGCAGATCGGCGTCGATCGTGACCGAGCCGACATACTCCGGCTTGGCCGCCGTCACGCGGGCCATGTGAATCTTGCTGTGCAGAACTGGGCGAAGCATGGCGGAAAGCCTTGGCAGGCTGAAGGAATCGTAGGCGCGGAGGCCATGCCTTCGATCGCGTCGTGTCCCAAGCCCCATTCACGCTTACGCAAGTGCCGGGTGCCGGGGCCATCGCTCTGGATGGCCATGACGGATGCGAAGCCAGACGGCGCGTGGCGATGTCGAACCGTGGCCAAGGCACCCGCGCTCCGCGGTGGCACGGGCGTCTCGCCTGTGCGTGCCTCATCACTACGTCGCCACCTGCTCCACGTCCATCGCCGCCTCTTCGACCGTGCTGGCGTCGGGCTTGCGCAGGCGGGACCACAGGGCCACCCAGCCGAAGATGGCCGCGAGCGACAAGCCGCCGGAGAGTCCGGCCGCGATCACCGGGCGATTGTCATTGAGCGGCTCGCCCACGATGGCGGCTTCGACGGCGATGGCCGTGGAGGCGCCGTCGGGCCGGCGTTCGCGTGAGGCGTTGGCGTGGCTGACGATGGCGGCGGCGTATGTTTCGAGGATTCGCCGCGTGCGTTCGTGTCCTTGGCCGTCGAGTTCGAGGATGAGTCGCCCGGGCGTGGGCGTTTCGACTCGGAGGGACGCGGCCAGGCGCTCGCGCAGCGCGCCGGGGTCGGCCAGCGTGGTGATGCCGCGACGGCCCATGCGTTCTGCCGCCGCCTGCGTCACCAGCGGATCGCGCAGGAGCGATTCGTGATAGACGCGCCACGCGACGGTCT
The DNA here is from genome assembly GCA_964614515.1 of uncultured Phycisphaeraceae bacterium. GTDB lineage: Bacteria > Planctomycetota > Phycisphaerae > Phycisphaerales > UBA1924 > CAZTPJ01. Next base: position 7,368 of record CAZTPJ010000039.1, on the reverse strand, counting down.
GCTCCTCCGTCATGTCGCGCCCGCGCACCTCGGGCACGAGTTCGATCCGCGCCAGATACGTCGGCGTGGCGAAGTACCCCGCGATCAGCCAACTGCCCACGAAGATCAGCGCCAGCACGCCCAGCGCCGCGGCGATGAAGTTCGCCGCCTTCGTCCGCGCCGCCTTCTCACGCACCTGCTTTTCCGCGCGCTGGATCGCCCGCGACGCGGCCGCGACGTGTTCACGCGCCTGGAGAATCTGTTCACACTCGCGGTACTTGGCCTCGACGGCCCGCACGGCGCGATTGAGTTGCTCCGATCGCTCACGCAGGAGCCGCCGCGCACGCACGAGACGCGCCTTGCGCACGCTCAACCGTTGATCGTCCGCGCGTCGGCTCGATGCCTTCGCCGCTACCGCGCGTTCCTCCGCGTCGGCCGCGGCACGACGCGCATCGGCGAGTTCGGCCTGAAGGTTGTCGATCTGCGCGGCCGTGTCTTCCCGCGCTTGCGTCATCTCGGCAATCTGTGATTCCAGGGCCGCGATGCGCTCCTGGCCGTCGCCCGCGTGCGCCTGCAACTGCTCGACGCGCTGGTTCGCCGCTTCCAGCGATGACTCCAACTCAGAGACATGGCGCAGCGCGCCGCGCGTCTCGGCCTTGAGTTCATCGTTGCGGGCTCGCGCGGTCTGAAGTTCCTGTTCAATCTTTGCCCGGGCGGCTTCAACCTCGTCCGCGTGACGCTGCGATGCTTCAAGGCTCCGCTGCGCATCCTCAAACCGCGTGTGGACCTCGCGCAGCGCGGACTCCATCTCCTGTACACGGCCACTGATCGTTTCACGTTCGGCCCGCAGTTCATCAATCGCCCCGTGCGCCTCGCGCAGCGAGGACTCCAGCGACGCCCGCATCTGGCCAAGCGCAGCGCTCTCCTGCTCGAGTTCCGCGATGCGCACATCACGAGCCTGCATCTGCTCCAACTGGCGCACCGCGCCCACCACATCCTGCAACTGCCTCACCGCGCCGCCCGCGATCCCCGCTCCCTGACGCTCGAGTTCCGCCAGACGTTGACGCGCCGCCTGCAACTCCAACTGCGCGGCCTCTTCCTGTTTGCGAGCCTGCATGGAGGCTTGCGCGAGTTCCCCGGCCGTGCGCTCCAACTCCTGTGCCCGCCGTGCGATCTGCGCTTCGCGCTGGGCGAGTTCGGCGGCGTGCTGATCGTTGCGGGCGCGCAGCGCCTCCATTTCGTTGAACAACTCGCTCACCGCCGCCATGCGCGACTCGATCTGTTCGATCAGCGCCGCCGGCGACAGCCCCGGCCGATTCGCGTGCGTCGTATCACTCATGACAAACAACTCCGCGGCGCTGACACCGCACGTTGACCAACCCCATCGCGCCGTCGCGTCACGAACAACCCACGACCCACGCACGCCGCCGCAACGAATCGCCCGAGCCGCGCGGCCGTGGCCACCGCCGACACACACTCGCGGCAATGCAGATCCGCTTCGCGCTCGCGGAGCCGGCGCTGGCGCGCTGCGTACTCATCGACCGCCCGATGCAGGCTCGCCTCGCGCACCGCCAGCGCTTCCTCCCGCAAACGCGAGATCGCCTCGCGTTCCGCTGCGGCGGCCTCGCGCCGGGTCAGTCGCGCCTCGCGCTGGTCCGCCTCCGCTCCCCGGGCTTCGAGGCGCGCGACGGCCGTGTCGCGCGCTGCGCACCAGGTTGACAGCGCCGCTTGAAACCGCCCGAGCCTCGCGGCGATTTCGCCGAGGTTTCGCCGGGCCTGTTCGGTCCCCACGGTCTCCATCGCCTGACCGACAACATCGAGCAGATCGTGCAGAGATGACTCTTCGGTCACGGCTTCCATGCCTGCCTCCGTGAGCGTGCCTGCTGTGGCCCTGCGGGCGAATTTGACGTCCGGTAAGACCACGACCCCGCCATAAGCCGGCCCTGGAAGGCCGTCCGGAGCGAGCGGGCGCGCGGCTGAGATCAACCCATCCTGTAGTTCCGGGCGCATGGTGGTCATGGAATCCCCTTGCTGCGCGAACAGCCTGTAGGCTTCGTATCGGCTGGAGCACCCGGCGTCTATACCGAGAACTCCCCCGCTTCGGGAATCGGCAGGAAAGTTCCGGTCGGGCGAAGCCGGATGGCCGATTTGACGGTACAATCTGTGAACGCGTCCGGCGGTTCTGCGCGAGGAGACTGGCTACGCCGGGGGCGGGGAACTTATTCATCAGGAGATACACAATGGCGATTCGTTTCGGTGGAAGCCTGTTCATGCCTGTGCTCGCGGTCGCGGGCGTTGCGCTCGTCGGCATCGGCGGGTATCGCATGGTCAGCGGCGGATGCTCGGACGGCACATGCGGCGACAAGGTCGTAGCAGTTGAGACCGCTCACGAGGGCTGCGCCCTGTGTCCATCTGACAAGGTGATCGAGGCGTCCCTCGCCACCGGCGGCGAATGCACCCTCGAAGCGACCTGCGAGAGCAAGGCCGCCTGCGAGACCAAGAGCGAGTGCACCGAAGCCACGGCCGAGTGCGAAGGCAAGGTCTGCCCAATGACCGGCCAGACGGCGACGCCCGTCGCCCTCGAGACCGAGGCCAAAGAGTGCAAGGAAGGCAAGGACGGCTGCACGGGCGACGGCAAGAACGGTTGCTGCGGCAACTGCGCGGCGGGCAACTCAGCCGCGTGCTGCAAGAAGACCGAAGGCGGCCAGGGCTGAATCGGCTTGACAACTCGAACACATCGAAGTGGCCTCCCGCAAGGGAGGCCTTTTTCTTTGCGCGTGGCATGGGCAAGGCAACGCCTTGCCCGTGTTCGCGCGAGTCGCGCGGGGTGCACGGGCAAGCCAGGAGGCTTGCCCATGCCACGCGGTGCAAGAAAGGAAAGCGGGCCGGGATGCATGATCCCGGCCCGCGTGTCAATTCAGCAGTTCATCAGCCACGGCCAGTCAACCCGGCCGTGTCTACTCATGGGCATCCCGCGGCGAACTCGTTGCCGAAGCAGAGGAAGTCGAAGATATCGCAGACGTTGTTGCCCGTGGAGAGGTCGCAGTTGCAGGCATACGGCTGATTCGCGGCGAACGCATTGCCAAAGCACAGGAAGTCGAAGATGTCCAACACGCCAACGCCCGTGGACTGATCGCAGTCGGGGTAGCACGGCGTCGGAGGCGTCTCCGTGCCGCAGAGCACCATCGCGAAGTCACCGCCGGAGAGGTTCCACGGCCCAGCACCCTGGCGAACCGCGTGGGCATTGAGCGTGGTGTTGGTTCGCGCCCACGCCCATGTGTGCGTGCCCGTGTTGCCGAGGACGCTGATCCAGTATCGGCCCGGCGTGAGCGCCACGGCCGACGGCAAGATCAAGTTGTACTGATAGATGGGACGATTGAACCCGCCGGCCATGATGAGGCCGGTGTCGTTGGGCGACACGTTGTTGATGTTTCGCGTGGCGACGAGCGTGCCTGGCAGGCCGTTCGACTCTTCGAAGAACCGGACGATGAAGTTCTGCGAGACTGGCGCATCCATTGTCGCGTAGGCGCCCCAGACGGTGGCGCGCGTCACGCTCCAGTTGCTGGCGACGGTGAAGTTGTCCGCCTCCTCTTGTCCGCCGGGGACGGAGTTGAATCCGCCGATGGCGGCGTTGGGGGGCGACTGTGTGAGGAGCGGGCCGGTGCAGGGCGCCATGCTCACGCCGTAGCACAGCGCGCCATTCCACACGCGCGGGCTGAACTGCGTACCTGTGAAGTTCCCGCTGATGGCGGAGCCAAGTTCCATGCGCAGGTGTGAGTTTTCAAAGAGTTGATTCTGGCCCGTGCCGTTGGTGTAGGCGTGGCCGCCGCCTTCGATCTGAAGCGCCAAGCCCTGGCTGGAGTTCGCGGCGAGATTCACATAGGTGTCCAGGTTGAACGAAGACGGGGTATCGGAAGGCTGCGAGACACCGGAGGCCGTGCTGACCAGCGTCCAGTGGCGCGGATCGGATTCCTTGCCGACATAGGTGGTGGCCGTGCGATACAGGCGGTACGACACATTCGCGCCGCCCGCGCCCTGCACGTTGCTTGTGATGCGAGTCAGCGTGATGGGCAGGCTCTTGACGTCAACATCGAAGAAGACGGTGCTGCCCGATCCCAGGCCATTGTCCTGCGCGAACAGCGTTTCGAGGCAGTGACCCTGGGACTGGTTGAGCAGGTAGCCGAGGGCGCCGTTCCAGACGCGGCCTGCGATGTTGCCCGTGAACGGCGCGTTCGACGCGGAGATGCCCGTGATGGTCACGTCCGTGTTGGAGAACACTTCGTTCGATCCGGTGGCGTCGGTGTAGCGATGTCCAGCGCCGTTGTCGAAGACGATCGCCACGCCATACGACGTGAACGCATCAAGGACAAACGTGTTTCGCAGCGCGCCGATGGTTCGGGCGTTCTGCGCCCGAGGCATCCCGCCGCCCGTCGCAACCTGCGTCCAGTTCGCCTGCACGTTCTGCTTGCCCACGGCCGTGCCAGGGGTGAGGTACACCGTGAAGTTGAAGAAGTCGTCCATCTCGGTGGTCGTGGGGTTGTTGCTCGTGCCGTTGTGATGGATGTTGAGTTGGAAGTGGGTCATGGTCAGTGAACGCGAGCCGACGGCCACATCAAAGTAGATGGCGCCGCCGTCGGAACCGCCGTTGTTCGACGCGAACGATGTCGAGAGCGCCTTGGACACGGCCGAGTCGAAGGGATAGTGATCGCCCGCCGCCTGCGACAGGGAGGTCTGGAGGCCGGCGATGTCGATGGCCGTGCCGGAGTTGAACGTACCCGGGCAGAAGCCGTGCGTGTGAATGCCGATGGCCTGCTCAAAGCCGATAGGCGAGCCGACGATTTGTGTGACCGGCGAGCCCGAGTTCGCGGGCGTTGTGTCGGTGAGGTAATTGATCCGGTTGCCGGAACGGCCCTGATACTGCGCCGTGTGAACCTTGTTGATGCGGTTCCACTGCCACGGCACGGCCGTGATGCCCGACTGGTTGTTGACAACTCCGTGACCGCGAACTGTCGTCGCGTTCGTGCCGCTGTTCGGAGCGGCCGCGGCCAACGAGTACCAGTTGCGCCCCTGCGCAATGGCCGCGGGGAGCCGCGTGTTCGAGTTGTTGTTGGTCATGAACCGTGCATAGTCATTGCCCACGCCGCCATCGGTGCTGCGGATCGAAGCCGCCTGCACCGGAAACTGAAACTGCACCGGCGGGGCGTTGAACGCGCCCGACGATGACGCCGGAGGAACGTTCATCATCATCACCAGGCCCGTCTGGCCGTTGGTCAGGCAGTGTCCGGCCGTGAGCCATTCGTTGGCCGTGCCGTTCTCGCCGATGAGCCATCCGGTGCATCCGCTGCTGAGGCGTCCGACGCGGGCATCGTTGTCAGGCACGCGATCATCGGTGGTGCCGCAGATCGAATCCGGGCCGAACGGGGCGATGCCGGCCGTCACCTGCGTGATCCGCACGCGGTTGTCACCCATGCCCGGCGCGGCGAAGAGTTCGACAAAGAGCGTGTCGCCGTTGAAGAACGCGGAGATGTGATCCCACTCCGGCAATGCGGTGGAATCGAAGATCTGCTGCTCGCCATCCTTGACGGACGTGATGAGCAGATACGAGCCGCCGAGATCGCGATCCTTTCCGGCAAGCAGGGTGTCGGTGGAGAAATGCACGCGCATCCACGGCGCGCCGGGAACCGACACTTCCGTCGCCCAGATCAACTGCGCCTCGTTGCCAAGACCGGCGGCGGGATTCACGTCAAACAGACGGCCAGAATCCACGGGGAACGCCACGTCACGACTCGGCTCCGGCATCGCCTGTCCATAGGCCGCGGAACCAATCAACAATCCGGCCAGCGCCATGAACAGGCGACTTGGCTTGTGTGAGCCACTCATCTCGTATGCCTCCTGATTGTGAGACCCCGCACGCGTCCCCTGTGAACTCGCCACGAAGCCCGGCAGAGTGTACCACCCGGTGTCGCGCCGATCCATTGTCCATAGGGCATTTTCACCACGGGGAATCATTGGTTATGAACTTCCGACACTCGCCTCCGGGCCGAGTCAATCCGGCCGGAGAGCCCTCGGACATATGCTCCGACATGCCACTGAACCATTACATCACGCTCGGGCGGTCGGGCCTGCGGGTCTCGCCGCTGTGTCTGGGGACCATGACCTTTGGCAAGGAATGGGACTGGGGGTCGGATGTCGAGACCTCCAAACGCATCCTCGACCGCTTTCTCGACCTTGGCGGGAATTTCCTCGACACGGCCAACATGTACACCAAGGGCCATTCGGAAAAAATCATCGGCGATCATGTTGGCCGTACCGCCCGTCGCGATCGCGTGGTGATCGCGACGAAGTTCCTTGGGAACATGTATCTTGGCGATCCGAACGGGGGCGGGGCGCATCGCAAGAGTCTGATGTCGGCGTGCGAGAACTCGCTGCGGCGGCTTCAGACGGACTACATCGACCTGTACTGGATGCACTTCTGGGATTCGCTGACGCCGATGGATGAGACGATGCGGGCGCTGGATGATCTGGTTCGCGCGGGGAAGGTGCGCTACATCGGCTTCTCCGACACGCCCGCATGGAAGTGCGCTGAGGCGCAGGTCGAAGCGCGTTTTCGCGGGTGGTCGCCCGTGATCGCGCTGCAGATCGAATACTCGCTCCTGCAGCGCACTGTCGAAGGCGACTTGATGCCGATGGCGATGGAGATGGGCATGGGCGTGACGCCGTGGAGCCCGCTCAAGGGGGGGGTGTTGTCGGGCAAGTATCGCCGTGGACAGCCGCCGCCGAACGAAGGACGCGGCACAAGCCCGTGGGTCACGCGGCATCTGCACGAACAGACCTTCGCCGTGATCGACGCGCTGTTCGCGGCCGCCGATGAGGCCGGTTGCACGCCCGCGCAGGCCGCCCTCGCGTGGGTGCAGAATCGGCCGGGCGTGACGTCCACCATCATCGGCGCACGCACCATCGAACAACTCGACGACAACATCAGGGCGCTGGATGTGGTGCTGCCACTCACGGCCGTGCAGCGGCTCGATGAGGCCTCGAAGCCCGCGCTGGCGTTTCCGCACGAGTTTCTTCAGGCCGCATCGCAGGGCATTCAGGGTGGCACGACGATCCACGGACGTGCGAGTGAGCCATCACCGCTTGCCCCGCGCAACGATGCGGAGCGGTGGTGAAGGACCAATCTGGTTCTAAGCGCGCTCAAGGAGCCAATCGCGCAAGCGATCGACCCCTGCCTACGCCGCCTCTCTGAGGCGGGTTCTGCTTGGGTACCCCGCCTCTCCGCGGCAGGTCTTGGGTGCCTGCCACTCCGTGGCGGGTCCTGGGTGGCCTGCCACTCCGTGGCAGGTTGTTCACGCCGAAGGCGTGGCCGTCAGTAGCCGGTGGTGGAGCGAA
>CAZTPJ010000038.1:0-34572 GCA_964614515.1 uncultured Phycisphaeraceae bacterium | reverse complement strand
TACGTCGAACTGCTCGAACGCCGGTTCCATTCGACCGACCTGGGCGAGGTCGTCACCGACAAACTCATCGAAGCCTTCCCGCAGATCATGGATGTCGGCTATACCCGCGAGATGGAGGCCGAACTCGACAAGGTTGAGGAAGATCACATCGACTGGGTCGAGATGCTCCACCGGTTCTACGGCCCGTTCACGCAGAGCCTCGAACGCGCCCACGAGGAACTCAAGCACGCCAAGGCCGAGACGGTTCCCGCGCCGAAGGAATATCGCTGCGCTGAGTGCGGCTCGGACATGGTGTATCGCTTCGGGCGCAGCGGCAGGTTTCTGTCGTGCGCGCGATACCCGGATTGTTCATACGCATCGCCGGTGGATCGCGAGGGCAAACCTCGTGCGGCCGCGGAAACGGTCGATGTCGCGTGTCCCAAGTGCGGCTCGGGCATGACGCGTCGCACGGGGCGCTTCGGGCCGTTTCTGGGCTGTTCAAAGTACGGCGCGAAGGAAGACCCGTGCGATGGCATCTTGAACATCGACAAGAAGGGTCACGTCGTCGCGCCCTCGCAGCCCCCGTTGCTCACCGATGAACCGTGCCCGAAGTGTGAATCGCCGATGAATCTACGGCCGGGGAAGTACGGCCCGTGGCTCGGGTGCTCTCGATTCCCCAAGTGTCGCGGTCGCGGCAAGTTCACCGAGTTGCCCGACGACAAGCGCAAGGCCCTCGAGGCGGCGCTCGCCAAACACGAAAAGGCCAACCCCATCGCCATCATCCGCACGATGTCCGGCAAGGCCTTGACGGATGCCAAAGGCAAGCCGCTGGCCGACGCGCCGACGGTGGATGTGCTCGCCGGCGGCGATGTTGACGCGACGGGCGAGGAAGCGGAGTTGGAATCGGTGGCGTAGGGGTCAGCGAAGCAGCATGAGGCTGGAGAGCGGGATCTCGATGATTCGTGGGTCGCGCGGATCAAGGTGCGTGTCTTCGAGCGTGATGAGCAGGCCGAATGGGGCGTTGTTCACAGTCCGTTCCATGAACGTGCGCAGGCCTTCAGTGTCTCGGAGTGGATCGATCTTCCGGCGGTACTTGACCTCGATGGGGATTCGGCGCGTGCCGATGGTCATAACGAAGTCGATCTCGGGCGAATCCTCTCGCGCAGGATACCAGGAGAGGTCAAGATTGCTGATGGTTGATAGCGTGGCGCCCACAATGCTCTCAGCGATGTGTCCGGCCAGATCAGTCAGGTGCGGCGCATCGCTAAGTCCATGTGGATCAAGCGGGATCACCTCCTGCAACCACGCTGCGCGAAGCGCATGATCGGCGAGGCAGATCTTGTCGCTGGCACGGCGGCGCTTCATGCGGAGTTCGAGGGGTTCAATCAGGCGAATGAGAAGCGTGTCGCGAAGGAAGCGAGCGTAGTGTCTTACGCGATCCGGGCCGACATTCGCCTTCAAGGCGCGCTCGAGTTCCCGCGCTAAAGTCCTCGCGTCCGGCGCTGAACCTACATAGCGACAGCAAAGGCGGAACAGTTCCTCCAAGAGCGCCGGGTCGCGCTTGCGGCCGCGCTCTCCGATCCTCAGATCATGTTGAATGACGCGGCGTATGACGGTTTCGTTCAACTGGTCGGCGATGGCGGGCCATTCGATGTTTGTTCGTTCGTGAGCGAGTGGATAGCCTCCGCGCAATGAGAACCACTTGAATGCTTCATCGCGAGCGAGCTGCCGCGTGCGCCCTTCGGCGGCGAGCGATCGCCAGAATTCCGCGACCGTGAGTACATCGAGTCCGTTGTCCTTCAGAAATGGCATTCCCAACGATTGGTCACGAAAAGACGCAATTTCGGTCAATGAAAGCACTCCGGCCTCAATGGTCGTCACACGACCCGCCAGACTATCTCGCCCAAGCTCGATCCGAAGTGCGGAACTTCCCGTGACGATTGCATGCGCGGTGGAGCTATCCACCAAGTGCTTCAATTGTTCCGCCCAGCGTCGAAGATTCTGCACTTCATCAAAGAACAGATACGCAGGCTCTCCCGCGCGGGCGGCCTCATTGAGCGTCTGCTGAAGGATGGCACGTTCGAAGCCTTCAGTGATCCTGAGAATCGGCTCGTCGAGATCTTCCAGGCTTTCCAGCTCGTCAAATTGCACACGGAGGATGCGGTTAGCACGTACTCCTTTGGCCAACAAGTCATCAATTACATGCATCTGGGCCGTTGTCTTGCCGATCTGGCGCGGACCGCGAACCGCCACGATTGGCGCCAGGCGAGATTGCAGGCGTGCGTGGATCGTCGAGACGAGATGCCGGCGCGTCTTCGGAAGCAATCGACCAGGCTTGCCCTCCCACCACGGGTTCATGCGACGCAAGTCCTGCATCACCGCGGGAGGGAGCGAGTACTCCGGGAATAGAACGGGGCTCGACATCGTTGGATCTTAGCGGGAGGCCCGACCCCGTTCCTTCGTCCATCGACTCACACACCAACCATCTGCATTGTCGTCACGCCGCCGCCACTCGCCCGCCATACATCTCCCCCACCACGCGCCGCCAATCCGCAAGACTCGACACGGCGATCATCTTCCTTCGCACGGCCTCGGCCTCGGGGTGGTGCTGCGCGAAGCGGATGCCGAACTTTCGCATCGTGCGCGAGGTGAACTCTTCCGCGCGGCGCATGCGGGTGTTGGCCGCGAGGGCGAGATCGAAGTGTTCAAGCAGGACGCGTCGTTGCTCCTCAACCGTCGGCGGCGCAGGCTCGCGCCCGGCGAGGATGTCCCGCGCCTGGCGGAAGATCCACGGATTGCCGATGCACCCGCGCGCGACGCTCACGGCCGTCACGCCCGTGTACGCAAGCATACGAAAGATGTCCGCGACTTCCCAGACATCGCCAGAGCCGAAGATGAGTCGCCCGGGACGACGTTGCACGATGTCGCGCAGCACATCCCATCGCGACGGCCCGATGTACTTCTGCTCGACCGTTCGCGCATGCACCGTCGCCCACGCATACCCCATGTCGAACGCCGCGTCGAGAATCCGCTCGAAACTCGCCGCCATCGCCGGCGAATCGTCATACGCGCGACGCAACTTCACCGTGCAATGCACATGCGCTGGCACGGCCTCGCGCACGGCCGTGAGAATCGCGATCGCCCCGTCCGGCTCCGCCAGCCAGTGCCCCCCCCTCGCCTTGCGGTCGATCTTCTTCACCGGGCACGCGAGGTTTACGTCGATGACTTCAAACGTCGAACCCTGGCCGTGCCTCCCGGTGAATGTCGCCATCGACTGACCCGCGCTTCGGCGGTTGCCATTTGAGATTTGAGATTTGAGATCTGCACGTTGCTCGCTCATCCTTCCAATCTGTTCCCCCCCCGGGCCTCGCAGGTGGCTCGTCGGCAGCATGCCGTCGGGATAGGCGATCTTGCGATACTCGCGATCGGCCCGCGTGCCCTGCTCGACCATCTTCAGCGCGGCCGTGGCCATCTCGCGCGGATCGCTGCCCATGATCTGTCCCGCGAGGGGGTGATCGTCATCGCCACCGGGGACGTTGTCTTCGATCTCGCCGAGGTCGGCCTTGGCGAATCCGCGCCCGCCGGCCAGGAGCGTGCGATCCAGCAGGGCTTCTGTCACGCAGAACGCGCAGCCGTGACGGCGGGCGATCAGCCGCATGGCCGCGTCGGAGTATCCCGCGAGTCCGGCCTGAAAGAACGGCCCATTAAACCCCGGCACGAGGTCCGCCAGGCGCGGATCGACCCCGGCATCGCCGAATCGCTGGACGAGGGATTCCGCGACCCCGCGTGGATCAAGGAGTTCGGCCCCGGGAGCGATTGCCGGCCCCGGAGGCGTCGCGTTGTTGCCTGAGCATGCCATACAGGGGACGATAGGGATGTGAAACCTCAATCGACATCACGACCAACCCGGTGGCACACGCTTCATGTATGGGTACCTCGCATCTCCGAGGCGGGTTCTGAGCCAAGGCAACGGCAAGGTCTGTCGGATCCGGTGGGGCGGGCGTCTCGCCCGCCTCTGTGTGGCGTCCGACGCGCCACGGCCCTGCGTGGTCTTGCGATCGCGCGATCCATCGCGCTCATGGCCGTGATGGCCGTATTCTTGACGGCGTGTGCCGCGCCGCGCAATCCCGTGCCGTATGCACGGCTGTATCCCGCAGCGCCCGACCGAGCGCAGACCCTTGACATTCAGGTCGTCCGCGGCACGCACCACCTTGAGTTCACGAACACCACGGCCAGAGCGTTTGGACCATCGACGATCTGGCTCAACGGGCGGTTTTCCCGTCCGATCGATGGGGTTGATGTCGGCGAGACGGTGCGCTTGCGGCTCACCGAGTTCCGCGATGAGAACTATGAAGCGTTTCGCGCGGGCGGTTTCTTCGCGGCCGGCACGCCAGATCTCCTCGTGCTTGCGGAACTTGAAACGGAAGATGCGGGGCGGAAGGTGTTCTACGGGCTGGTCGTCGTGGGCGGGCTTGCGGTTTCACGGTGAAGCGCGGCGGGGCGAGATGCGCGGCCGTGGCGAAACTCGCGCACGGCTGAAGGAGTTCACATGGCCAACATTCTCATCGTCGGTCCGCATCCCGATGACCAGGAACTGGGCATGGGCGGCACGATCGCGCTCTTCGCCGCGCAGGGACATCGCGTGCTGCTGCTCGACATGACCGATGGCGAGCCGACGCCGCACGGCGACAAGGCCACGCGGGCGAAAGAAGCCGCCGAGGCGGCGGATGTTCTCTCCGCCCCGAACAACGCGGTTTCGCGCATCAATCTCGGCCTGCCCAATCGCTTCGTGCAGCACACGATCGAGGCACGGCACGCCGTGGCGGGTGTGATCCGCGCTCATCAGGCGGAGATCATCTTCGCGCCGTATGAGGAGGATGCGCATCCGGATCATCGGGCCGTGACGCGGAGTGTTGAAGATGCACGGTTCGACGCGAAACTCACGAAACTCGACATGCCCGCGCCGACCGGCATGCGCGTCGGCCCGCCGATCTATCCGCGATGGCTGTTTCACTATTACGCGACGCATCTGCGCATCGTGCCGCAGCCATCGTTCCTCATCGACATCACCGCGCACGCCGAGCAGAAGCGCCGGGCGATCCTGGCGTATCACTCACAGTTCGTCGCCAACGAGAAGAACCGCGGCGTGGTGGATTGGATCGACGCATCGAATCGCTATTTCGGCAGCCGTATCGGCACGCCCGCCGCGGAACCGTTCTTCACGAAAGAGCCGCTGGGCCTGCGGGGGCTGGAGGGGGTGGTGATGGAGGGGCGGTGATGGCGACTTCACCGTCGGCTTGTTTCGAGGGGTTGGGCTGCCGATAATTGGGTGATGTCACCGCAAATGACCAATGTACCCATGCCCGTAGAGTTGGCGCGGCAACTCGAAGCAAACGCCGCGAAGGCTGGAGTGTCTCTGCCGGCGTACATCGCGCTGCTCGCTCGTGTGGACGTGCGCAAGCATGATCAGGCGTTTGTGAGCGCCGCGATGCATCTGTTCAAGAAGTTTCCGCAATCGCTCAGGAAGCTCTCCGAGTGATCATTGGTGCGCTTACAAAGCCGCCAAGGTTTCTTGAGGTCGATGAGATTCTCACGCTTCAGGAGAGCGCTGTCGATGAGTACGGCGGTTCATATGGAGTGCGAGATCAGGGGCTGCTTGAGGCCGCGATCAGCATGCCCCGCCAGGCCTTCGGCGGAACGTTCGCCCACGATGTTCCCTTCGGCATGGCGGCGGCGTACGCGTTCCATCTCTGCAAGAACCATCCATTCGTCGATGGGAACAAGAGGGCGGCGCTCGCGGCGTGTGTTGTGTTCTTGCGACTGAATGGTTGGGAAATTCACGTTCCGGATCTTGAAGCGGCGGACCAGATTCTCGCTGTGGCTGAAGGGCGCATCGATAAGGCGGCGCTCGCCGAGTGGATCGCCGCGCGAGCTCGACCGAGGGCGAGCATGGAACTGCGAGATTTCTTCAGGCAGGTTGACTACGGCAAGTTAGCGGCGATGTTCGAGGGCATCGCAGCCGGACCAAGTGCTGAGCGCGTGGCGTCAATGATGGAGGCAGGTGAATCCATCATCGCGGTTCATCAGGCGAACATCGGCGCGATGGCGGCGGAGGCCGGAGGCGACCACGGCAGCGCAGCCATCCTGCGACACCACGCGATGTTGATGACGGCACTCTACCGACTCGCGGAAGAGATGGGGTACGAATGGTGATGGCTGGTGCATGATTCGCCGCGCACAGGCGAGACGCCCGTACCACCGTCTCTGCTTGTGCCGATGTTCCACCTCACTCACACCCCACCACTCGCCCCCCGCCGCCCATCACCTTCTCCACCTGCTGCTTGTAGTTCTCATACTTCGCACGCCCCATCAGGCCAAACGTCGCCTGTTTGCCGAGTTCCACGGCCGGTTGGTCATAGGCGTCGATCCCGAGCAGCCGCCCCGCATAGGCGGTGGCGATCTGCCAGAGGTGGATGAACTGTCCGACGTGATGCGCATCGACTCGCGGGAAGCGGATCGTCAGGTTCGGGCGCTGCGATTCGATGAGCGCATATTCCGTCGCGCGCTTCTCCGCGGCCAGCAGCGAGCCGAGCGTTGAACCCTCCAGATATTCGATCGCGTCCACGCCCAGCCCGCGCGGGATGGCCACATCCTTCGCGAAGCGTTCAACTTCGAGGAACATGATGACCTTGTCGTTGGGGCCGTCGCGATACAACTGAATCTGCGAGTGTTGATCCGTTGCGCCCAGGGCCTTGATCGGCGTGAAGCCCGTGTTCGTCATGCCCTGGAGCGACTGCGACTTTTTGCCCAGCGACTCCGCCCACAACTGTCGATACCAGTCCGCGAGGTAGTACAGCGAATTTGTGTATGGCATCATCACATGGTTGCTCTTGCCCTTGCTCACGCCGAGTTCCACGAGCACATAGGCGAGCATGGCCGCGGGGTTCGCCGTGAGTTCCGCGCGTGAGCACGCCGCATCCGCCGCGGCCGCGCCATCGAGCAGCGCTTCGATGTCAATCCCGCACATCGCCGCCGAGAACAGGCCGACAGGCGACAGCACGCTGAATCGCCCGCCCACGCCGTCGGGCACCGGCAACGTCACGAAGCCCTCCGCGTTGCAGATCGAACGCATGGTCCCTTTCGCGGGGTCTGTCACGGCCACGACGTTGTGCTTATACCCCGGCCCCATCGCCTGGCGCAGGCGATCACGGATAATCATGAACTGCGCGGCCGTCTCGGCCGTCTCGCCCGATTTGCTGATGACGTTGAAGAGCGTGCGTGTGAGTCCGCCGTTGGCCTCGCATGCGCTGAGCACATCGTCAAACGCGACGGGATCGACATTGTCGAGGACGAACATGCGCGGCCCGTGCCGCACGCCGCCGGCGAGCAGATTGTGCGTCGCGGGGTTCAGCGCCGATTGCAGCGCGATGTTCCCCAGCGCTGAGCCACCGATGCCAAGCACCACGAGGTTATCAAAATTGCCTTCACACCGCGCGGCCGCGGCCCGCACGCCGTCAAGATGCTCGCGCCGCATCGGGTCAAACGGGAGTTCGCGCCAGCGTTCCCAGCCCGTGCCGCGCGACTGCGCGAGTTTGCCCGTGATGGCCGCGATCGCCCGCGACGCCTCACCCCCCCCCGCAAGCACCGCGGGATCAAGCCCGTGATCCCCAACACGATCCGACAGACAATTCGCATAGTCAAGTGTGAGCATGGAGGAAGCATACGGCCTTGGTGGCGTCGCTTCCGGGTATGCCACGGCGACTTGACGATCGGCGGAGCGTGGCTCCATACACTCCGCCGTGCGCATCCTCGGCATCGATCCCGGCCTTCGCATCACGGGCTATGGGTGCGTCGAGGCGACTACGCACGGGGCGACGCTCATCGAAGCCGGTGTGCTTCGACTCGATCGTGAAAAAGGGCGATCGGTCTCCGAACGACTTGTGGAACTTCACGCCGATCTTCGCACGTTGATCGAGCGGATCGGTCCCGCGGCCGTGGCGGTCGAATCGCTGTTTGCGCATTACAAACACCCCGCGACGGCCATCGCGATGGGCCACGCGCGGGGCGTGATCCTCCTGGCCGTGCAGCACGCCGGACTCGAACTGATCGAACTCAAACCCAACATGGTCAAGAAGTCCCTGACGGGCAACGGCCACGCGGCAAAGGACCAGATCCAGCGCAGCATTCAGGAGGTCTTCAACCTGTCCGCGCCGCCATCGCCCCCGGACATCGCCGATGCGCTGGCCATCGCGCTGTGCGCTTCGCATCGCGTCACGCGGGCGCTGTGAACGATCATCGCAGCGGGGCGTGCAGGGGTGCGTAGTCCCGGCCGTGGAGTTGGCGCAGGCGTCGCACCACCGCTCGAATGATCGTCGATTCGCGTCCCGGGTCGCCGGACCATCCATACCGGCAGGTGAGTTCGATCACGATGCTCTGGCCATGCACAGCATCACCCCCCCCTTCGGTCGACTCCGCGTCGAGGGCACGCGCCGTGACCACAACCGGCGCATCGAGCACGTTGACCATGTGGTACTCGCGGTGCATCGGGCCCAAATCGTGGCGATGCAGCAGGGCGAGTTGGTTCGCACCCATCGCCACCTCCACGGCCGCCTCAAGATCATCCCAATCCGCCATCACCTCAACCGCCGGGCCGATCGGCCGTGGATCCGCAGGAGGTTGAAAGTCGACAACCGCGCACCCATAGAAAGCACCTGAACCGATGAATGCGGCCAATAAGCCCAGGGTTAGACACGGCATGTGATGCATTGGACGGCTCATTCCACACATGAAACCATGGACAACCCTTGGACGATGACGGTTCGACGTCGGAAAGCGCGCTGGGTGACGATACAATCATCGTCGGATGGTGGAGTCCAGCGGGAGCCTGCATTGTGTGCGGGCTGGTGGGAGCCAATGGCGCACGTGGAAGCGACGATCCTGGTCACGGAGCCAAGCGAGCGGTTTCAGATCGCCGGCTCTGGCGAACGAAACCTCAAGATGGTGCGCGAGGCGCTCGGCGTGAGCGTGACGGCCCGCAATGGCATGATCCACCTCCGCGGTGATCAGCGCGCTGTTGTCATCGCGCGGCGCGTGCTTGAACATCTCGGCGCGGCCGCGGAGCCAGCATCCCGACAACAGGTGCTCGATGTCATCGCTCGCGAGGCGTCGCGTCTGGACACCGGCGGACCCGGCTGGAGTACGCGAGAGTCGAAGGCGCTTGGCGATGGTCCCGCGTGGGAGGGCGATCTTCAGGTCTTCGCCAACGGCCGGGGGGTCGGACCCAAGACACCGAATCAGGCCGCGTATCTCGAAGCGATTCGCACGAATGATCTTGTGTTTGGCATCGGTCCTGCGGGCACGGGCAAGACGTATCTGGCGGTGGCGGCGGCCGTGCATCTGCTGCGAAGCGAACGTGTGCGCAAGTTGATTCTGGCGCGTCCGGCGGTGGAGGCGGGCGAGCGTCTTGGCTTTTTGCCCGGTGATCTTCAGGCGAAAGTGAATCCGTATCTTCGTCCGTTGTTTGATGCGCTGCATGATTTGATGGACTACGGGACGATCCGTCGATTCATGGATACGGATGTGGTGGAGGTTGTGCCGCTGGCATTCATGCGCGGGCGAACGTTGAACAACGCGGTGATCATTCTTGATGAGGCGCAGAACACGACCCGCGGTCAGATGATGATGTTCCTCACGCGCATGGGCCATGGCTCGAAGACGATCGTCACGGGCGACACGACGCAGATTGACCTTCCCGATCCGCGCGAGAGCGGGCTGATCGACGCGGCACGGCGGCTCGGTCGGATTCCCGGCATCGGGTTCGTGACGCTGGATCGTTCGGACGTTGTGCGTCACAATCTTGTGCAGCGGATTGTGGATGCGTATGGCGATGATGCATCGCGCGGACCGTCGAATCACTGATCCATCATGGCCAAAGACTCAACAAAACCGCCCACGCGAGGCGCGACCGGACGAGTCGCGGCGCCGCCCATTCGGCGAACGCGCTTGCGCCGCCGTCCGGAGGGTCTGATCGCGTCGCTGCAAGGCGCGATGACCTCCGGCACGTTTGGCTGGGGCACGGTCATTGCGCTGGTGTTCATCATCCTTTGTGGCTCGCTGGCGGTGTGGGCGCGCGAGAGGCCACTGGTGGCGCCGGGGCGCATCATGAACTTCACGGCCGTGGTGCGACAGCCGTTCCAGATGCCCGACATTCCCAAGACGGAGCGTTCTCGGGAGTTGGCGCGTCAGCAGACGCCGCGGGTGTATGACGCGGACCTTGGCGCGCTGGAGCGCATTCGCGTGTCGATCTGGGATCTACCGCGCGCGGCGTCGGCGGTGGAGACGGTGGATGACATTCCGTTGCAGATTCGGCGGGAGTTTTCGCTGACGCCGGAGATGTTCGACGGGCTGCGCGCCCAGGTGGAATCCGGCGAGGTTTCCGCCGCGTGGCGCAGCGCCATGACCAACCTCATGGACCTGCTCGAACAGTACGCCTTTGTCGATGGCGAGACGTGGGACCGTGAACTGCGCGAGGGCCTGAACGTCGATGTCGAGTTGCGCACGGGGAGCGACAGCCTCGTCGTCGCGCGGGAGAACATTGTCTCGATTCGCGATGAACCCAAACTTCGCCAACTCATTCCCGATCTGGTCCGCCTCGCGGGCTTTCCTCCCGCGACCAGCGCCGCGATCGTCAATCGCCTGATCTCGGACCCCGCGCCGACGTTCAGATTCAACCCCGGCGCCACGCTCGAGCGACAGAACCAGGCGGCCACAACCGTCGCGTCGGAGATCAAGGAAGTGCCGCAGGGTCAGGTTATCTTCCGACGCGGCGATGTGCTCGATCAGGAGCAGGCGGATCTCTATCGCGCCGAACTCGATGTCTTTCGCACCGAGGCCGAGGCGTATCGCGTGTGGTTTCGCCGCGCGAGTCTGTTCGGCGCGGTGGCGGCCATCACGCTGGCGACGATGGGGTATATCGCGTTGTTTCTTCCGCGCGTGCGGCGGAACCCGGGACGAATGGGCGGGATCGCGGCCGTCATGGCCGGGGCGCTGGCGATCACATGCGTTGGCGCGGTGGGTTCGCCGAATCTGATCGTGCTATGGACGACGGCGCCGGTGGTGTTTGTGGCGATCGTGCTGGCGATTGCGTATGACCAGCGGGTGGCGCTGGCCATTGGCGTGCTGCAAGGCGTGCTGGCGTGCATCTCGATCGATCAACCCATCGGTATGTTCGCGTTGACGATCACCGGGTTGAGCGTGGCCGTGCTGCATCTGCGGGAGGTCCGCGACCGCAAGGGCCTGGTGGCGATGGGTGTGCGGACGGGGATGGCGCTGGCGATCGGGGCGATCGTGGTGGCGTTGATCGATCGTCCCATCATCGCGGCGCAGATTCTTCAGACGGTCAAGGATGCGGGGTATGCGGCCGGGGGTGGGATTCTCGCGGGGATCATCACGCTGGCGATCCTGCCGTATCTTGAGAAGGCCTTTGACATCACCACGGGGATGACGTTGATCGAACTTCGCGACCCCAAGCACCCGCTGCTTCGCGAACTTCAGCAGCGCGCCCCGGGAACCTACAACCACTCGCTCAACGTCGCGACGATCGCGGAGTCCGCGGCCGAGGGCATCGGCGCGGACTCGCTGCTGACCTATGTCGGCGCGTTGTATCACGACATCGGCAAGATGAACAAGCCGGAGTATTTTGTCGAGAACCAGTCCGGCGGTCCGAATCGACACGACAAACTCAGCCCCGCGATGTCATTGCTGGTCATCGTCGGGCATGTGAAAGATGGCATGGAACTGGCGCGGGAGTTTGAGATTCCGCGAAGCGTGCAGCACTTCATCGAGGCGCACCACGGCACGACGCTCGTCGAGTACTTCTATGAACGCGCCCGGCGCAAGGCCGAGGCGGAGGCCGCGGATCGCGACGAT
Organism: uncultured Phycisphaeraceae bacterium; assembly: GCA_964614515.1. Lineage (GTDB taxonomy): Bacteria > Planctomycetota > Phycisphaerae > Phycisphaerales > UBA1924 > CAZTPJ01. The sequence goes on along the minus strand of CAZTPJ010000038.1, from coordinate 22,665 downwards.
TTCCCCGAACCCAAGGAGATCGAATATCGCTACCCCGGCCCCAAGCCGCGCACGAAGGAAGTGGCGATTCTGATGCTCGCGGATGCGGTGGAATCCGCCACGCGCACCATGGCCGAGCCGACGCCAAGTCGCATCGAGACTCTCGTCAATGACCTCGCCAACCGCCGTCTGCTCGATGGACAGTTCGACGACTGCGACCTGACCCTTCGCGAACTGCGCATCATCGTGGACTCAATCAGCCGCACGCTCGCGAGCATCTACCACGGGCGTATTGCGTATCCGACGACGGCGGGGGCGTAGCCGCTCGAGAACCGTGGAATCCCCGGGCCATCCTGGTCATAGGGACCGGCACTTCGGATACTGGATACACCGGATATACCGGATACACTTGATAGTGCCGATAGACGAAGCAATCAAGCAACTGCCCTCTGGGCCGTTTGAGCCGGTTTGCTGATGAAGCAACTCGGCGACCCCCGCAGCCAGCCTCGCTGGCTGCGGTTGCTTTTTGTACGGTATACTTGGTTCGATGCGCCTGTTGTTCGTGGATGAGTCTGGTGACACCAAAGCGCTTGCCCGCGATGATGCCAGCAATCAGCCCGTACTCGTGCTGCTTGGTTTGTCGGTCAAAGCGGAGCAGATTGAGCCGGTCACGCGTCGCTGGGTCGAGTTGAAGCGCAGGTTCTTTCCAGACCTCTGCTCCAAGCAATGCAAGACGTGGGATTGGTTGACGCGTGAGATCAAGGGCTCCGCGTTGCGCAGCCGAATCCGCGACACGCGTCATCGAAAGCACCGTGCCGCGATCGGGTTTCTGGATCGCACACTTGATCTGTGCGATCAGTATGAACTCGCGGCATCCGCTTGCGTGTGGATCAAGTCGCCTGGTGATCCGTTCGACGGGCGCGCCGTCTACACATCCAGCATTCAATGGCTCTGCGCGCGATTCCAGGCGTGTCTTGACGCGAGCGACTCGCTCGGGACCGTCATCGCGGACCACCGCAACCCCGGACCCGACTCCATCGTTGCCCACAGCGTGTTCACCCAGAAATTCAAACACGGCGGGGATCAGTATCCGCGAATCATTGAAGTGCCCGTATTCGGACACAGCGCCAATCACGCGGGCATTCAGATCGCCGATGTTCTGGCTTCCGCTCTGCTCTCGCCCGCGTGCTGCCGTCACTTCCTCATGGGTCGTTTGGACAACATTCACGTCACGAGCACACCGTCGATCATGGTGGATCGGTTCAGGCCGCGCCTTGAGGCGCTTTTCGCTCGATTCTGTCCCAACTTGCCCGCAACCAAGTCATTGGTGGTCGACGATCCAGTCGGCCGTCGCGGATCGGCGAGCCTCTTCGTGGGCGAACCGCAGCGCAGAGTGAGTGAATGTGAAATTGTCACAACCGTATCAACGGCCAAGACATGTGATAAGCCTTCGGTGTAACAAATGGTTGCATGACGTCACTTCACCGAGCACTCGATGGCACGCCGCCACACGGTTCACATCCGCCCATACACCGGCACGATGCCTCCGCGGGTCGCCCGGTTCGCGGGCGAGGCGAGGAACGCGATGGTCGCGGCGACTTCGTCAACCTTGGGCCATGCCGCGTGGTCGGCGTCGGGCATGGCCTTGCGATTGGCGCGTGTATCCATGATCGACGGCGCCACGGCGTTGACCCAGATGCCGCGCGAGGCGACTTCGGCCGCGAGGGCCGTGGTGATCGCGGCGACCGCGGCCTTTGATGCCGCATACGCCACCATGTTCGCGCCCTGGTCCCACGCGACGCCCGGGCGGGCGGTGACGTTGACGATCCGCCCGCCATCGCGCGGTGCATCCTTCGCGTCCCCCCCCCCTTGCATCGCGCGCACCGCCTCACGGCAACACAGATAACACGTCATCGCGTTCATCTCCATCAGATCCCGCACGGCCTTTGCGTCGGTCTGCGTGATCGCGCCCATCGCAAAGCCGCCGGCCACATGGATCGAGGCCCACAACTGCTCGCGCCCCGGCGCTGCCCCGAATCGCGAGTACAGCCGCTCCACCGATGCCGCATCGCGCAGGTCCACCCCTTCAGCGATCGTCACTCGATCGTGCGATCGATGCGCGAACCGCGCAAGTTCCTTCGGCTCAAACACCGGCACATGCACTACGGCACCCGCCTCCAGCAGCAGACCACACACGGCCGTGCCCAGCGCCCCCGTTCCACCCGTGACCATCACATGCCGCCCGCCGTATCCAAGGTCCATGCATAAACTCCTTGCTGCGGGGCTGATCGCAGGCGAGCCATGTCGCCCGGCCCGGCTTATCAGACTGAGCATATCGCGGAGACATCTTCCATGCCTCTCTATGAGTATGTTTGCGAGCAGGACGGCACGGTGATCGAGTTGATTCGTCCTATGGCCGAGGCGGATGACCCCGTCGAAGACCCCGAGGGCAAGGGCCGCGCCTTCATGCGCAAGCACAGCACGTTTGGCACGCGCGGAGGTGGGGATCGCACCGCATCATCGCTGCCCGTCGGCGGATGCTGCCCATGCGGGAAATCTCAGGGCCAGTGCGCACGCTAAGAGCCGACTGCGCAAGCAATCGATGTGTTGGTTCATTTCTGCGCGTTGGCGGTCAGGGCATGGACGTCCCGCGCGTGGCGGGATTCTTCGATCGCTCGCGCGATTGGCTTCTGGTTGGCCGTTTGGCACGCCGCTTGTGAAGGGCTGGGCGGAAGGAGTCCGCCGATGCACATCGACCAGCCCATCGCCGACATGCCCAAGCCCGCCGATGTACGCCCACAGCCGGAGGCCCCAGCGGGCGGCTCCGCTTCGGAGCGCCTGCGCTCCGGGCACATCGGGCACGAACTCGCGGGTCTGGCCACGGCCGCGGCAGCCATGCACCTCGCGGAACAAATCCGTCAGTCCCTCCTCGGGGGGGGGCGAACCGGCGATCATCGCGCCGCAATGACGCCCTCACACGGCGCATCCCACGACGACATCCGCAGCGTGGAGAGTCGAGAGGCGCGCCGATGAACTACGGCCTGTATATCTCCGCATCGGGCGCGACGGCCAACCTGTACCGGCAGGATGTCCTGGCCGCGAATCTCGCGAACCTCGACACCGTCGGATATCGGCCGGATTTTCCGCTGGTTCGTCAGCGTGATGCCGCGCGGATCGAAGACGGTCTCGCGTCGTTGCCGTCGAACGTGATGCTCGAACGCCTCGGCGCTGGCGTCATGATGGCGCCAAACACGCTGGGCTTTGCCCAAGGGGATCTCAAACTCACCGGCGAACCGCTTGATGTGGCCATCGAAGGCGATGGCTTCCTGCTCGTGGGCGACACGTCGGAAGAGGGACGGCCGGAGATTCGACTGACGCGCGATGGAAGACTCACGCGCGATGAATCCGGACGGCTGGTGCTCGCGGCCTCTGGGCATCCCGTGCTGAGCACGGGCGGCGCACCGATCTATCTTGACCCCACGCGCACGCCCACGATCATGGCCGATGGCGCGGTCGTTCAGGATGGACAGATCGTCGCGCAACTCGACCTTGCGGATGTCCGGCCGCGATCCGCGCTGCGCAAGATCGGCGGAGGCTTGCTGGCGGCGCCCAGCGAGGTCATCGATCGGCGCGAACCCGCGACCGGCCGGCTGAAGGCGGGATATGTTGAAGGCTCCGGCGTCAACGAGATTCAAGCGATGATGCAGATCACCGGCGCATCCAACGCCGTCGCCGCCAACGTCGGCATGATCACATACCACGATCGACTCATGGAGGCCGCGATCAACCGACTCGGCCGTGTCACGTAATCCCCAGTGGGCCCGGCGTCCCGCCCCACCAAGTCGGTGGGGCAGGCGTCTCGCCTGCCAGAGGCTTCGCACGATTCCCTTGGTAATGAACCACACCGCACATACGCGCAACCTTGGAGTTCACGCATGGCAGTTCTCGCACTTGAATCCGCATCCAGCGGCCTTTCGGCACTCAACACGAAACTCGACGTCATCGCCAACAACCTGGCGAACGTCAACACGGTCGGCTTCAAGGCCAGTCGCGCGAACTTTCAGGACTTGCTGTATGTCGAGCGTGCGCAGCCGGGCGTCGAGAACGCCAACGGCGACCAGCGACCCACGGGCCTGTATGTCGGGCTTGGCGTGAAGGTCTCGGGCACGCAGTTGTCGTTTGAGCAAGGTGCGCCGGTCAACAGCGAGCGAGACCTTGATCTGATGATCGACGGGCGCGGCTTCTTTCAGGTGCAGGTTGAAGATTCGCTCGGCGCTGACGGCGTCGCCTATACGCGAGCGGGCAACTTTGAACTCAACGCGGATGGCGAGATCGTCCTCGCCAATGACCAGGGCCGACGACTCGTGCCCAACATTCAACTCCCGGCCAACGCGGGACGCCCAATTCGCATCGAACCTGATGGACGCATCTTTGTGAACGTGCCCGGGCAGACCGAGCCGCAGGAGTTCGGACCCATCAACATCGCCGTGTTCTTCAACCCCGCGGGCTTGAAGCAGATCGGCGAGAACCTGTTCGTCGAGACGGTGGCCTCGGGCGCGCCGATCGAAGGCGAGCCGGGGACGGAGAACTTCGGGCGCATTCAGCAGAATCGCCTCGAATCGTCGAACGTCGATCCGACGCGAGAACTGGTGGATCTGATTCGCACGCAGCGCGCGTTCGAGATGAACAGCCAGACCATCCGCGCGGCGGATGACTCGCTCCGCACCATCGCGCAACTTCGCCGCTGATTCGCATGATGCCTGATCCTGTGTGAAGTGTGAAATGAAGCAAAGTGCATCCAACCTGACGATCACGAACCGCTCGCGGAGCGAGCGGTCCACCCCGAGCGAGCGATTCGTTCGACGCTTGTGTGCCATGGCCATGGCTCTGCGTGGTCATGTCGCGATCATCATCCTCGGCATCATCACCCCCCCCTCGCTGGCGTCAGGCCCCACGGAAATCACGCTTCGCGCGGTGTCCCGGCTGGAGGAGAGCCGGGCCATCGCGCTGCGCGACATCGCGGCGATCAACGGCCCCGACGCAGACGCGCTCGCGTCGATCATCATCATCCCCGATCTGACGGCCGAAGGCCGGCGCGGGTGGCACACGATCACGCCCGAGCGCATCCGCCTTCGCATCAGCGAAGCGGGCGAGTTCAACTGGGGGCGGATCATCATCACCGGCGGGCCGTGCGCGGTGCGCATCGTTGGGCCGTCTGCGTCGTCGGCGTCATCGTCGGGCGTGCGTCAGGCGAACGTCGCCGCCGCGTCGCCGGTCGATCCATCCTCGCTTCGCGCCCGCGTGGTTCATCGCCTGGCGGCGATCCTGGGTGTTGAAGCGAATGACATCCGCGCCACGTTCGATCCGCGCGATGAATCGCTGCTTGCGATGAACACCGACGGCGCGACGGCCGAGATCGAGCCGATCGGTCGCGCGGGTCGGCTTGCGCTGCGCATCACCGTCTATCGCGGGGATCACATCGTCGCGAACACGACGATCGACGTTGAGGCGGAGGTCCGCCGTCGCGTCGCCATCGCCCGCGCCGCGATTCGCCGTGGCGAAACCATCACCGACGCCGACATCGCCATCGAATCGCAGTGGATCGCGTCGACGCAGCGTACCCCCGCGCCCGAGTCCGTCATCGGCACGGCCGCGAAAACGCACATCCAGCCCGGGCAGATGATCCTGGAGCGCGATACGCACGCGCCGGTGGTCGTGTCGCGCGGCGACATCGTGAGTGTCCACGTCGTCGCGGGTTCGCTGGTGGTCGAGAGCCGCGCCCGCGCCATGGCCACAGCGCGCGATGGAGAGATCGTCGAGTTTGAATCACTCGAACCCGATGCAAAGCAGCGGTCGCGATTCAAAGCACGCATGAACGGCCGTGGACGCGCCGTCATGCTCGCCGAAGCCACGTCAACGGAACCCGCACCATGAAGCCCACGCTTGTGATTCTTGCGATCGCGCTGGTCGCCTCGCCCACGGCCGCGCAGAGCCTCTTTTCACGCCCCGCCACGCCGGGCGTCACCGGCGCAATCGCGACGGATCCCGCGGCGCACCTCTATGGCCTGTCGCTCTTCGCCGTGCAGCCGCCGCAGCCTCAGACCTTCAAGACCCATGATCTCATCACGATCATCATTAACGAGAACAGCCGTCAGACGGCCGACCAGAAACTCGACGCAAGCAAGGACACGAGCGTCTCGGCGACGTACAACGCGGCCATTGATCCGCTCAAACTGCTCGAACTGCAACTCATGGCCGGGGCCACGACGAACCTGCGCATCCTCGATGCCGACGCCGAACGCGACTTCGCGGGCGACGGCAAGTATCAGCGCAACGACCGCTTCACGGATCGCGTGACGGCCGAGATCATCGATGTCAAGCCCAACGGCGTGCTCGTGCTCGAAGCGCGCCGCGTCATCCAGATGGATGAGGAGATCAAAACAGTCGTCGTCAGCGGCAACTGTCGTTCCGAAGATGTCACGACGGAAGGCACGATCCAGTCCAACCAACTCGCGAACCTCACGCTCGTGGTGCATCACGAGGGCGAAGTGAACAAGGCCGCGCGAAAGGGCTGGCTGACCAAGGCCCTCGACGCCATTCTGCCGTTCTGACGCCCCGCGACGTGTTGAAAGGAAGTGAAGCAGTGAAGCACGCAAAAGACAACCCGGCACGGCGACACGTTTCGCGAGCGATGTTGATCCCCGCTGTGATCGCGCTGCTTTTTGCGATCATCGCGGCCCCCATCGCGCGGGCCGACGTCACCGTCGGTGAACTCGTGCGCTTCACGCACGAGGGCGACACGGTGCTCCAGGGCCTGGGCCTGGTCGTGGGCTTGCCCGGCACGGGCGATTCCGCCAAGGACTTGCTGATCGCTCGCCCGCTGGCTGAGGTCTATCGCAACATGGGCAACCCCATCGCGTCGATGGATGAACTCGCTCGCGGCAAGTCGGCCGCGCTGGTTGCGATCGAAGTGCGCATCCCGCCCGGCGCGGCCAAGAGCGGCGATCAGTTCGACGTGATCGTGTCGGTGATGCACAGCGCCACGAGCCTGCACGGCGGACGACTGCTCATCGCGCCCGTCAGCGGTCCGCTGCCCGGGCAGGGTGTGTATGCGTTCGCCGCCGGGGGCATCACGCTCGATGATCCCTTGATCCCCACCACGGGTCGCGTGCGGCTGGGCGCCCGCATGTCGCGTGATCTTGCGATGCCGGCCGTGGGTGATGCGTTTGAACTCGTGGTGCGTCCGGCGTTCGCTGGATGGGCGTCAGCATCGCACATTGCCAGCACGATCAACAGCGAGTATTTCCTGCGTGCGCGGGCGAAACTGCGCCCCGTGGCCACCGCGATTGATGATCGCACGCTGCGCATCGACATTCCCGAGATCGAACGCGAGGATCGCCCGGGCTTCATCGCGATGCTGCTGAATCATCCGGTCAATCCCACGCTGCTGCGGCTTCCGCCGCGCGTGGTCGTCAATCAGGCCTCGGGCACGATCATCATGACCGCGGACATCGAGATCAGTCCCGTGGGCATCATCGACGCGGAACTCTCAATCACGACAACCACGGCCGCGCCGGGCGTCCCGCCTGTCGGTGCGCCCGCCGGCCAGCCCATCACCGAAACCTCGCGAATCGCGGGCGTGCAGAAGGGCGACGTGCGTCCATCCACGGCCGCGAAACTCCAGGATCTCCTCGCCGCGTTCAAACAACTCGACGTGCCGGTGAAGAAGCAGGTTCACATTCTTCAGATGCTCGACCGCATGGGCCAGTTGCACGCGGAACTCATCATTGACTGACGGCGCCTCGACGCAGGATCCTCCGCGATGACCATTGACACGACCATGTTCACACCTTCGCCGGCCATGACGTTCACGGCCCGCGGCATCGAAGATGCGCGTCTGGCGCGGCAGGATTCGTTCCAGGGCGTGATCTCTCGCGCGAGTGGGACGCTGGATCGCGAGGCACGCGCCCGCGAGGCCGCCGAACAACTCGTGGCGACCACGTTCGTCGAACCGCTGCTCAAGCAGGTGCGCGAAGCGCATAAGCCCGCCCCCCCCTTTACGCCGGGGCCGGGTGAGAAGCAGTTTCGTGCGCTGATGGACGCCGAACTTGCGCAGCGGATCGTCCACGCCTCGCAGTGGCCGCTGGTCGAGCGATTGGCATCTGATCTGCTGAAGCGAACACAACAAGCATGATAACCTCACCCACCCATGCCGCGCCGATGTCAACGCTTCCAGAGATTCTTGAAGCGATGGTGGTTGCACACGAGCGCATGCTCGAACTCGCGGCCGCCCAGCGGGCCGCGCTGGCCGTGGCGGATGCCGATGCCTTCAGTCGTCTCGCGGCGGAGCATGTGCAGGTCGCGGCGGCGGCGGCTGACCTTGACCGACAGCGCCGAGCCTTGCTGGTGTCGCCATCGCGGGCGGGCGAGACGGCGAGTCACGCCGTCACGCTGCATGAGGCGATCGCGGATCTGCCGGAAGGCGTGCGGGTCCGCACGCTCGGACTTGTGGCGCGGTTGAAGGAATGTCTGTTGCGGCTTCGGCATGAGCAGGCGGTGGTCCGCACGGCCGCGGCATCAATGCTTGGGCATCTTGACGGATTGGCGCGTCATGTGGCTCGCGCGCTGGGACATGCTGGAACGTACAACCAACGCGGGTCGGTCCCGCACGCGCCGGTCATCGCCTCGGCGATTGATTTGAAGTTCTGATTGATGATGCGCCCGTCACGCACGGGCGATTCGGACCTGCCACGGAGTGGCAGGGCACCCAAGACTCGCCACGGAGTGGCGAGATACGCAGAGATCGCGAGGATTCGCATGAGTCTGACGGGCACACTCAACATCGGCACGACGGCCTTGAGCGCCAGCCAACTCGCGATTCAGGTCGCCGGGCAGAATCTCTCGAACATCGCCACGCCGGGCTATTCGCGGCAGACGGCGCACCTGGCGCCGATCGCCGGCGCTGGTCCCGCGAGTGCCGGGCGCGGCGTGGGCATCCTTGGCATTCAACGTCACGTCGATGAGGCGCTGCTGGCTCGCGTTCGCGCGGGCGGTTCCGCCGAGGCGCGGGCGGAACAGCGCCTGGCCGTGCTTACGCAACTTGAGACCGTCCTGGGCGAACTTGGGACGCAGGATCTGTCGACGGAACTGAGCAATTTCTTCAATTCGTGGTCGGAGCGTGCGAACCAGACGCAGTCGAGCGCGTTGGTGGTCGAGCGCGGGGATCGCCTTGCGGAGATGCTTCGCACGCTGCGCACCGACATCGCGGCGCAGCAGCGGCAGGTGGATGACACGCTCAGCGCGACCGTGACACGCGCGGACGCGATTCTCTCCGAGATCGCCGGACTGAACGTGCAGATTGCCAAGGCCGGCCCCGCCGGCGCGGCCCTGAAGGATCGGCGCGACGAACTGCTCGCGGAACTCTCGCGGGCGATGGACATTTCCGTCGCCCACGATCGCTCCGGCGCGGTCAACGTGTATGCGGGCTCGACGCCGCTTGTGCTCGGCAACACATCCCGCGGCCTGCGCATCGCCACAGGCACGGATCCCGACACCGGTGCGCCGCGACCCGAGGTCACCGTGCGCTCCGACGGCCAGACGTTGCCGATCCACGGCGGGGCCATTGGCGCGCTCCTCGGCGAGCGCCAGGGCGCGCTGGCCGCGACGATCAACAGTCTCGATACGCTCGCGGCGCAACTGATCTTTGAGGTGAACAGGATTCACTCGACGGGCGCGCCGACGCAACCGATGACGAGCCTGACGGGCTCGCTCCGCATGGCCGCCGCCGATGTCTCGCGCGCCTTGAACAGTCCGGACAACACCACGCTTCGCGATCTGCCGTATGAGCCGGTCACCGGCGGCTTCATCGTGCATGTCAGGCACTCGGGCACAGGCGCGACGCAGTCCGTCCGCATCAATGTCGATCTGGATGGGATCAACGCGGATGGCTCGGCCGGGTTTGATGATGACACATCGCTGGCGGACCTGCGCGATGCGCTCGCCGCGGTTCCAGGTCTTTCCGCGAGCATCGGTCCCGATGGGCGACTTGCGATCAACGCGGATGCCGGGCACGAAGTCGCGTTCTCAGATGACACCTCGGGCGTGCTCGCGGTGCTGGGCGTTGGCGGGTATTTTCAGGGCAGCACGGCCGCGGATATCGCCGTGCGTTCAGACTTGCTGGCCCAGCCCAATCGCCTGGCCGTGGGACGCATGAATGGCTCGGGCGTGGTGATTGACAACGGCGCAGCGTTGAGCATCGCGCTGCTTCAGGATCAACCCTTGCCGGCGATTGGCAATCAGACCCTGCGCGAGTCGTGGAACACGGGCATTCAGTCGCTGGCGGTTCGCACGGCCTCGGCGGCGGTGGACGCGGACTCGACGCGCATCGTCCGCGAGGGACTTGATGCCCATCGCGCGAGCGTCAGCGGCGTCAGCGTCGATGAAGAAGCCACGAATCTCATCATTCTTCAGCAGGCGTATCAGGGCGCAGCGCGACTGATCGCCATGGCGGATGAACTGACCCAGACCCTCGTCAACCTCGTGTGAACCTCATGAGCACCATCGGCACATCATTCTCCCGCGTCCCCACCCTGCTCGCCTCGCAAAGCGCGCTGTCGTCGCTGAATCGATCGAATGCGTCGATGCTTCGCGTGCAGTATGAGATCGCCTCGGGCCTGCGCGTGTCGCGCCCCAGCGATGATGCGCTCAGGGCCTCGGCCATCGCATTCCTGGACGACCGGCTCGAACGCGCGGATCAGCGCGGGCGCAACATCGATCACGCCCGCGCAGCGCTCAACTCGCTCGATTCCATGCTCGCCGAAGTTTCCGAACTCGCTCTCGAAGCGAAGGGCCTGGCGACATCGAATCTCAGCACGGGCATTCCGCCCGAGCAGCGGCGGCAACAGGCCGACATCGTCGCCGGCCTGATCGACTCGCTCATGAATCTGTCCAACATGGACTCCGTGGCGGGACACCTCCTCGGCGCCAGCACGACCAGCGTCGCACCCGTACAGGGTTTTCACGACGGCTATCGCTACACCGCGCGCGGCCCGGGCCTGATCACCGATCTTGGCGATGGCCTGAACATTCCGCTCACCCTCGCCGAAAGCCCCATCATCGGCACGTCCGCCCGCGTTCGCGGTGATGTGCGATTCCAGCCGACGCTCACGCCCGCGACGCCCGTGGTCGAACTTCGTGGGGCGCGCGGCCTGGGCGTGGCGCTCGGCGCTGTCCAACTCTCCATCAACAACTCCCCGCGATTGACTGTTGATCTCGCCGGGGCCGACACGCTCGAGAACGTCGCCGCGGCGATCACCCATGCCGTGCGCCAGTACGAAGCCGAACATGAGGTTGAGATCCTCGGCCCGGCCGGCGTGCGCATCGTGGATGATGCGATCGCGTTCGACATCACCGCGCCCCCTGGCGAACCGGCGAACGAACTGACGTTCTTTGACCTTGGCGCGGGGACGACCGCGCTGGACCTCGGACTGACCGACATCGGCGGCGCGGCCTTCTCGTTTGGTCCCGGCGATGACACGGGCCTGCCGATCGACCCCGAACTCACCTGGCGCACGCCGATCACCGCGATCTTTCAGGATCCGCTCGGCGCCATACGCATCCGCAACGCGGGCCTCACACGCCTCGTCGATCTCAGCAGCGCCCAAACGCTTGGCGATGTTCGTGACCTGATCGAAGGCTCGAACTCCGGCCTGCGCGTCGCCATCAACGACACGCGCGACGGACTCGACATCATCTCCGAAGTCTCAACCTCACGCGCCAACGCCATGGCCATCGAAGAGGCCAACGACGGCACCAACACGGCCGCACGACTCGGCATCCGCACCTACGCCCCGACGACGCGCATCACGGACTTCAATGATGGCCGTGGCATTCGCTTCAACACGAACTCGGTCGATCCCATCACGGGCCAGCCTGATCCGCAGGGCGACATCGACTTTACGATTCGCCTGGGCGATGGACGCACGATCGACGTGGACCTGCGCCCGCAGGATGTGCAGACCGTTGGCACGGTGATCGCGCGGATCAATGAACTGACAGCGTTGTCGGGGATGGATGCGGACTTCGAGGCCGGGTTGGTTCCGCACGCCAACGGCCTCGCGCTGATCCAGTCGCAGGACACGGGCAACCCGATCACGATCGAACCGCGGAATCGCTCGCTGGCAGCGCAGGACCTGGGCCTGCTCGGGGGTGAGTATGACCCCGACCGCGCAACATTCGTCGCCGAGGATCGCGCGAAAGTGCGCGTGGACAGTTTCTTTTCGCACCTGCTGGACCTGCGCGATGCCCTGCACGCGGATGATGACGACGCGATCACCTTCGCCGCGGAGAACATTGAGTCCATCGTCGGCCGTGTCGCCGAGACCCGGGGCCTGGTGGGCGGGTATGCCCAGCGCATTGATCGCGCGGCCACGCGCAACGAAGACCTGATCGTGCTCGACCAGACCATTCGCGGCGGCCTGCGCGACACCGATCTTGCGGATGCGGCCGTGCGACTCTCCATGCTTCAAACGCAGATTCAGGCGGGTCTGGCCTCGACGGCGAGGCTGTCTTCGCTGACGCTGCTGGATTTTCTCGCATGATGCTTGAGTGAAGAACTGGCACGCTGCTTGCGAGTGTGCCCATGAAGCCCGGCCATCGCGGCCAGGCCATTGTTGGAAACACCCCCGCCTCGGCCGCGGGACCGGATGGTCAGGATGACGCCGGCATTGGAGCCGGGTTTGAATCCGAGGAGTCAGGGCCGACATGAACCGGAGCAACGCAATGGAAGTGCGGACCACACGATTCGGCATCGTCGAGATCGCCAACGACCGCGTGATCGAGTTCCCCAAGGGGCTGCTCGGTTTTCCGAACCACACGCGATACTGCCTGTTGGAGCCGGGCGATGATGCGTGTTTCTTCTGGCTCCAGTCGATCGAGGAGCCGAGCCTGGCCTTCGTGGTGACAGACCCGTCGCTGTTCGTGACGGGGTACACGATTCCGATTCGCCCGGAGCACATGGCCGAACTCGGCCTGTCGCGTCTTGAAGATGCGCAGGTGTTCTGCATCGTGAACAAGATCGAGAACCAGTTGACGGGGAACCTGCAAGGCCCGCTGCTGGTCAACACCATGACGCGCACGGGCGAACAACTCGTGCTCGCGGACAAGAAGTGGACCACCCGGCATCCACTGATGAAGGTCGGGGGTGTGAACAGTCAGGGCGTGACGCGCACAGTCGCCGCGAAGGTCGAAGGGCTTACGGCCCAACCCGCGGCGTAAGTCGCTCATCTCGCCATCTGTTCAGGCCCGTCGGGCGTCTTCGCACGCCCGCAGTCACCGCCGCCTTCCAAGGAGCCGACACACATGCTCGTCCTCTCACGCCAACGCGACGAAACGATCATCATCGGAGACGACGTCGAGATCACGATCGTCGATGTCCGAGGTGACAAGGTCCGCCTGGGGATCAGCGCCCCGGCACGGATCGCCGTCCATCGAAAAGAAGTGTACGAAGCCATTCTCCGCGAGAATCAGCAGGCCGCTCGCATCGAACGCCATGATCTCGCGAAAATCGCCCCAACCAACACATCACCCAAACCCGCGTCGCTCGCCATCGCCGCGACGCCCCGCACCCAGCCCGCCTCGCATTGAACGGCCTTAATCACGGAGGATTCCCATGGCCCGCATCAACACCAATGTTCCCAGCCTGATCGCTCGCTCGCAGCTCGCCAAGTCGTCGGCGGAACTCGAAGTCCGCCTGCAACGCCTCTCCACCGGCGTCCGCCTGAATCGCGGCGCCGATGACCCGGCGGGACTCATCATCTCCGAACGCCTCCGCAGCGACATCCGCGGCGCGGAGCAGGGGATCAAAAACGCCGAACGCGCCTCGTCCGTCATCGCCACCACCGAGTCCGCCCTCGCCGAAATCAACGAACTGCTCAACTCCATCCGAAGCCTCGTCGTCGAGGCCGCAAGCCCGGGCGCCTTCTCCTCGGAACAGGTCAAGGCGAATCAGCTGCAGATTGACTCCGCGATCGAGTCGATCACACGCATCAGCAACACGGCGACGTTCGGCGGGTTGAAACTGCTCAACGGCCAACTGGACTACAACGTCTCGGGCATCGTCGCCGGCGACATCGCCCAGGCCAAGGTCTTCGGCGCGTCGTTCATCGGCGCGCCCAGCATCGCCGTCGATGTGCAGGTCGTCGCCTCCGCTCAGACCGGCGGCCTGTTTCTCCGAGGCGACCTCCCAACGCCCGGAAGCCCCCTCAACGGAACCGTCCTCTCAACCACGACCCTGCGCATCGCCGGCTCACGAGGCGTCACCGAGATCAGCGTCGTCTCGGGACGAACGCTCGATGACATCATCACCGCCGTCAATCGACTCTCAACATCCACAGGCGTCAGCGCTGAACGCATCAACGCCACCGACGTGTCATCGGGCATCGTCTTCCGCTCCACGGCCTACGGCTCAGACGCCTTCGTCAGCGTGGATCGTGTCGATGGTCCGCCGAACCTCGCCAACGACTGGTTCCGGACGTACTCGCTTGTGGACAACGCGGCCGTGCCCGGCAGCGTTCCCTTCCCATGGGGCCTGATCGGCACGACGCTGACGGTGGACAACCACGACACAGGCCGCGACGTGACCGCACTGGTCAACGGCACAATCGCCACGGGCAACGGGCTGAACGTCTCGGTCAATGGCCCGACGCTCTCGCTCGAACTGCTGCTCAATGAGACGTTCGGAACCATGCCCGGCGGCGCCGTCTCCACGTTCCACATCACCGGCGGCGGCGCGCTCTTCCAACTTGGGCCGGAAGTCAACGCGCAGCAGCAGGCGAACATCGGCGTGGCGTCCATGGCCGCGTCAACCCTCGGCGGCGTGCTCATCGACGGCAACCTTCAGTTCCTGTCGTCGCTCAAGAGCGGCCAGGTGAACAGCCTCGACGCGAGTTCGGATCGAAAGGACTTCTCGCAGGCGAGCGACATTCTCCAGAAGGCGATTGATGAAGTCTCGATCCTTCGCGGTCGACTCGGCGCCTTTGAACGCAACGTCCTGGAGACCAATGTCCGCTCGCTCCAGGCCTCGTTCGAGAATCTCACGGCGAGCAGTTCGCGGATCCGCGATGCCGATTTCGCGCAGGAGACCAGCGAACTGACCCGCTCGCAGATTCTCACCAACGCGGGCACCACCGTTCTGGCCCTGGCCAACGCACAGTCCCAGAACGTGCTGCAACTCCTCGGGTAAACCCCCGCACCACACGGATCGCCACCCCGGCCGACGGCCCCACCCAGGGCCGTCGGCCGGTTTCTCACTTCAGATTCCAAAATTTTCGGCCATTCCCAGTTGAGGGGGTCTTAACCCCCGACCCGCTTGGTCCGATGCTTCACGTTGGCACAGGTGGGCGTTCGACCGGTGCTGCGGCCTCGTTTGGTCCGACCCGTCATTCGGACCAGTCGCAAGGTGACCGGACGTACATCCTGAAGGCGATCGCAGGGATACATACCGCCGCAGGATGAGATGCACCCAGGCTACTCGACCACCGCCTTGGGCAGTTCACGGAGGATCGCATGAGTCGGATTAATACCAACGTTCAGTCCCTTATCGCGCAGCGGGTACTCAACAGCAACAACTTCAACCTCGGCACATCGCTTCAGCGATTGAGCACGGGTTTGAAGATCAACCGCGGCAAGGATGATCCCGCCGGGCTGATCGCGTCAGAGAACCTGCGATCAAACATCAAGGGCGTCAACACGGCGATCAGCAACGCGGAGCGCGCCGACCAGGTGACGACGATCGCCGAAGGCGGCCTGTCGGAAATTTCAGGCCTGCTCACCGAACTCCAGGGCCTCCTGACCGCCAGCGCGAACAAGGCCGGTCTGTCGGATGCGGAAAAGCGCGCGAACCAACTCCAAATCGACTCGATCCTCCAGTCGATCGACCGCGTCGCCTCGGCGTCATCCTTCCAGGGCATCAAACTGCTCAACGGCAACTTTGACTACCAGGTCTCAGGCGTCGCCGCGGGCATCACCGACTTCCGAATCAACGGCGCCAAGATCGAAGGCTCATCGCTCGACGTGAGCGTCCTCGTGACGGCCTCCGCACAGCAGGCCGGTCTGTACCTCTCCTTCGGCGGCGCCGCCCTCTCGCTGGGCACCGCATCCTCGTTCACCATCGAAGTCGCGGGCCGACTCGGCGGTCGCGAACTCACCTTTACCACCGACACCACCGTTGCCCAGATCGTCGAAGTCGTGAACTCCTTCAAGGAAGTCACGGGCGTCACGGCCTCGGCTGGCTCCACAGGCCTCCACTTCGTCTCCTCGGGCTTCGGCTCCAAGGAGTTCGTCAGCGTCCGCGTCGTGGACGATGGCAGCATCGGCACCGCCAGCAACATCGGCATCTACGCCTACGAACCCACGGCCTTCGGCACCGTCAGCGCCCAGGTGCTGTCCACCTTTGCCAATGCCTCCAACGCCGTCAAGGACTCAGGCCAGAACATCGGCGCCACCATCAACGGCATCACGGCCGTCGCCGATGGACGCAACGCCCGCATCAACACCGACTTCCTCGATGTTGAACTCACGCTCGACACCAGCACCGCCCAGACGCTCGGTCAGGTCGGCACGTCCAACGCCTTCACCATCACCGGCGGTGGCGCGGACTTCCAACTCACGGCCGACGTGAACATCGGCGGCCGCGTCAGCATCGGCATCGGCGAAGTCTCAGCGCGACGCCTGGGCAACTCCGAACTCGGTCTGCTCAAAGACCTCGGTTCAGGCCGTTCCTTCAACGTGGTCGATGGCAACAACCTCGGCACGGCGCAGAAGATCGTGGATGAAGCGATCTCGCAGGTCTCGTCGATGCGAGGCCGGTTGGGCGCCTTCCAGCGCAACACCGTCGGGGCGACCATCCGAAGCCTCGGCATCGCCTCCGAAAACCTCCAGGCCGCCGAGTCCATCATCCGCGACGCCGACTTTGCCAACGAGACCGCGAACCTCACGCGTTCGCAGATCCTCGTCGCGGCCTCGACCAACGTTCTGGCTCTTGCGAACTCGAACCCGCAGAACGTGCTCCAGCTCCTTGGATAAAGCAGCCTCCTGACCACGCCACTGGCGTGATCGCCAGATACAAACGCCCCGGTCGCCTTCGACCGGGGCGTTTTCTTGTCTGGACCCGTCAGATGCGGACGCCGAGACTCACATCGCGCGAGTGCTTCGACTGACTTCGCATACATAGGAACACTGGCGGACAAGCCGCCAGTGGCACAGGCGTCTCGCCTGGTCCCATCAACTCAGGCTGCGGTGTACATTCCGCGGGACACCTTCTTGAACGCCTTGCTGCGAATCAGCGCCTGATTCACGATCGTTCGGAAGTTCTCGCTGGTGGTCTTATACCCACCCTCGGTCTGCACGGCCTTTGTCACATCCGTCACGGACATGGTCCGGCCCTTGAGCGTCTTGGCCAGTGCTTCTTCGAGGTTCAACTTGTTCTTGGCTCGCTTGCGGCCGGGCGCGCCTTTGCCGATGCCCTGCGACTTGTTCTTGGATCCCGGGGGACGACCGCGCTTCTTGCCGCTCGTCGCCAGGCCGTTGAACACGCCGATTTCGGACCGCAGCGAGTTCAACTGCGACTCCAACTCCCGGGCCTGGGCCTGAAGCGCGCCCACGCGCGATCGGCGATTCTCAAGTTCAGCCTGAAGTGCCGCCGTGGAAATGCCAGCCAGACCCGTCGACGCGGGACCTGACTTGTTCTTTCGCTTCTTCGCCATGCATGATTCTCCGTAAGGTTTGGTACCCTCGATTCCTCCACGAGTGTGAGGGATTCAAGTGTGTGTCAGTCGCAACGCGACCGATATGACCGCATTCTACCCGTGGCATCGCGGCTGCTCAAATCAAACCATGCAAAAAGTGACACACGCATATGCGAATGTTCATTCCACCCAAGACTTGCCCTTGCATGTGCCTTACTTCGACGACGACTCAAACACGAAACTCTTGCCTTGATAATCCACTGTGACTCTGTCGCCATCTTGAATCTCGCCCGCGAGCAGCCGTGAGGCCAGCGAGTTCTCAATCCGCTGTTGAATCACTCGCTTCAGCGGTCGCGCGCCGAACGCCGGATCCCACCCTTCGCTCGCCAGTTGCTCCCGAGCCGACTGGGTCAATTCAATCGCCACCCCGCGCTCTTTCAAACGCTTCCGAAGTCGGACCAACTGAATCTCCACAATCTCACCAACATGCTCACGCTTGAGCTGGTGGAACACCACCACCTCGTCAATCCGATTCAACAACTCCGGGCGGAAGAACGGACCACGCATCTCAACATCCAGACGCGCGTTGAGCGAACCCTCCTCCAGATCAGGACGCATCCCGCGACCGGCCAGATCCATCCCCGGCCCGCGACGAAGCATGTCGCGCACGGCCGCCTCGATCTCCCAGTCCTCGGCCCCGCGCTCGGTCATCTCTTGAATCTTCTGACTCCCAAGGTTGCTCGTCATCACCACGATCGTGTTCTTGAAGTCCACCGTCCGACCCTGGCCGTCCGTCAGTCGCCCATCATCCAGGACTTGCAGAAGTACGTTGAACACATCCGCATGGGCCTTTTCAATCTCATCCAGGAGAATGACGGCATACGGGCGGCGGCGCACCGCCTCGGTCAACTGCCCCCCCTCTTCATACCCCACATACCCCGGCGGGGCGCCCACCAACCGCGCCACCGAGTGCTTCTCGCCATACTCGCTCATGTCGATGCGAACCAGCGCTTCTTCGGTATCAAACAGGAACTCCGCCAACGCCCGACACGTCTCGGTCTTGCCCACACCCGTCGGACCCAGGAACAGGAAACTTCCGATCGGTCGGTTCGGATCGCCAAGGCCGCTGCGCCCTCTGCGCACGGCGTTGGCCACGGCCGCCACCGCATCATCCTGCCCCACCACGCGCTTGCGCAGATGATCCTCCATCTTGAGCAGTTTTTCGCGTTCGCTCTCGACGAGTCGGGCGACGGGAATGCCCGTCCACTTCGCGACGATCTCGGCGATCTGCTCGGCGTCGACTTCCTCCTTGGCCAGCGCATCGCCCTTGGCCCGACGTTCATCGAGCGCGTGCTCGGCGTCGGCCAGCCGCTTCTCCAGGTCTTTGATGTCGCCGTACAGCAGCCGCGAGGCCGTGGCGAGATCCCCACGCCGCTGGGCCTGTTCGGCCTCGACGCGTTTGGCGTCGATTTGCGTCTTGATGGTTTTGACGGCGTCGAGGTCGGCCTTTTCGCGTTCCCACTGCTTGGTCAGGGCGCCGTTGCGTTCCTGCAAGTCGGCGAGTTCCCGCTCGACGCGCTCCATTTCACGCGTCTTGGCCGCGTCATCCTTGCGGCGATCGCCCCCTTCCAGGCCGAGGGCTTCTCGTTCGATCTCAAGTTGCACGATGCGTCGTCGTAGTTCATCGAGTTCCGTCGGCACGGAATCGATCTCGATGCGCAGCCGGCTGGCCGCCTCATCGACAAGGTCAATCGCCTTGTCCGGCAGGAAGCGATCGGCGATGTATCGGTGTGAAAGGTGCGCCGCCGCGAGCAGCGCCTCATCGCGAATCCGCACGCCGTGGTGCGCTTCATAGCGCTCCTTGAGACCGCGCAGAATCGCGACGGTCTCCTCGACGCTGGGTTGATCGACATACACGGGCTGGAATCGCCGTTCAAACGCGGCGTCCTTCTCCACATGCTTGCGATACTCATCCAGCGTCGTGGCGCCGATGCAGCGAAGTTCGCCACGCGCCAACGCGGGCTTGAGCAGGTTGCCCGCGCTCACCGCTCCCTCCGCCGCCCCGGCCCCGATGATCGTGTGCAACTCGTCGATGAACAGCACCACCGCGCCCTTGCTGGCCGTGACTTCACGCAACACGGCCTTCAATCGCTCCTCAAACTCGCCGCGATACTTCGCGCCGGCGAGCAATTGCCCCACGTCGAGCGCGATGATCCGCACGTTGCGCATGGATTCGGGACAGTCGCCGTTGATGATGCGCTGCGCGATGCCTTCGGCGATGGCCGTCTTGCCCACGCCAGGCTCGCCGATCAGCACGGGGTTGTTCTTTGTGCGACGGCCGAGCACCTGGATGCACCGTCGGATTTCATCATCGCGTCCAACGACGGGATCGAGTTTGCCCTGTTGGGCCTTTTCGGTGAGGTCGATGCCGTACTTCTTGAGCGCTTCGTAGTTTGATTCGGCGTTCTGATCGGTGACGCGTTCGACGCCGCTGGCCTTGCGGATGGATTGGATGGCGCGTTCGATGTGCTTGCGATCCGCACCGAGCGTGGTGAGAACATCCTTGGCCGGGCCGCTGGATTCGATCAGCCCAAGCAGCAGGTGTTCGCTCGAGACATACGCATCGCCGAGGCGCTTGGCTTCGGCATCGGCCTTCGCGAGGATCTCAAGCACGGCCCGCCCGGGTGTCCCCCCCCCCGACGACACCGTCGGCAATCGCCCAAGCTCAGACTCGGCGACGCTCGCGATACGCGCGGGATCCACCCCCGCCTCGCGCAGCACGCTCCACGCCGGACCGGAGCGATCCTCAAGCAGCGCCGCGAGAATGTGCAGCCCGCTGAGTTCTGCGTGATTCCGTGCCACGGCCTGAGTTTGAGCTTCCGCCAGCGCCTGCTGCGCCATTAATGTCAAGCGTTCAGGATTCATCACAATCTCCCGCGCGGACGCCCGCGCACCAGAATGCCAAGCAACCCGCGCGCCGGTTGGTTTGCTTCATACAACCTCATTCTTCGCTCCTGAAGCCCGTTCGTCGGGACAGCGACTGCCATTGTGACACCCGGCCACGCGCCGCCTGCCCCGCCAACCCCCTCAGCGGGCGCGAAGTGATCGAACCAGCCTTCGCACCATGCCACAGCGCGGCGGGTCAGGCTCGCGCCACATCCCTGGCCACCGGCCCGATCGCACATCCTCAATCACCCGCACCATCTCACCCACGATCCGCGAGGGGTCGCACAACGCCGCGATCCGCCGCGGGGCCGCATCACGCACGCGCGAGCGAACCTCCTCATCACGCAGCGCGTGTTCAAGCACGCGCGACAGATCGTCCGCATCCCGCGGCCGTGACAGCATCCCGCTGATGCCACCCTCGATGATCTCGCCGATGCCCCCCGAATCGGTCCCCACAACACAGCATCCGAGCGACATTGCCTCTAGACACACATTGGGAAAATTGTCCCACCGCGACGGCACGCACACGATGGCCGTGCGATGCAGCAGTGCGCCGAGTTCCCGTCGTGGGCGCGAGGCTTCGATCGTGAAGTTGTCATCAAACCCGGACCGACGAATCAAGTGTTCGAGATGACGGCGCATGGAGGTCAGCCCCGGTCCGGTCATCGTGTCCCCCCCCACCATGCGCACGCGGCACGCGACCCCGCGCGACATCACTCCCACCGCCGCCTGCACCAACAGGTCCACACCCTTGCGATGTTCAAGACGCCCGAGATACAACACCTCGCAAGCATCCCGCTCGCCCCCCCCTCCGCCGAGTTCCTCCGCGCAGCGCGCGACATCAAACGGATAGGCCACCACGGCCGTGGGCCTCGCCTCCACCCCAAGCCCCAGCGACTCAAGGCGTGCCGTCACGATGTCCAGCAGCGACCGCGAGGGCGAGACGAGGACATCCGCGCCCGCGATGGCCGCGTATTCACGGCGATCAAGCAGATCGGCTTCATCACCGCGATCAACGGGTTCGCCATTGAGCAGGCGACAGGTGCGCGTGGGCGTGTGCAGGCGCATGAGCAGCACCGCGCCATCGAGCGAGCCGTGTTCATGCCGCGTGCGGATTGCCTCGAACCCTTCCGCCCAATAATCCGGAAACTCGATGACATCGAACGGCTGCGCGCGATGCAAATCCTCAAGCACTCGTCGCACGGCGCGGGACTCGGCCACGAACGCCGGCTCACGGCTGGGCAACGTCTCGATCGTGTGAATCATCACACCCCGAAGCAGCCGTGCCGCCTCCTCGCGAATTCCGCGATGCGCCACACGCAGCTCGCCGCGTCGGGCGCCGCCGTCGGCCTGCCGGACGGGCAGATGGGGAACTCGGAGGTCGGCCACCTCACGATCGGCTCGGGGCGCATCCTGTACCAGGATCTCGTCCGCGTGAACCGGGCGGTCGAGGACGGCTCGCTGGTCGAGAACGAGGCCCTCGCCGGCGCCTTCCGGCGCGCGGCGGAGCGCGGCGCGGACGTCCACCAGCTCGGCCTCGTCTCCCACGGCGGCGTCCACACCCACATCGACCACCTGCGGGCTCTGCTCGAGCTGGCGGAGCGGGAAGGGATGGCCGACCGCGTCTGGGTGCACGCCTTCACGGACGGCCGCGACGTCTCGCCGCACGCCGCGGAGCGCGACCTCGCGGAGCTTCCCGCCGGCCGGATCGCGACGGTCGTCGGGCGCTACTACGCGATGGACCGCGACCGGCGCTGGGAGCGGACCGACCGTGCGCTCGCGGCCATCCGCGCCGGCGAGGGCGCGGTCGCCGACGATCCGGTGGAGGCGGTGCGGGCGAGCTACGCGGCCGGCGTGACGGACGAGTTCGTGGAGCCGGTCGTTCTGCGCGGCCGGCCGCGCCTCGGCGACCGCGACGCGGCGATCTTCTTCAACTTCCGCCCCGACCGGGCCCGTCAGCTCTCCGAGCGGCTGCTCGCGGACGGCGTCGACCTGA
>CAZTPJ010000037.1:0-34996 GCA_964614515.1 uncultured Phycisphaeraceae bacterium | reverse complement strand
CTCGTATGCGCGCATACGGCTCGCGTATGCGCGCTCACGGCTCTCGTATGCGCGCATACGGCTCGCGCATGCGCGCTCACGGCTCTCGTTTGCGCGCCTACGGCTCTCGTATGCGCGCTCACGATGGTCATCGTTGCGCAGGATATTCCCATTCTCGTACGCCGTGTCGCGCGGTTTTCGCCCGCCCACCGCGGCCAACCCCGTGGCGCGCTTCCAGCCAATGGTCTTTTCGGACGCGGGAATGTCCGCGCATAACCCCGCTTCGTCAACCGGGGGCCATGGCCTCAGCGCAGCCGTAGCCATGCGGGCGTACACGAGCGTTCGCATGGTCACGCCTGTCGGCGAGACCATGGCACCCGGCCTCGGTGGTGTAACTCCCCCGCCGCGCGGAGGCCCGACAATCGAAGCGATTGCCGGAGTACGCAGCAGGACATCGAAGTCCGAAGCGGACTTCGATGGCACGGCCACGTTGCTTCGATGCCATCCGCATGGTCACGCCTTTCGGCGAGACGATGGCACGCGGCGAGACGATGGCGCCCGGCATAGCCATCCAGAGCGATGGCCATGCCACCCCCCACACATCCTCCCACGCACCCCCCCACTCCCGTGCCTTCTCCATGTCTCCATGTCTCCATGTCTCCTGTGAATCGTGTCACCTGTGAATCGTGTCCCCGGTGAATGTGGTATCCTCTCTCCGAGCCATGAACGAGCCAACGATCCCGGCCCTGACGGCCCCGCCGCCACGCCGAGACAACCCCCTGACCCGATCCACGACCGGCATCATCGGCATCGTGTTTCTGTCCCTCATGCTCGCGCTCTGCCTGGGGTCGTTGCCGTGGACGATGGGGCGCACGGCCGGGGCGGATGGCTCGGCGAGCGGCCCGCAGCGCTTCAGCGCGGGGCAGGCCGATCGCGGGCGGCTCTCGCCCGCGTGGTGGCCCAAGCGCGATGATGAAGTGCTTCGCCTCAACGCCCTGGTCGCCCCCGAGCATGTCGCCGGGATCGCCGCGCGGCACGGCCTGACGCAGCGGCAGGTCGTCGAGTCACCCACCGGCCCCGCGCAGCGCGAGTTGCGGGCGCACTGGCCGCGGTACTTCCTCGGCACGGATGTCCTGGGGCGGAGTCTGTTCATCCGCCTGCTGACGGGGGGGGGCATCTCGCTGGTGATCGGGATCGCCGCGGCCCTGCTGAGCGTGTGCATCGGCACGCTGTACGGGGCGTTCGCCGCGTACATCGGCGGACCGGTCGATGCGGTGATGATGCGGATCGTGGATATCCTGTACGGCCTGCCGTACATCCTGCTGGTGGTGCTGCTGGCCGTGGCCAGCGATGCCGCGCTGGACAACTACATCACCAAGCAGGGCTTGCGGCAGCGTTTCATCCATCAACAGGCGCGGGAGTTCGCCATCGAGAACAATCTGGCGCACACGCGCGAGGCTGTTCGCGAACGGCTGGACACGGATGCGGAACTTCGCGAACGGCTGATGCAGGAAGCGGGCGAACGTTTCCCCCCGGCACGCATCTCCGAAGAGCGGCGGATGCTCTTTGATGTCGGGATCCTGCTGATCGCCATCGGGGGGGTGAGTTGGCTGACGATGGCCCGCGTCATCCGGGGGCAGGTGCTGAGTCTCAAGGCCCAGCCGTTCATGGAAGCGGCGCGGGCGATGGGTGTGCCGTGGAAACGGCAGTTCTTCCGCCATCTGCTGCCGAACATCCTCGGGCCGATCATCGTGTACGCGACGCTGACGGTTCCGCAGGCGATCCTGCAGGAGTCGTTCCTGTCGTTCCTGGGGATCGGGGTCAAGCCGCCGCTGCCGAGTTGGGGGAACCTTGCGGCCGAGGGGCTGCCGGAACTCAATCCGTTCCGGTCGTACTGGTGGCTGCTGTTGTTTCCGTGCCTGATGCTGGCCACGACACTGCTGGCGCTAAACTTCGTCGGCGAGGGACTGCGCGAAGCCTTTGACCCCAAACGCGCGGGGCGTGCCCGGCGCTGAACGGCCACGAATCGCTGATCGTTGGAGGATCCCATGCAGAATCACTTCGGCCTCAAGGACTTCATCACGCTCATCCTGCTGATCATCGTCGGCGTGAGCATCTGGCTGGGCATGGTGCAGGATGATCGCAAGTGGCGCGACCTGCAGACCACCACGGCCCAACTCAGCGGCATCGAGAGCACCCTCGCCCGCGTGCAGCGTCAACTCGACACGGCCGGGAGCGCCGGCTCGCCCGCATCCACGCAACTTGCCGCGATGGAAGCCCGCCTGGCGGACATCCAGAAGCGGCTCGAAACGGGTGTGGCCGTCGCGGGGACCGCGCCGGGCACATCGACTTCCACGGCCCCGACCCCCACCACCGGGGCGGCATGGGCGCGTGAAGGCGTTGAGGTTGAGTATGCCACGCCGTGGGATTTTTCGACGGATCCGTATCTACAGGATGGCTTTCGCGCCGGCGGCGAGTTCACCGAGATCTTCGAGGGCCAGCCGTCGAAGATCACGCCGTTTCTGTACGCCGATGTGTACGGCCGTCGCGTGGTGGACCTCATCGCCGAGAGCCTCGGGTGGTATGACCCCAAGACGCTTGTGCTTCGCGGGCGACTGGCCGAGGCGTGGCAGTATGACCCCAACGGCATGTGGCTTCGCGTGAAGATTCGCGAGGCCGCGCGATTCAGCAACGGCGACCCGGTGCTCGCGGAGGATGTGCGTTGGACGTTCGAGGAACTGCTGTTCAACGCGGAGATCGAGGCGGAGCGATTCCGCAGCGTGTACAACGCGATGACGAAACTCGAAGTCATCGGCGACCCCGAGACGAGCAAGGTGATCGAGTATCACTTCAAGGAACCGCGCTTCGACAACTTCGCCCAGGCGTTCGGGCACAAGATTCTTCCCAAAAGCGTGTATCAGCGGTGGATCGAGTCGCCGGCGACGTTCAATCAGTCCACGGGGCTGGCCGTGGGCTCCGGGCCGTTCAGACTCGTTCGCGTCAGCCCGGATGACCAGTGGACGCCTCCGGCGGACATCGTGCTGGTTCGCAACGATCTGTACTGGGGACCACGCCCCCCCCTCGATTCGATCCGCTTCAAGAGCATTCAGGATTCGCTCGCGCGGCTGACGGCGTTCGAGAGCGGTCAGGGCGACATGATGCGCCCCACCAGCCCGCAGTTTGAGATCAAGTCCAACGATCCCCGGTTCCTCGAACGCTTCGCAACCAAGAAGTGGTTCAACATGCAGGGGGGGTATTCGTTCATCGCGTGGCAATGCGGCCTTCGCAACGGCCAGCGGGCCACGCCCTTTGGCGACAAGCGAGTGCGCCAGGCGATGACGATGCTGATCGACCGCGATCGCATTCGCCGGGACATTGAAAAGGGCCTGAGTCGTCCGGCGACGGGGCCGTTCCTGAGTTCAACGCCGCAGGCGGACCCGACGATCGAGCCCTGGCCGTATGACCCGCAGCGCGCGTTGCAACTGCTGTCTGAGGCGGGGTGGACGAATCGCAATGGCGTGCTGGTGAACTCGGCTGGTCAGCCGTTTGAGTTTGAGATCACGTTCGGGCAGGGGTCAGAGAGCACGCTGCAGATGGTGACGTATCTCCAGCAGGCCTTCGCGGAGGTGGGGATTCGCATGAACCTGCGTCCGATCGACTGGTCGGTGTTGCAGTCGACGATCAACGCCCGCGACTTTGACGCGATCACGTTCGCGTGGTCGGCGTCCGCGCCGGAGAATGACCCCAACCAGATCTGGCACAGCAAGTCCATTCAGAACCAGGGCGACAACTTCATCCAGTGGGCGAGCGACGATGCCGACCGACTCATCGAAGAGGGTCGTCGCACGCTTGAGTTCAATGCCCGCATGGACGTGTGGCGGGCGCTGCACCGCGTCTTCCATGAGGAACAGCCGTACACATTCTTGAGCGAGCAGCCGTGGCTTCGCTTCGTCACGGGTCGATCGCGGAATGTTGTGGAATATCCCAGCGGGGTTGAGTACATGGAGTTCTGGCTCGCGCCGTGAGGCGGAGGCTCATCAGCGCGGACGGCCGTGCTTCGCGTCGATTCACGTCCATCCGCGCATGAGCGGCCCAGCACAGGAGCGACCGCCTTGACCACCTACATCCTTCGACGACTGCTCCTGATGATCCCGACGATCATCGGCATGACGCTCTTGGTGTTCATGCTCGTGGCGGCAAGCCCGGGCGGCATCGGCGCAGCCCTCTCCGTCGCCGGGGGCGGACAACTCGACTCAAGTTCACGCGCAGCGCAGCAGGCGTATCTCGAAGATCGCTACGGCCTTGACGACCCGATCCTCGTGCAGTACCTCCGCTGGGCCGGGCGCGTCAGTCCGATCAAGTTCGGGCAGCGCGATCTGGTGGCGACTGGCGGCGAGATCATCGCGCCGCCCAAGGCCGTCAAGCCCATGCCCGCGTGGTGGCTGTTCACTGATGCGCTGCCGGTGGCGGGGCCTGAAACGTTCGCGTTCGCGGAAGGGGCCGGCGCGGATGAGAAGTCGCGGACGTATCGGCTGGCGTCGAACGATTACGCGCGGGCGCGATTCACGTACCTTCGGGCGCGATCCGAGTTTGAACTGGCGATGGGCGCGATTCTGCGAGAGCATGATCTCGCATCGCTCGTCGATGATGACGGCACGCTGCGCGACTTTTCACGTCGCACGCTGAATCGTGGCGACCTGCCGGCCGTCGAGACACCCGAACTTCGCGCCGTGTTCGACGCGATGAACGCGACGTATGTGGGGGCGCTCCAGTCGCGGGCGCGGCTTCAGGCGGTGTTCGATGCGCGCCCGTTCCCCCGCGCGGGGTTCGGCATCTCGGGCGTGATCTGGTTTGGTGCGCCGGACCTGGGAATGTCGTTCAGCCGCTCGCGACCTGTTTCGACGCTCATCAAGGAGGCACTCCCGGTCACGCTCATGCTCAACATCATCGCGTTTCCGATCATCTATCTGATCGCGATTCCGACGGGCATGTTGGCGGCCACGCGGCGCGGATCGTGGTTTGATGTCGGCTCGGGCGCGCTGTTCGTCGCGTTGTGGTCGGTGCCGGTGGTGTGGGCGGGCGTGCTGGCGATGGGGTATCTCGCCAATCAGGTCACGGGCCTGGGCGCGTTCCCCGTGGCCGGGCTGCATGACAACAACGCGGACAAGTTCACGTTTCTGCCGACGATTATCGACGGCGCGTGGCATCGCGGATATTTGCTCGATTCGCTCTGGCATGTCGCGCTGCCCGTCGCGTGCCTCGTGTATGGCGGCTTTGCCATCCTCAGCAAGCAGACTCGCGCCGCCATGCTCGACAACTTCAACGCGGACTATGTCCGCACGGCCAAGGCCAAGGGCGTCCCCGGACGGCAGATCGTCCTGCGCCACGTCTTTCGCAACAGCCTGCTTCCGCTGATCACGATGTTTGTCAGCGTGTTCCCGGCGATGCTCGGCGGGTCCGTGGTCGTCGAACGCATCTTCTCGGTCCCGGGCATGGGCAGCCTCATCATCGACGCGATCTTCCTTCGCGATCGCGAGGTGCTGCTGGCCAATGCGCTGATCGTCGGGTTGATCAACATGCTGGCGCTGTTGCTGGCGGACATTCTGTATGCCCTCGCGGATCCGCGGATTTCGTATAACTGACCATGACGACCGACAAGCCACAATCCGAGTCCGCGCCGACGGTGAACGTCATGCGCACGCCCGGCCCCGCCGAGGCCGTCACCGGCGTACACCTGATGCAGGGCATCGGGCATCAGCCGGCGAAGGGGTTCTGGGCGGATGCGTGGTCTCGCGTGATCAAGCGTCCCGGCCCGGTGCTGGGATTAACGTGGCTGGGGATCATCATCTTCTTCGCGGCGTTCGCGCCATTTATCGCGAGCGGGCATCCGATTGTGATGTGGGAGTACAAGGCCGACACCGACGTGTGGGAGCGGTCGTCGCCGATGCTCAACTACCTCAGCCCCACGGACATCCTCATCGCGATCGGGACGATCATCTGGGCAGCCGTGGTGCTGCTGCCGATGAAGGCGCCGCGGTCGCGAAGACTCACGGTGCTGTTCATGTGTTCGATTCAGGCGGGCTTGATCGCGGTGCTTTGCGCGGCCGTGAAATCCGTGTTTCGTGCTCCCGACGCTTCCGACTGGCACAAGGCCGTGTCGATCACGCCCGAGTTTCCGTGGATTGTCGCGGGGATCGTGGCGAGCGTCGTGACGATCATCGTGGGGTTGTTGCCGTTCACGGATTCGATTTTTCGTCGCGTGGCGATGGTGGCGGCGGTGGGTGTCGGGGCGGTGCTGGCGGTTGCGATTGCGTGGAACGAGCCGCTGGCGTCGTACAACTATCGCGCGCGGGAAGCGCGTGGCGAAGTTCGCGCGGTCTACACGCTGATTCCATTCTCGCCCGGGCAAGGCTCGACGTCGCTGGATCTTCAGCGCCCGGGGACGACGCCGCTGTCGTCGGTCATCAACGGCGTGACGCTCGATCTCGCCCGCGAGCACGGGATCGGCAGTTTTCGCGATGACCCGCGTTGGCAGGTGCGACGGCAACCCACCGACCCCCCCCTCGCGGACATCCCCAACACCGACGGCCTCGCCAACTCGCTGCGCACGCACTTCCGCGCCAACGCCGCGCAGTTGCCGAAGTCGCCCGATGCGCTGTTCGCGGATTTTGAGGTCGCACGCGGCGACACGCTCACCAGTGCTCGCGATGTCCTCGACTGGCTCGCGTCGCAGGGGCGCACGAAGTTCTGGCTGGGGACGGATTCGCTCGGGCAGGATGTACTCAGTCAGATGATGCACGCGTGTCGATTGTCGATTTCGATCGGCCTTGTCAGCACGGGGATCGCGGTGCTCATCGGCGTGACGATGGGGGCGCTGATGGGGTACTTCGGCGGCTGGGTGGACATGCTGCTGTATCGCGTGGTCGAAGTGTTCATGGCGATCCCGGTGCTGTTTCTGCTGATCGTCGCGGCTGCCGTGCTGCCGCGCAATACATATGTGATGATGGCGATCATCGGATGTGTGTCGTGGACGGGTGCTGCGCGGTTCATTCGCGCCGAGTTCTATAAACTTCGCGGGCAGGATTTTGTGCAGTCCGCGAAGGCCGTGGGCCTTCCGCTGCCGTCGATCCTCTTCAAGCACATGCTGCCCAACGGCGTGACGCCTGTGCTGGTGGATGCGTCGTTTGCGATTGCCGCGGCGATTCTCGCCGAGGCGATTCTGTCGTTCCTCGGCCTGGGTCCGGCGAATCAGGCGTCGTGGGGACGGCTGTTGTCAGACGCGAACAATCAAGTGGGCGACTTCGTGCCGTGGCTGGCGATCTTTCCCGGCCTGGCCATCTTCCTGACCGTGTTGTCGTACAACATTCTCGGCGAAGCGCTTCGCGACGCCATTGATCCCAAACTCAAGAAGGCCCGAGTGTGACCACGACCGCTTCCACCACCGCAACGCCCGATTCCCCCCCCCTTCGCCCCGACGATGGCAAGCCGCTGCTGCGCGTGGATGATCTGGCCGTGTCGTTTGACAACGGCTCAGGCCCGCGGATTCAGGCCGTCGATGGCGTTCGCATGACGCTGTATCCGCGGCAGACGCTCGCGGTGGTGGGCGAGTCCGGTTGCGGCAAGTCGGTGACGGCCATGACGATCCTGCAACTGATCCCGCGTCCGCCGGGGCGCTTTGATCGCGGCGCGATTCACTTCCGGTCCGGCCCGGCGTTCAATGACTTGCTGACGTACAACGATGCGCAGATGCGCAAGGTTCGCGGCAAGGACATCGCGATGATCTTTCAGGAGCCGATGACCTCACTCAACCCGGTCTATACCGTGGGCGATCAGATTCTCGAGGCCATTCTGCTTCATCAGGATGTGCCCGCGAGCCAGGCGATCGAGATCGCGCTCGAATCCATGAAGAAAGTCGGCATTCCCGAGCCTGAGCGGCGCATCAAGCAGTACCCGCACCAGTTCTCCGGGGGCATGCGCCAGCGCGTGATGATCGCGATGGCGCTGGCGTGTCGCCCGCGCCTCTTGCTCGCGGATGAACCCACCACCGCGCTTGACGTGACGATTCAGGCGCAGATTCTCGAACTCCTCGCGCATCTCAAGCGCACCGAGAACATGGCGATCATGCTCATCACCCACGACCTCGGCGTCGTCGCGGAGAACTCGGATGTCGTGTGCGTGATGTACGCGGGGCGCGTCGTCGAATACGCCAATGTCTTTGAACTTTTCTCCAACCCCATGCATCCGTACACGCGCGGCCTGCTGGCGAGCATTCCCAAACTCGGCGACCGCCGCGATCGGCTCGTGACGATTAAAGAGATCGTCGAACGTCCGGAGGAGTTTGCGAAACTGCCAGGTGCGAGCGATGGCGTTCGGCCGTGGTGGCCCTGGCATGATCCGCCGAAGGATCTCGCGCCGCGTCCTGGTCCCGCAGGTGATTATTATCTTCAGGAGGTCGCGCCGGAACATTGGGTGGGGCTGTGGCGGACGCAGGCCGTCAGCGCCCACGAGAGTCGCCCGCCGGATTTGGCGTATCGCATTCCCGAGGGGGGGGGATCGCGGCCGGCGGATGTCACGTCCATCGCGACATGACCCGACCGCCCGCGCGCAGCGCGAGAGGATGTTCACGCAAGCAGGGGGCCGCTTATGCACACGTCATGCACACGCTCGGACCGGCCGGTGGACGCGGCGGCGCGGGGCTGGCCGACGTTCGATGTCGTGCCGATTGTGTTGTATAACTCTTTGATAGACAATGAGTTGTGCTGGCTCATGCGTGACCCCGGCCACTCGCGACAGCCAAACCACCTGCCCGGCGGCCATCCTCGTGCCCGCTTATCCACATTCAACAAACACGCCTGATGACCATGCGAATCACCCTCCTTGTTGATGCTGACTTTGGTCTGCGCGAGCGCGACATGCTCGTGCGGCTGCAAGTCGGCCTGGCCGATGAGGGACTTCGCGTGGTGTATGCGACGCCGCGCAGCGCGAGCGAGCATCACGGCCCCGAGTCCCGTCCCGCATCGCCTGATGAAACTCACCAGAGCGTCGGGGTCATCGCCGTGCACGCACAGTACGACGATCGCGGCATGCCGTGGACGCTTGACGCCCGCGCAGCGCGACTCGCCGAGACGCTCGCCAAGACCGCCCCCCCCCGCCCCGAGACTCCGCGCGGCGCGATCCACGTCTTTGGGCATCGCGCGTGGAACCTCGCGGCCAGGCTCGCGCAGCGCACCGGCGATGGCCTGGTCATCGAGTTCCACAGTGCTGTCCTTCGTCGCACGCTGGCGCATGCGTCGTCGCTTGTCGCGCTCGGCGCGTCGGTACTCGTCGCATGTCCCGAACCCGCGCTGGCCAGACTTGTGGAGCGCGAACGCGCGGGCGTCGCCACGCGCGTCATCCCGTGGGGCGTGCCTGTTCCCGCCGAACCGCGACGCATTCTCGCCGGCGAACGCGCCCCGGCCGTGCTGCTGGTCGCGTCGGGACGGGATCGCCAGGCGTGCGCTGCGGCCGTGGAAGCGTTCGCGGGCGTGAATGTGCCCGATGCGATGCTGTGTCTCGATGCGGACGTGCTGCATGTGGCGCGGTTGTGGCCGATCATCAAGCGATTGAATCTATCATCGCGCACGACGTTGATTCCGAATCTTGAAGGCCGGCGCGAGATGGCGATCCTTGGTTCGGACATCGTCATCGCGCCCGAGGCGCGCGGCGAATCGCGGTCGATCCTGCTCGATGCGATGGCCGCGGGGTTGCCCGTCATCGCGGCCGCGGACGCCGCGCTCGACTCGCTTGTCGGCGGGCAGACGGCGCGGCTCATCGCGGCGCCCGAGCCGAAGTTGTGGACATCGGCGATGGCCGAGATGCTGCGCGATCCGGATTCCGCGAGAGCGCTCGGCCTGGCCTCGCGCGAAGCGATTCGACGACATCACCGCGTCAGCGCGCAGGTGTCATTGACGCTCAATGCTTATGAGCATCTCGCCGGCGCCCCGACGAGAATGACGGAAGCGTGAGGTGCTCCAGGGGCTGAAGCCCCTGGCAACCATCATGCGCCCTCTGGGCGAAGTGGCATGCGCCCTGCGGGCGAAGAGGCCAGGCCCTCCTTCACAGTCGGGCTTCCTGTTTGCGCAACATAAGAGGCCCGACCGTAAGGGAGCGGCTTGCGGGCGTCCGCTCACCGCGATGATTCGATACTGGGACGTGCTCAAGCCCCTGTTGCATATCAATGCCAGGCCCTCCTTCACAGTCGGGCTTCTTATTTACAGCGCGATTTCATCCTGCCACATCTCGCGGAGTCTTCGCCCGATCTCACCGGGCGTCCCCCCCCCTATCGGATGCGACTCCACCTGCACCACCGGCAGGATGCCCCACGATGAATTCGTCAGCAGCACTTCATCCGCCGCGAACACGTCGTGAATCGTCAGCATCCGCCGATGCACCGGCACGCCGAGGTCCGCCGCCCATTCCATCACGGCCTTGCGCGTGATCCCGGGAAGAACCGCGCTGGGCATGGCCGTGGGCGTGGGTGCATCGACGGCCAGGCCCTCGCGGGCCACGGCCTGTTCCTCGCCGCGGGCGATGGGCGTGAACAACTCCCCCCCCCTGACGAGGAACGCGCTACTCACGCATCCGCCCACGAGATGATTCGTGATGCTGAAGATCAGCGCTTCGCCCGCGCGCTTCACGGCCGCATCCTGCAGCGCCCGCAAGCGCCACCAGTAGTTCAACGTCTTGTGCCCTTCGTGGGGGTTCAGCGGATTCGCGCGGGCATCGGCGATGACGGCCATCACGCCCTGTTCAAACATCTCGGGCGGATACGCCGTCGCCGGCTGGGCCGCGATCATCACCATCGGATCATGCCGCGTGGGCGAATCCGTGCGAAGCAGGTTCAAGTCGCCACCCGTGAGCGTCAATCGCACGCGAAACCACGTCCTCCCCCCCCCTCCTTCATCGCCAGCGCGCTCGACCGTCTGGCACACGGCCTCCGCCAACGCCTCGCGCTGCAACTGACTCACAAGCCCCAGACTCATCGCCGACGCGATCAACCGATCGAGATGATCCCCAAGCCGATGCACCGTCGCCCCCCCACGATCCCCACCCCCACCACTTCCTTCAACACCCCCCCCCGCTCCTTCGCTCCCCCCCGCATCGCCATCCACCCGCGCCAGCATCGTCTCAAACAGACCGACGCCATGCTGCAACCCCGCATCAAACGCCGACACGCGAGCATCGCCCGCATCGACAAACTCGCCGTTGAGAAAGACCGTGGCCATGATGTGTGAACGATACGCAGCCCCACTCCAGCCGCGCTGTGCCCCGACAATGCGCTTCGCATTGTCGGGCTTGCGTGCCACGGCCACGGCTCTGCGCGGCCATGCAGACATCCATCCCTCCCCCGTGCCACCGAGGTGCGGAGTCTTCGCAGCACCTCGGTGCGTTGGACATCCGCTCACACGTTGTGCCACGGCTCCGCGCGGCCATGCGAAACGTGCGGCTGCCTCGGACCCTCCCCATAGCCATCCAAAGCGATGGCCATGCCACCCGCCACCCGCTGCGCCGGACTACAACTGACGGGAGGGACGCTGACTGCACTACCATACTCCAGATGGCGGCGATCGATCAATCGTCGGGTTCTCCCGAGCAACACGAACTCAAGCGCAAGCTGGAGGAACTGTCCGCACTTCAGATGGTATTGGCCGAGAAAGAACTGGAACTGGCCACACTTGAGAACGAGTTGACTGCATTTGGCAACGAGTACACGCGACGGGTTGGTGTCAAGTATGCAGAGCTGGACGAACTTGAGGCCCTAACAGCGGAGCAAACAGCTGCGGCTGTCCAGACCGCAGACACTCGACGGCAAGCGAGCGAAGCGAGAGCCCGAGCCGAGGAATCGGCACAGGCAGTGACGGGAATCGTCGAGGATCAGCCCGAGCCACCGACGGATGAGATCAAGCAGTTGTTCCGTGAGGTAGCCAAGGCAATCCACCCGGACCTCGCCACCAGTGAGGCCGACCGTCGCGAGCGAGAGAGGTTGATGGCGGCCGCCAACGAAGCGTATCGCAATCGCGACATCGCGAGACTCCGTCAGATACTCGCGGATTGGCGTGCTTCACCGCACACTGTGGTGGGCGACGATGTGGGGGCTCAACTGGTACGAGCGTTGCGCAGTCTCGCGCGCGTACGATCACGCATTGAGGCTATCGATCACCAGTTGGACATGCTGCGAGCCAGTGAGATATGTATCTTGAAGCGACGCGTAGATGAAGCATTCGCCGCGGGGAACGACCTTTTGGCCGACCTTGCTTCCGATCTCGATGAGCGGATCGCCGCTGCGAGCTCTCGACTCCGAGGGCCTGTATCATGAGCGACGAGCCGCCACCGGGACAGGCCGCCATTTCACGACTCGACTCTCGATCTCTTGATCGTCCCAGAAATGCATTGGCCGCGAGAGCACTCGCGCACTTGGATCGAGTCGATCGCAGCCAGCAGCTCCTCGAACGACTATTCGCCGCGATTGGCGCGGGTGATGCACTGACGGTCGACCAGCTTATCACCGCAGAACCACATTTGATATGCACCCGCAGGAAACAGGATGGGGCGACTTGCCTTCACGCGGCCGCATGGCACTCGCATGCCAGTATCGTCTCAATACTCCTCAAGGCAGGCGCAGATCCCAATGCAAGGCTCTTCGCCACTGCTTTTGGCAGTACTCCGCTAACGTTGGCGGCCACGGCGGGACACGCAGGCTACTTCGCACATGCTGCTTCAAGCTTCGACGTGGCAAGCACAGAAGCATCAATCGCGGAGGTAGTCAGGGAGTTGCTAGCGGCAGGTGCCGATGTGAATGTCGACGACACGCTTTGTACAGCCATTGGCTTCAACTTGCTCTCGATTGCCACACTACTGCTCGATGCCGGTGCTGCTGTGAATGTCCCAGCCAATGATCTCGACGCTTATCTAGAACGATCCCCACTGATGCACGCAATCTACGCGGAATCCGCGCCGAGTGTCGCACTCCTCCTAGAGCGCGGCGCAGATCCGGCGTCCTCTCACTTTCCCATGCACGAAGCCTCGCTCTGTGTGAATGGAGAAGTGATGATCCCGCTGTTAATCCGGTATGGCGCTGACCCTCACGTCGTAGACCCTGAGACCGGCATGACTCCGCTTCAGCACCTGCTGAACCATGGCACGTATGACATGCACTGGGCTGGCTTCTCCCCTGAGGACAAGTTGAAATATGCCCTCTTTGGCCTCAAGTATCCGCCCGGCGCAGCATTCTCCAAGGCGCTGGATACGCTGGTGAACAACGCATTGTGTCTGTTCTTGGAAGGCGCCGACTGTGCTGCGCGCGATTCAACGGGGCGATCTCCGATGGACATTGCGAGAGCGTCTCGCTGGTGGGGAATGCTGAGCACAGACGACCGAGAGTTCATTGAGGAATTTCTCGACTTTCTGTCGTGACATTCTGTCAAGTCAACCGTTAACCCATTTCGCAATGCTTTCACCGATTGACGCGAGCCTGGATCCTTGTGTTTGTGAGAGTGCTACGAGCCTCGCTCCCCGCTTTACTCTGTCATAGGGATGCTCCATCACTGCGGTGTTGAATGGATCCTCGCGAATGATCGCTTGCACCTGAAGAACTCTGCTTCTGTCAGGATCGTGGAGGGAGTACCGAGCGAACATCACCTCCAACTGGGCCTTTGATGTTGCCAGCCGGTCATGTATGGCGGGCTCCGGTGGAATGCGTACCTCAGGAAGAACCTCCGTATGCCATCGAAGGCACGCGTGTTGTCGCTCGACGGTGGCCGCAGCCATATCGGCAAACGCGTTGACCAATCGAAGGCGTTTGTCACGTCTGTGGTGTGAACGATCGCGGATGCGATCGCCAAAGATGACCAAAACGCCCCCAATCATGGCAGCCAGAACATGTGACAGCTCGCTCGGTATCCCCGCGGCCAGGGTGGCAAACATCGACGAGTCAATCTGCGACAATTGGAGCACCATGCTCATCCCCTTTGCAAACGGCCATCCATCTCCCCCTCACCTCCCCCCCGGCCTCCCGCCCTTCCTCGGGTCGCACGCGGCTTCCCACATGCCCCCGCGGCGGAGGATGAGTTGGGCGTTGCCGATGGCGGGGAGTTCCTGCAGGTCGTGGCCGAGGGCGCGGAGGGTTTGGCGGGTGGATTCATCGAGGCTGGCGAGCGAACCTGCCCCCCCCTCGACACGGAGGACATCGGGCATCCACTGATGATGGAATCGCGGGCGGGCCATCGCATCGCGCGCTGACATGTCGAACGACAGCACGCTCAGGAGGATCTGCAATGTTGACGAGATGATGCGCGGCCCGCCCGACGCGCCGGCCACGGCCACCACGCGCCACTCAACATCGAGCACGATCGTCGGGCTCATGCTGCTCAGCGGGCGCTTGCCGTGCATGGGCGAGTTGCGATCCGACTGGCGCAGGCCAAAGGCGTTTGGCTCGCCGGGATGGGCCGTGAAATCATCCATCTCGTTGTTCAGGCAGAAGCCAAACTCGGGCACGGCCACGAGCGAGCCAAACTCCAGATTGATCGTCTCGGTACACGCGACGGCGTTGCCCCAGCGATCCACCACGCACAGGTGACTCGTGCCGCTATCGTGCGGAACGCCGATGGGAAGGAACTCGCCGAATCCGTATGACTCGCCCGGCTGCGAGCCTGTGAGCGAGATGCGCTCGGCCATTGCGCTGAGGTTGTCATCATCAAGGAGCGCATCGACCGGCACACGCACGAACTCCGGATCGCCCAGCCACCGCGAGCGATCCGCGAAGGCGTGCTTGAGCGCTTCGATGACCAGGTGCATCCGCGCGGGCGACCATGCGGTGTCCAACTCATGCCACGCGTCGACCCGCTCCAGGATTCCCAGCGCCTGGGCCATGGCGACGCCCCCGCTCGATGGCGGCGGCATGGCGATGAACTGTTTTCCCGCGAACTCATATCGCAGGGGTTGCACGACGAGCGGCGCATACTCGTGAAGATCATGGATCGACAGCACGCCGCCATCGGCCCCGACCGCACGCACCATCGCATCGGCGATCCGGCCGCGGTAAAACTCGGCCGCGCCACTGATGGCGATCATCCGCAGCGCCCGCGCCTGTTCCGGGTTGACGATGCGGTCGCCCTCCTGCACGCGGCCCTCACGCAAGTATCGCTCCCAGACGAAGGCGAAGCGCTGCTTCCACTCCGGGCGCTCTTCGAACCTGGCAATCAACGCCTGCGCCATGTTCGCGTAATGTGCATCGACGATGAATCCCTCTTGTGCGGCCAGGATCGCCGGCGCAAGCACCACGCCGCGCTCGAGCGTGCCATATCTGTCCAGCGCATAGAGCAACCCGGCCACGGTTCCGGGCGTGGCGACGGCCTTACCCCCGCGCGTGGGCGCGAGCGGATCAGGATCATTCTCATACGTCGCGGGACCGATTTCGCGCGGGCACGTCTCGCGATAGTTGATCGCGATGGCGCGGCGCTCTTCCGCGAGATAGACCACCATGAAGCCGCCGCCGCCGATGCCGCAGGAATATGGCCGTACGACGGACAACGTGAACGCGGTGGCCACGGCCGCATCGACGGCGTTTCCGCCGCGGCGGAGCATCGCGGCGCCTGCTTCGCTGGCGATGGCGTGATCGGCGGCGACGGCCTCGTGGGTGTAGACCTGCGCCCACGGGGGCGAGGCGTCGATGGGTTCATCGCGTGCGGCGGTGTCCTGATGGGCTGCGCAGCTCGATAGCGCCAGCGCTGAGAGCACGCACAAGAAGGCGAAGGCCGTTCGCATGACTACCTCCGTGACTTTGAGGCTCGCAGCAGCAGCGCCATTCCGCCCGCGCCGGCGATCACCGAGGCGACCATGATTCCGATCTTGGCTTGATCGAGGTTTGCCGGGTCGATGAACGCGAGGTTGGCGATGAACAGCGACATGGTGAAGCCGATGCCGGCGAGGAAGCCCGCGCCGGTGATGTGCTTCCAGTTCACGCCGGGCGGGAGCATGCCGATGCCCATTCGCTGCGCGATCCAGCACAGACCCAGGACGCCGATGGGCTTGCCAATCGCCAGACCGATGACGACGCCCAGGACGATGCGGCTGGAGGCCGTGGCCTGTAGGTCGATGCCTTGCAGATTCACCCCCGCGTTGGCGAGTGCGAAGAGCGGGACGATGAAGAACGAGACCCAGGGGACGAGCGCGTGCTCGAGTTGGTGCAGGGGGGTCTGCGCCTTGTTCGCGCCATCCTCGATGCCCTGCACGAGCGCCTGTTGGCGCGGATTGGTGACGATGTTCTCACCGGACTTGAGGCTGGCATCAAGTTCATCCGCGCACGTGCGCGTGAACACGACGAACTTCGCCACGTCAACCTTCGTCCGCACGGGAATCGCCATCGCCCCCAACACGCCCGCGATCGTCGGATGCACGCCCGCCTGATAAATGCAGTACCACAGCACCAGGCCCACGGCCGCGTACCCCCACGACCACCGCACGCCGATCATGTTCATCGCGATCATGATGAGCCAAAAGCCAACGCCAATGGTGAGCCAGTTGAGCGAGAGGTTTTCGGTATAGAAGGCGGCGATGACGATCAGCGCGCCCAGGTCATCGGCGATCGCCAGCGTGGCGACAAAGATGCGCAGCGATGCGGGCACGCGTCGCCCGAGCAGCGACAATACGCCGAGGGCAAACGCGATGTCCGTCGCCACCGGCACACCCCACCCACGCATCGACTCAAGCCCGAGATTCAAACTCGCATACAGCAACCCCGGCACGGCCATGCCGCCGATCGCCGCCACAATCGGCAACGCCGCACGCCTGGGCGAACTCAACTCCCCCACCAACACTTCGCGCTTGATTTCAAGACCGACGACAAAAAAGAACACGGCCATCAGCGCATCGTTGATCCACCACTCGACGTTCTTCGACATCGACCATGAACCGACCCCGGCCGTGAGCAGCACATCGTGACGGAGCCATTCGTACACATCGCCCCAGGGCGAGTTGGCCCAGACCAGGGCGATGACAGTGCAGATCATCAGGACGACGCCGCCGGAGGCGCCGAAACTGGCAAAGCGATGAAATGGCGCGA
This sequence comes from uncultured Phycisphaeraceae bacterium, assembly GCA_964614515.1. Taxonomy (GTDB): domain Bacteria; phylum Planctomycetota; class Phycisphaerae; order Phycisphaerales; family UBA1924; genus CAZTPJ01. The sequence continues at coordinate 17,919 of CAZTPJ010000037.1, read as the reverse complement.
GCAACCGATCGACGAGTTGCCGCGACTCTTCCGGATCAAGTTTGAAGTGGTAGCGTTCTGCCGCCATGCCCCGCATCCCCTTTGAAAAGTGAGGCAAAGGGTAGCGCTGAAGGTCACGGATCGCGAGACGGCGCGAATTATCAGAGAAGAATGCGCCGGGCTTCGGGTACCCCGCCACTCCGTGGCGAGTCTCGGGTACCCCGCCACTCCGTGGCGGGGCTTCACGCCGAAGGCGCGGTCGTCAATCGCCGGTCATGGAGCGATGGCGCTTCGCCAAGCGACACCACCGGAAAGCGAATCACCTGCCTCAGTAAATGTTCGATTCGGAATGCAATCCGAAGGACTGCTCGTGATTCACATCGCGCAGAGATCCCGAGCGATCCATGTCACGAACACCCCTTCGGGGTGCGAGAGGGGGGGCGTGCGTTCCGGGGGTGTCGCCGCGAAGCGCGGCGACGACCCCCGGCTACGACCGACCATGCCTTCGGCATGAAGAGGGAGCGTCATGGCTTTGGCGTGTAAGAAGCCCGACCGTGAGGGAGGGCTTGGAATCGGGCGAGCGTGTGAAGTGCTTCGTGGGTAAACCGCGGCGCAGGTTGGACGGGATGCACGTGGCGTACAGAAGAAGAGCCCCTCCTGACGGTCGGGCTTCTTATCGGTTGGCTTCAGAAGAGCCCTTCCTGACCGTCGGGCTACTCATCGAGATCCCCATCGTGCCAGCGATCAACCCACGCCCGGTTCCTGAAGTTGCGTGCCTTCGGGTTTGACGCCCGCGTCATCGAGCATGTGCATGTCCGGATCGCCGCGCTTTTCGATCGCGTGCATGAGCAGGCCCTGCTGCCCGTCGAAGTCCATCGCCTTCATCAACTTCCGCATGGCTTCGAGCCGGTCCGCGTCGGTTTTCGCTGCTTTGACGGCCGCGACGAACGACTCCATCGACTCGCCGCCGGCGAGATTCGCCGCGACGGCCGGGGCCACGGCTTCAATGTGCGTCGCGCCCAGGAGCAGGAGCCTGCGATAGCATTCGAGCGCATCGCGGCACAGATCCGTGAAAAGGTGCTTGGCGCCCTCTTGCATGATCGCCTTGCGATCGTCGCCGTGCTTGGCCGCGAGGTACTCTGCGAGTTCCATGTTGACGGCCTGCTTGTATTCCTGCAGGATCTTCTGGTTAAAGTCGAACTGCACGCGTTCCCATGCCTCGGCCTTGATGAGGTATGTTGAGACGGGGCCGATGACGAACAGCGCCTTGAACGCTTCGTTGGCGAGCATCACATCCTGTTCATTGCTGAAGTCGAGCCGATCGAACAGGCCGGTGTCAACCTCCATCACGATGTCCACGTTGTCGAGCACGAGGGCTTCGGTCTTTTCGATCCACTCCTTCACGGCCGGGCGGATTTTCTCGACCGTGGCCGGGCCGATCATCGGGTTGTGCTTCATCGCGACAAAGTCGATGTCCTTGTCGATGCGGATGACCTTGCCCTCATCATCCTTCTTCACGATGGGGACATACGCGAGGTCGGGTACGTTGAACTTCGGCGCCTGCGGCGTGGTGGGGCGACGCGTGGCCTCGACCGGCGGGCGCGGCGGGGGCGGGGGCGGAGGGACGTATTCCTTGCGTTCGGCCGGGGCCGAGGGCGGCGGCAAGATCTGTGCGGCCGTAGCAGACACGAAAACCCCGGCGACCAGCACCGCGACCATCCCAACACGCATGCTCATGACCAAACCTCCGAAATAGCGGACCCACCGATGAAGGAATCGCTCCCTCGCCATAAGAGTGTATGTCGGCCATCGCCGGAGGTTGCTTGCCAAGGGTTTTGCCACGGCCGGGAGACTGCCAAGCCCCAATTCACGCCGTGTGCCATGGCCTCGGCCCCGCGTGGCCATGGCGAACGCCACAACCCTGACGATCCGATCGCCGGGTCAATCTGTCGCCGTGCGGCCCTCAGATTCGCTGCTTTGCTGCTTTGAGTTTTCTCTACGGACATCCCGCATTGAACGCATTGCCGAAACACAAGAAGTCAAAGATGTCGCAGATGCCCGGGCCGGTGGAGAGGTCGCAGTCGCAGGCGTAGGGGTCGTTCACGGCGAAGCGGTTGCCGAAGCAGAGGAAGTCGAAGATGTCGAGGATTCGCGGGCCTGTGGACTGGTCGCAGTCGGCGAAGCAGGTGGCGCACTTCCAGCGGGCGATGGAACGGGCGGGGACTCTTCCGGCTTCGTAGAAGGAACCGCCGACGTAGAGCGCCGGGCCGGAGCCATCGTCGAAGGTAGCCAGCGAGTTGGCGGCGGGGCCGATGGCCTGCGTGTACCAGAGTCCATCGCCGAGGGCCTCCCAGTTCTGGCCATCCCAGCGTGCGATGCCCATGGTGCGTGTGCCGCCGGAGTTGAAGAACGAACCGCCGACGTAGAGTGCGGGACCACGTCCGTCGTCGAAGACGCCGAGAGAGAGAACGGAATGGTCAGTGCCCCCGCCCGGAGAGGACCACTGATGGCCGTTCCATCGCGCAATGCGATTGACGCCGAGTGTGCCAGCGGTGTAGACCTGTCCACCGATGTAAAGGCCGGGGCCTGTTCCGTCGTCAAAAACGCCGAGGGTGTCTGGAAAACTCGTGACGCCACCGCCAACGGGCTCCCATTCCTGGCCTTTCCATCGGACTAAAGAGCCGACTGTGGCGCCGATGGAGTAGACAGCGCCAGCCGCGTAGAGCGCGGGGCCGGAGCCATCGTTGTACACGGCGAGCGCGCGGACCTCGCCCGCATCGCCAAAGCCGTTGGTCAATCCGCTGCCGACGGAAGTCCATTGCTTACCATCCCATCGCGCAATGCTCTTAGCGGGCAAGCCGTCAGCCTCGTCGAAGTGACCACCGGCATAAAGCGCAGGTCCGGCGCCGTCGTCGAACACGGCCAGTGCCTTGACCACATGATCCGGGCCGAATGGACCCATGCTGAACATGCCCGACCCGAGGGCGGACCACTCGTGGCCATCCCACTTCGCGATGCCGTTGCCTTCGATCGTGCCCGCGCGTGTGAAGTAGCCGCCAGCATACAGCGCAGGCCCTGTTCCATCGTCGAAGACGGCCAACGCGTACACATGACCGATTCCGGTGCCCAACGGCCACCACCGTTGGCCATCCCACTTCGCAACGTACTTCGCCCCCGTTCCGCCCACGGCCTCAAAGTTGCCAGCTGCGTACAACCCCGGCCCAGTTCCATCATCGAAAGCGACGATCGAACGAACGCGTGTTGACGATCCACCTCCCATCAACGATTCCCATTTGCAATTTTGGGCATTGAGCGGAACGGCGGTGCCGAACGTTGTACAAGCGACCAACGCCAGCACGGCAAACCGTCGCGAACCCAAATAGACAACGATGCAATGACAATGCATAGCGCCCTCTCCCTTCACATCAGCGATTTGCCGCGACGAAGCGTTCTTGGAAGCACACAAAGTCGAGAACCGTCAGACGACCATCTCGGTCACAGTCCGCGTATCGAGCACCGGCCGCGAATTGGTTCTGGAAGCACAGGAAGTCGAACAAATCCAGAGTTCCGGAGCGGTCGCAGTCCGCACGGCGAAGGCCACCGGCAGAATCCGGGCAAACGCCCGTGTCGATATTTCTTTCGAAGAAAATGTCGCAGATTTCCTCCAGATGCACGGCGTTCACTGGGTTGCTGTCCGGTGCGTCAGCGGTGAGGATTTCGATGAGCGTCCCCTCGTCAGCGGCCTGCGGGAGTTGGATTGACCAACCAGAACAGGAAACCAGCGTTGTGGGCAGTTGCGCGAGCCCGATCCATGCCTGAAACAACGTCTGCGTGTCGTTAGCACCGAGTTCGCTTCGAATGTCAAGCCACAGGGCGCTGAGCAGCATGCCCGCTTCGTATCGGTTATACTGCGAGCCTGGCGGACACACAGGGTATGATGGGTCGAAGTCCAAGGGTTCGCGCAGATGATTGCCGCAACCGGACCAATCCTGTCCCATGACATCGCTGTCGAATACCAAGTGACCAAGAGTATCGGCGAATCCCTCGTGGAACGCCCATGTAAACGCGTTGGTGCCGAGATTCTCGATGCCTAGCAAGTACCAAGCAAGCAAATGCCCGTACTCGTGCGCGATCACGGTTGCGTAGGCCGAATTCGGGCAACTCGACGTACTCTGGAAGAACTTCAGAACACCGGGGTAGGGCGGATCATCCGGGTCGTCTCCGGGAGGAACAAAGTAGGCATTGCAGGAATCCGTGTCGCTATGAACAACAACCAGTGCGGAGGGCATCACATCGATTTCAAGGCCCAGATACTCCCATGTTCGAGCCATACTCAAGTGCGCATTCATGGCCGCAGTGCCGAATTCGGTCGGTGAAGAATTAAAAGCAAAATTTACGCCGGTGGCGGGGTTGGTGACATTGGTGACGATGATCGGATCGATCGGTTCGCCCCACGTTTCGGTCCTGCCATCCAACACCTCCCAGCTCGGGCCAATGAGCGAGGCATGCACATCGACCGTCTGCGTCCCGGCCATCTCCAGCGTGTACGCGCCGTTGGCGCCAGTTGAGGCCGTGGCGATGAGCGTGGTCCCTTGGAACGCACGGATTAGCAGATCCCGGATGTTGAAGGTATCTGGATCGTTGGGGCACTGTGTTGTCGGTGTTGACGTATCCGGCCCCAGTTCTTCCGGATTGGCGTTGGAATCCGCAGGTGTCGCCTTGCCGGTTGCAGTTCCCGTGATGTCCATCGAGCGCATGATGTTGGAGTGGTGCCGTGAGACTTCGCCTGTCACGGCGTTGATGTAGAACGTCTTAGACTCGTAGGGCTGAGCACGCGTGCCGGCGCAACGCCACACCGGATAGGCCACGGCATCGCCCGCAGGCGAATCGTCGTAGATCGCCACCAAGTCCGGCTCGGACCAGTTCGTGAGGCCTTCGGCCTCGGGGTGCTTCTCGGCCGCTTCCACGGCCTGCCTCGGCGTCACTTTCGGCTCCGGTAGCCCGCCCTTAGGGCGAATCGCAACTCGCGCCGCTGCATAGACCACGCGCGATGGATCCTCGCCGAACGTCATCACGCGCAGCGATGAGCCGAGCACCGGCAGATCATCCATGCGCTGGCGATACATGAGTACGGTTCCTTCATGCTTCGGGCGTGGCATGGCCCGGAATTCTTCGACATCGAGCGGACCGTCAGCGAACACATCGCCGTAGAGAGCGAGCCATGCCGTGGCCGCTTCGCTGGGTGTCTTGCCCACTGTCATCCTCGCGCCGTAGACCGTGCGCACTCGCTCGCCGACTTCGTGGAACTGCACACTCTCGAATATGTTCTGCAACCTCTCCCTCGGCGTCTGCTGCGCCGCGGCCGGCACGGCCGCGACGAAGAACATCAGCATCACAACTCCCCACGCGACCGCCCAGCGCTGATCGTGCTGAACTCTCGCCTTAAAGGTAGAGAGAGAGAGAGAGAGAGAGAGAGAGATGAAACGTGTGCGTTCATGGTGTGCTCCCTTCTTCTGCGGGTGAAATGTGATGACCGACGATTCACCCAGATTACCATGAGGGTGCTCGCCGTGTCAACCCATATTTCCCGCATTCGGAGTCGATTTGGGGGTATCCCCAATGCGAACCCCCGTCATGCACGCTCAACGCGGCCAAGCAGGGCCGTGGCCTCGGCACGCGATGACTACGGACATCCCCCCGCAAACGCATTGCCATAGCACAGGAAGTCGAAGATATCGCACACGCCCGGGCCGGTGCTCTGGTCGCAGTCGCAGGCGTAACCATCACCGGTGGAGAAGCGGTTGCCAAAGCAGAGGAAGTCGAAGATGTCGAGGGTCCCTGCGCCGGTGTTCTGGTCGCAATCGGCGTAGCACCCGGCCGGAACTGTCGCGCCGGTGATCCACAAACTGAAGAGCGCCTGCGTGCCGGGCGTGGTGAAGTCCGTGTCGAACACGACTTCATCGCCGAAGACTTCGACGGTCCATTCCCCGGCCGGGGGGTTCATGATGAACACGCATTCAACGGTGTCCTTGGTGTCCGATGCGCCGCCGGGGGATGAGACGTTGGCGGTCTTGAGGCCGTGGTTGCCCCAATAGATCGTGCCCGAGGGCGACGTGACGCGAAGCGAGAGGTCGTTGACGCGGTTCTGCGAGTTGACGAGCGGCCCGGCCGGCTCGATGTAGACCATGGTGAGGTTGAGTTCCGGTTCTCCCACGGCGACTTCGATGGTGTATGACACGACGCCGGCGTGCGCGACGGACGCATCGCCATCGACGATGATCGTCTTGTTGCGCCGTTCGTACAACTTGCGCAGGTCCGGCATGCCCCAGCCCTGGCGATAGCGATTGAGTACATTGAAGGGATAGCGATACGCGGTATTGATCATCGCGGCCTTGGCCGTGGTGAGTTTCGCGCGGCTTTCGAAGACGGTCGATCCGCCGCCGTGTCCGGCGAAGACGCCTTCGTGCCACATCTGGAAGAACAGGCCGATCGTGCCGCAGACCATCGGTGTGCCGCCCGACGTGCCGCTGAAACTGGCGGTGTATGAGCATCCGGCGGTGGTGGCGATGCCGTCATAGAACCCGGCCAGATCGGGCTTGATGCGTCCATCCTGCGCGGGACCGGTGGAGGCGCCGGAGACGCCATCATCGCTGCGCGAGAGTGTGTTGCGGTGCTGCACTGCGCCGCCCGAGACGATGTTCTTCGCCCACGCCTGCGGACGACTGTCCTGGTTGCCGGCGTTGGACTGGCTCTGACAGTGCAAATAGTCCGTCATGAACAGCACGGTGTCCATCTCCGCCGAAATCGACGTATAGAAGAACGTCCGCGTGCTGCCGACGCTCGATGTCTGGAAGACGCTGCGATACGGCCCGGTGGGGTTCACGGCTTCCTGCGCGATCTGCAAGCGCGTGCGATGCGTCCCGCCGAACTGCGTCGAGTCAGCCCCGCGATAAAAGATGCCCTGGCCCTGCGGCATATGGCCCTTGTACTGCGGGCTGGCGCCGCGGGCGAAGCAGATGCCGAAGCAGCTCGTGCCGTGATTCGATCCGCTCGTGCCCACGCTGTGAATGATCGGTGGGTTCAGCCATTCGGTATGCGTCGTGCAGAGTTCGGTGTCGAAGATCTCGCCGCGCACGCCCTGGCCGGCGAAGTTCAACCCGCCGGACTGCACGAAGTTCGTCCCCATCAGTTCACGCCCGATGTCCATGTCCACCTCGCCAGGACCGCCCCAGGCGTCGATGAACTCCACGATGTTCAGGTGCGAAACTTGAAGCAGTTGCGCCGGCGTGAGCATCGCTTCCATGCGGAACAGGTCCGGCTGCGTCATGTTCACCGCGCCGCCGAGGGACCTGACGAGATTCGCGACTTCATCCTGCTGCGCTGCGCCCTGGCGATAGACATTGATGCTCCATCGCGCCGGGGCAACGCTTGCGATGTCTTGCCTCACGGCCTTTCGCGCGGCCGCATCCATCCGATACGCCGGATGATTCGCGCCGATCCATCGCACGAACGGCAGCACGGCCACCGAGTCTCGCACCTGCGGCGACATGCACACGATGTGCGAACCGGCCCCGCCCGCGAGATATCGCTCCACGTTCCCGCCGAGCGCCTCGATCTGCGCCCGCATCGCGTCCGTTGGCGGCGCCCAGAACTGCACGAGATACTGCTCGTTGCTGGACGGCGCACGCAGGAGCGGATGCACGGCCGGTTCGCCATCGACCAGCGGATCAAAGCGGCCGTAGCGCAGGTCCATGTCATATGACGTTTCACGAACTCGGCCGGCGAGCGTCTGGCCGTCGCGGCTGAGGGCGTAGTGCGGAATCACCCCCCCCTGGTCAACTTCGTTCCACAGGATCACCGTTTCGGTTGTGCCGGGCACGACGATCGTGCGAAGGTCGACGACCTCGCGGCTCGTCGAGTGAAATTCTCCGCCGGGCAGCACGAGGCGCGTGACGCCGTCACCATGTTGAAGCAAGGATGCGCCGACAACGACATCGGCCATGACAGGCACGCACACGGTTCCCGCCGCCAGCGCAATGGCCACAGAACCGGCCACGGAACGCAATGACCTGGTATTCACTTTCGAGTCCTTTCTCAGATTCTCCCAAGCGTCACGCCTGATAACGGCCGCGCGATGGCGGCTCCCTCGTACAGTTCTACCACGGATTGACGAACTGGCAAGACCTGACGCGTTTGACGGTCGCCTTTGCGCCCGCTCCCACGGCCGCGCATCGCGACCATCCCGCCCATCCCTCCGCGCATCAGAACGCCGCCCGATATCTCGGGTCGGCGTCCATCACTATCTCATCAAGGCGCCGGACCCGCGGCGCAGCGATCACGCAGCGCCGCAGGCGGCCCCTCCCACACTTACCCGGCCGGATGTTCTCTCTCTTCTCCCTCCGGACGGCCTGGCTCGCGCCATTCCGACGCGACTTCGATACCCATCTTTCGCGAGACCCCGCGATTCGGTTCCATCCCGCGAAGGCCTCTGGGGTTCAATAGGAGTTCACAGCGCGCGGCCCCGCCACGGCCGTCGCCGCGTGTGTTCAGACTCGCATCAGCCGACGTGTCTGTTTCGAAGGCAACCGCAAGAGTGCTCACGCAAACGAGGTCGGAACGCTTTATCGCGCGTCGGACACGCAGGGGAGGCGGGCGAGACGCCCGCCCCACCGGATCCAACGGACTTTGCGGTTGCCTTATGTCGGCTATGGACACCCCGCGCTGAACGCGTTGCCGAAGCAGAGAAAGTCAAAGATGTCGCAGATGCCGGGACCGGTTGAGGTATCGCAGTCGCAAGCGTAAGGATCCCCGGCCGTGAAACGGTTGCCAAAGCAGAGGAAGTCGAAAATGTCGAGGACGCCGGGGCCGGTGGATTGATCACAATCCGGATAGCATGAGGAATCGGTTGTCCAACGCGCGATCCAGACATCTCCATCGCCAGCGCCAGGCCCAGCTAAATCGCCCTCTGTAGACCCGCCCAGGTAGAGCCTGCCATCAAAGTCCGTGACGATCACTTGAGCGGCATCCGTGACCGTGGTTCCAAATTGTCGAAGCCAGACCTGTCGGCCCTGGTCGTCAAACCGCGCGAGCCAGGCGTCAGCCATGCCAATGTTCAAACCGCCGAGGTTGCCGTGCGTTTCGCCGCACACAAACACTCCGCCGAAAGCGTCGGTTGCGACGCCGCGAACCGCATCGTCAGCGTCCGTGCCAAACTGACGAATCCAGATTTGATTGCCAGCACCATCAAACTTGGACAACCATGCATCGGCACCGCCAGTTCGGACACCCGGATAGAACGCGCCTGTCGTCAACCCGCCGAGATAGACGTTGGCCGAGGCGTCCACCGCAATGCCGAAAGGGGCTTCGGAACTCTGCGTGCCGAACTGACGTATCCAGATCTGTTCGCCCGAAGCTCCGTACCTCGCCAGCCAGACATCTGAAAGTCCACGATTGACTCCACCAAGGTGGTGGCTGGTGCTTCCGGTCACATACGCGCCGCCAGACCCATCGAACGCGATCGCTTGCGCGATGTCGAAGTACCCCGTCCCCAACTGCCGAATCCATAACTCGCGCCCGTGCTCATCATAGCGTGCGATCCACGCATCAAAGTCGCCGGCGTTCGACCCGCCGATATCTCCGCTCGTGTAGCCGCAGACGAACACGCCGCCCGAACCATCCGGCGCGATTCGCGCGATGCCGTCGAAGCCGACACTGCCGCGCTGCACGATCCAAACCTGATCACCATCGCTGTCATATCGCGCCAGCCACGCATCACGATCGCCAGCGCTGGTTCCGCCAAGGTCGCCATCGGTGAATCCACCGACAAACGCCCCGCCGGTCGAATCCGCGGCGATGGCTTCAAGACCATCGTCAACGCTGGTGCCGAACTGTCGCACCCAGATCTGGTCGCCTGAGTCGTTGTAGCGAGCCAGCCATGCGTCCAACCGCCCGGCGTTCACGCCGCCAAGATGCCCAAACGTCCCGCCGCCAACGAACAACCCTCCTGCACCATCCGGCGCCCCCGCACGCAATAGTTCGTGCCGGCTCGTCCCGAACTGCCGCTCCCAGAGAGGCGATTGACCGGCCGCAGCACCTACCGCCACGAACATCCCAACCCACGTTGCGCGCACACAGCAACTCGTGATCGCATGACTTGCCATCGCTATGCCTCCGAGTTGTCAGAGCCGAGATATCGTGTGACGCACGATCAACTCGGCCCGGAAAGATGCTAGCCGCTATGGACACCCCACACTAAACGCATTCCCGAAGCACAGAAAATCAAAGATGTCACACACCCCCGGCCCCGTGCTGGTGTCACAGTCGCAGGCGTACGCGTTGCCCTGATCAAAGTTGTTGCCGAAGCAGAGGAAGTCGAAGATGTCGAGGACGCCGGGGCCGGTGGACTGGTCGCAGTCGGGGTAGCAGACGTTGCCTTCGCATTCATCGGGGATGCCGTTGTTGTTCACATCCTGCGAACGCCCGGACGTGATGTCGCATTCATCGGGGATCTGGTTGAAGTTGCAATCCGTCCCCGCGTCGGGCACGAAGTCAAAGCCGGTTGCGTGTTCGATACCGGAGTTCACGCCCTGGATGTACGCCCGTTCGAGGAAGCCGCTGACGGGATTGAAGTGATAGATGCGGGCGTTGGTGAGGTGGAGGGGCGAAGGCCCGCCGCCGCCGGATTCGTGATCGTGCGAGCGGCTGACGTAGACGTGTCCCTCGGGTCCACGGCGGATGCACCACGGCTGATCGAGCGTGAGGACCGTGGCCGTGCCGTTGACGTTGAACTGGCGTTCAAACGCGCCGGTCGTTCCGTCATACTGAAGCACATTGTTGGAGCCGTAACTGACGACGAGGAGTTTGTCGGTCTCTGGCATGAAGAGGAGTCCGCGCGGTTCACTGAGTCCGCCGCTGCCGGCCGTGACAAACTCGCCGATGAACGCGCCCGTGTCCGCGTCATATTCGAGTACTCGGTTGTCGCTGGACGTGACGAAGATATTGCCATTGAGGCCGTGCGTCACGCCGAAGGGACCGACGAGTCCGCCGGAACCCGCGGCGATGAAGTCGCCCAGTGATGCGCCCGTGGTCAGGTCATATCGCTTGACGCTGTTGGTGCCGGCGCTGGCGACGAGCAGGTCATCGTTATGCACGAGCATCCCGGCGGGATCAGACAGTCCGCCCGCGCCGCTGCTCACAAGATTGCCGACGAACTGTCCGCCGACGGAGAACTCGAGCACGCGCGAGTCGAGTTTGCTCGTCACGAGCACGCGGCGATCGGGCGTGATGATGAGATCCTGTCCTTCCTGGATGCCGGCGTTGTCGGAGAGGTTGGTTTGCGTGCCGTAGAGCGAGAAGTATTCGCGGATGATGGGCTGTTCCTTGGTGGTGATCCAGACGTTGTGTGCATGATCGAGGTCGATGATGTCGGGTGTCTGGTTGTTGTTGCAGTCTTCGCACGAATCGAGGATCATGTTGCGATTCAGGTCCAAAGCCATGTTCGCCTGAATCTGGGCGTAGTCCATGACCTGGTTGTTGTCGCAGTCCGGCTCGCACTCGTCGGGGATCCAGTTGAGGTTGGTGTCCACGCTCACGGCCGGGATGTATTCGCCGACGATGAACGCGTCAAGCCCGCCTTCAACGATGCTCTGCGGATTGCTGTCGTTGATGGTGAAGCGGAAGCGCATGGTCGAGGTCTGCGCGAGTCCGGCGTTGATGAAGTCCTGCGGCGTGATGACGTGGACGCGCCAGTCGAGGCCGCCGTTGGTGTTGTGCGAGGCGAGCTGCGCCCAGGCCCCGGCGCCGTCGGCGGAGTTGCCCTCGACGAGAATCCGATCCTCCTGGCCCGATCGCGTCAGATTCAGGTAATACGCATACGAGACGGAGAGGCCGCCGACGCTCATGTCGATTCGCGGCGAGGTGATGCGCGTCGCGCCGTTGTCCACGTCGGTGTTGCCCGGCGCGTTCTCGGTGAGCATGCACTGACCCGAGCCGTCATAATCGCTGGCGGGGTCATACTCCCACTGCGGATCGTTCACCGGCACGCCGCGCTCCCAGTCGCCGCTGGTGGCGCCCAAGTTCGTCAGCGTCCAGCCCGTGTCGGTTTCGAAGTTGTCGTGGAAGACGATGTTGCCGATGCGCGGCAGGAAGTCCATGTCGTCAGGCACGCCGTTGTTGTTGCAATCCGGCTCGCATTCGTCGGGGATGCCGTTGCCGTTGAGGTCGAGGCTGAAGCCAAGTCGAATGTCCTCATCGTCCAGGCGCTGGTTGTTGTTGCAGTCTTCACATTCATCCGGAATGCCGTTGCCGTTGAGGTCCAGACTGGTGCCGTTCGTGATGTCCGTCGCGTCGGCCACGCCGTTGCCGTTGCAGTCATCGGCGAGACAACTGACCGAGTGGGTGTAGTCGTACATGATCCCGGCCGTCACCGTGTCAAATCGCAGGTCTTGATTCGCGTTGCCGCCGGTGAATGTCTGGCCGCAGTATGACATGATGGTCCCTCGCTGAGGCTGGCTCGTGCCATCGTCACACTCGTCAAGGCCAAGGTCGTGGGTGTGCGGCGTGTTGCAGTTGTGCCCGATCTCGTGGGCCGTCACCATGATGTCGTGGTTGAAGACGTGCGGAATGGTGGGGTCGGCGAAGAAACCGGTTGTATAGCCACACACGGAATATGAGTTGTTGTTGCACAAACCGGGCAGGTATGCCACGCCACCCCATGGCAGATTTCGTCGCCCGGAGAGGAACAGGGCCGTGTCTCGCGTCACATGACCCATATTCGCGTTCCAGTAGTTGCGAAACGGCCCGAGCGGATCAGGTTCGTTGAACAGGTCGTTGGGATCATCCCACAGCCGCACGAACGTCAGTTGCACATGGCAGTTCACGTCGCGAATGTAGATGTCGCTCACCTGCGCGAAGAGTTGCACGACATACGCTCCGGCCGCGTTGAGGTCGTTGTACCGTGAGTAGTACTCATAGTCCGTTTCGACGGCGAGTTGAAGTTGTTGCAGGCCCTTGATGCGCAGCCCACCATCGGGCGCTCCCTGCGGCGGCGCGATCGGCTTCCACCCCGACGTGTCCGTCCCGCACCACGCGGGCATCGACGAGGTCGGCGAAAATCCGCTCTTGCCGGGGAACACGACCAGACGGCCGTCGGGCAGCGGCGTCTGCGCATCCATCCGCGAGGCAATCCCATAGATTGGGCCGCTCGGCGTCATCTCGATGCGACCTGCGCTCCCCCACGGCGACACCGTCAACACGACGTGCGATGTATCCACGCCCGCCACCTTGCCGCGAAGATGCACGATGCTCTGATGATCGAAGTCCAGCACCTGATCCGGCTGGCCCTTGCGACCGACGACGAACTTCGTCGCCGGCGTCGTCACATGAAAGCGCGTCAGTTCCAGGTCGATCGTCCCGCCGCCGGGGATCGGAAACTCCGGGATCACCACACGCCCGCCCACGTTGCGAAGTTGCTCTTCAAGCGGGCGCGACGGCGAGATCACCGTACCACCGGCATACTCAAACTCCGTGACGAACGTCGGCGTCACCTGCGCCACGGCCGTGGCGGTCAACAGTCCGAGAAGCGATCCGACAAAGCACCGCGCCGCCTTCATGTTCGTGAACATGTGAACCCTTCCTTCCAGTCGCGCCGGTTGGCGCGCTGCAACCCTCCTGAAGGCCCGCCCCGCGGACAGGCCGTCAGAACCGCCAGTGTACCGCCACATGCCCCCGGATACAACCGCCAAAGTCTGTCGGATCCGGAGGGGCCGCGTGCCACGGCCGTGGCCCTGCATGGCCATGCCGAACTCACGGCATTCCCGGCCGCATTCGGCCCGACTACCCCACCCGGACGACAGCACTCGAACGACTCGTACAACGCTTCAAGGCACCCAAGCCCGTTTCAAACGGGCTTCCCCGCCACCTGCGTCGGCAGCGTGCATGGCCACGCATCGACATGATTGACTCACCAAGCACCACGGCCACTCCGCCACACCGCCAACACTCGTCTACAGCGCCGTCAGCGCGGAGGGTCAGCCCGGGTCTTCACCCCGGCCGTGCCCTCCCTTACTCAAGGAAAACTCCCCCGGCGCGCCACGACTCACACCCGGCCACGCCGAAACGAAGCCGAGTTGTCGCGCAAACCGGAACCCCGGCCACACCCGGCCGGCTCTCTCTCTGCCTCCGTGAAGATGCACCATACTGGAAGACCAACCGCGTGTCAACTGCAAAATCGTGGCCGGAATCCGCGTTATAGGACGACAATCATCGGCACTCATTGATGAAGGTGGACAACCTGTTGTGCTAAACCTGTCATTCCCTATACTCTGTTGCGATAGCTGGGCATAGGAGTTTCGATCGTGGAGGTGTCGCGATGGGCTCTGTGGCAGGGAACCAGACCACGGCTAATACACAATCTCAGACAAGGCCTCAGGCTGCGCTCAAGCCCCGCTTGCAACACATCCGCGATGCCCTCTCGGAAGGGCTGATCGAACGGGACATTCCCATCAGGCTCGCACTCCTCGCAGCGCTCGCGGGGGAGCATGTGTTGCTCATCGGGCCTCCCGGCACGGCCAAGAGCGAACTGGCCCGCCGTCTTCGGCTCGCGTTCACCGGCCAGACTTACTTTGAAAGGTTGCTGACCCGCTTCTCGGTACCCGAAGAACTCTTCGGGCCGCTCTCGATCAAGGCCCTTGAAGAAGACAAGTACCAGCGGCAAACCGACGGCTACCTGCCTACCGCCGCCGTCGCCTTCCTCGACGAGATTTTCAAGGCCAACAGCGCGATCCTCAACGCGCTGCTCACGCTCCTGAATGAGCGGGAGTTCGACAACGGCACGCAGCGCATCAAGACGCCTTTGGTGTCGGTGGTCGGGGCAAGCAATGAACTGCCGCAGGAGGAAGAACTGCTCGCCTTGTACGACCGGTTTCTCGTACGGTACCACGTCGCTCCCGTCTCCGAACTGGGGTTCGCCAAGTTGCTAGACCTGCGCGGGCAAGCCAAGCCCAACATCCCCGAAGCCGACCGACTCACCCCGCCCGACATCGAGCACATCCACGCGGCCGCGCTCAAGGTCACGGTCCCGGCTGAGGTCGCGTCGCTCCTGAAGGCGATGCGGAAGTTCTGCCAAGACCAGAAGATTCCGGTTTCCGACCGACGCTGGCGGAAGGCGCTGTTCCTGCTGCAAGTGGCCGCGCACACCGAGGGGCGTGCGGCCGTGTCGGTGTGGGACTGCTGGCTCTTGCAGCATTGTCTGTGGCACAAGCCTGAGGAGCAGGCGACGCTCGGCAAGTGGTACGAGGAACGGGCTGGGGCTGTTTCGCCGCGCGAACCGGAACGATTCAACAAGATTGCGGCGGCGTGGGAGGCAAAGCTGAAAGAGGACAAAGAGCGATCACTTACGCCCAAGACAGATAGTCGAAACCGGCAGCTGTATCGTGGACCCGATGGCAACGACACGACCGAAGAACAGGGGCACTACAACCACGGTGGATGGAGACAGAACGAGAAGTTGTTTCTCCATCTGCCTTTTTCCAAGGGCCACATTCAAGGAAGAATAAACGGGGTGGAAGGCATTCTCAAGGAGATCGCGCAGTTTGTGACTTGGTCGAAGCAAGAGACGAAGCAGCTCGATCAGGACATCCGAGGTCACATCTGGCTCGATTCCGCGTTTGCCGCGCCCGCCGTCCGCAACCTTCAAGAGCACATCAAGCGGGCGACCGACGTGCTTGCACGGTTGGAGAAGGCCAAACAGGGCTTCCAGCAGTTGCCCGTAGAGAAGGACTTGGATTTGAACGCTGCCCCGGATGCGACCGGGACCGACGACAGCGAGGAACAGGGATAAGCCGCCGTGCCAGCCGATCCCACAACCACCCCCGGCGCAACCGTCGCGCTCCGTGACGCCGCCTTGGAGCGTCTGCCGGACGCTCTGTACGCCGCCGTCGTCACCGGGCCGGGCCACGATCTCGAAGCCCGCATCACGGGCGTCGCCGACCTTCGCGCGGCCTTGCTCGAAGGCCGCGTCCCGCAGGCCCACACGCTCCCGTGGCCCGCTTCGCCGATCAAAGAGAAGATCGTGGGGTGGCTCGACGAATCGGGCCTGCCTCGCTATTGCCGCGAGACGCCGGACCTCACCGACGCGGTGATGCTCAGCATCATCGACGAGGCCACGGCAGCGGACACCCGGACAGCGCGGAATGCCGACCAGCTCTTTCGGGAGTTGGTGGCAATCGAAGAGAAGCGCCGCCAGCCGCAGCAAGTCGGCGGCATTGAGACGAAGAAGAAGGCCGGGCCGCCGCTCTCGCAGGCCGACAAGAACAAGTTGCGTGCGCAGGCGGAACAACAGGCCGCCACGAAAGCGGGCGAAGAAGCCGCCGCCGCGATGGCCGCCGCATGGGGCGAACGCCTTCGTGCCTGGGCCGCCATCGAAGAGGTCTTCGGCGAACTCGGCGGCATGTGTGGCCTTGGCTGGGACCTGTCGCGCACCGTGCTGCGCCACACCGGTTGGCAGGATGCCAAGCGATTGGCGGGCTTGCTCAAGAAACTGCCGCAGATTCAGGACGTGGTGCGCCAACTCGGAAGGATGCAGAGTACCGAGAAGCCCGATGAGGCACCGATCCTCGAACGCCTCTTCGGCCCCGTCCGCCGCGCTCCCGCCGAACTCCGCGACATCCACACGCCCGCCGTGCCGCACGACACGCGAGGCGTGGAACGCTCGGGCGACATCGCCCGGATGCTCCCATCTGAAGCGATCCTGTTTATCCGCCCCGCGCTTCGTCTGCTGTGGCACGCCAAGCGGGCCGAGCGGGCCTTGGCGACGTACCGCGTGCGCGGCGTTGAGCAGGGGCGGTTCATGGCCGACGACGCAGGCACGGAGGCCCGCGACGCCAATCGCCCGAAGAGGAAACAGGAACGCGGCCCGATCATCGTTTGCCTCGACACGTCCGGCTCCATGCAGGGCTCGCCCGAAACCATAGCCAAGGCAGTTACGCTCGAAGCCGTTCGAATCGCAAGCCTGGAAAAGCGAGATTGCTTCCTGTACGCCTTCAGCGGGCCAACGCAAGTGGCCGAGTTCGACCTGACGACCAAACGCGGAAGCGTGCAAGCCCTCTTGGAATTCCTCGGCTGCTCGTTCCACGGCGGCACAGACGTAGCCGAGCCGATGAGCCGGGCGCTCAAGCGCGTCGAAGCCGCCAAGTGGTCAAGAGCGGATGTGATCGTCGTCAGCGACGGCGAGTTCCCCGTTCCCGGCACCACCACAACCGCCGTGGCTTCGGCTCGAAAGTCATTGCATCTGCGAGTCCACGGCCTGCTGATCGGCGCGGAACGCAGTCCGGCGATGTCGGCTCTTTGCGACCCCATGCATGTATTCAAAGATTGGAACGCGCTGAGCGAAGGCAGGCTCACGCAAACCTCGTAAACACTGAGCGACAGCCGCGCTTGCCTCACCCCAGCGCCCGCTCCAAATCCGCCACCAGATCCTCCACATCCTCGATCCCCACGGACAGGCGCACGAGGCCGTCGGAGATGCCGATTTGTGCACGCAGGTCCGGCGGGATGCTGGCGTGGGTCATGATGGCGGGGTGTTCGATGAGGCTTTCGACGCCGCCGAGGGATTCGGCGAGCGAGAAGATTCGCACGCGTTCGAGCATCTTTCGCGAGGCGTCAAGCCCGCCGCGGAGGATGATCGTGATCATGCCGCCGTGGCCGCGCATCTGCCGCTTTGCGATCGCGTGCTGTGGGTGTGATTCGAGGCCGGGGTATGTGATGCTCTCCACGGCCGGGTGCTTCTCCAGAAACCGCGCGACCTTCATCGCGTTGTCGCAGTGTCGATCCATGCGGACGTGCAGCGTCTTGGTGCTGCGCAGGAGCAGGAAGCAGTCCATCGGGCTGGGCACAGCGCCCACGGCGTTTTGATAGAACTTCAATCGCCCCGCGAGCGCCTCA